>JANMSV010000018.1:0-11175 GCA_031389685.1 Betaproteobacteria bacterium
GTCAAGGCGGTGACGGAGGACTACCCGCTGCGGGGCAGGTTGCACATCGCGCCGGCGCCGAACGCGCCGGATGCGCCGGCGCAGCGCGGCCCGGAGCGCGGCACCGTGTGGCTGGAAGAGCGCCTGGTGAGCGCGCTCGGCGCGCCGGTCGGGGCCAGCCTCAAGCTCGGGTCGGCGGAACTGAAGGTCGCGGCGGTGCTGACGCTCGAACCGGAGCGCGGCGCCAACTTCTTCAACATCGCGCCGCGCCTGATGATGCATGCGGCGGACGTGCCCGCCACCGCGCTGGTGCAGACCGGCAGCCGCGTCTGGTTCTACCTCTACGCTGCGGGCGAGCCGGCGGCGCTCGCCGCGTTCGAGGGATGGGCGCGCGAGCGCCTGGCGCGCGGCCAGCGCGTGGACAATCTGGAAAGCGGCCGGCCCGAGGTGCGCGCGTCGATCGACCGCGCGCAGCGCTTTCTCGGCCTCACCGCGCTGCTCGCGGCAATCCTCGCGGGCGTCGCCATCGCCCTGGGCACGCGCCGATTCGTAGAGCGCCACCTGGACGGCTGCGCGGTGATGCGCTGCTTCGGCGCCACCCAGGGACGGCTGCTGTCGCTTTACGGCACGGAGTTCCTGCTGCTCGGGGCCGGCGCCTGCGCGCTGGGCTGCGCGCTGGGCTATGTCGCGCAGGGCGCGATCGCGGCGGCGCTGGGCGAACTGCTGCAGGCGTCGCTGCCCGCGCCTGCCCTGCTGCCCGCGTTGCAGGGCTTCCTGGTCGGCCTGGTGCTGCTGCTCGGCTTTGCCCTTCCGCCCTTGGTGCAATTGAAGAACGTGCCCGCGGTGCGCGTGATCCGGCGCGAGGCGGGCGCGCCGAGCTCGAGCACGCTCGCCGTGTATGCCGCAGGGATCGTCGCCTTGAGCGGGCTGCTCATCTGGCAGGCGGGCGACGCGAAGCTGGGCCTCACGGTGATCGGCGGCTTCGGCGCCGCAGTGCTGGTGTTCGCCGCGGTAGCGTGGGCGGCGCTGCGACTGGTTTCGGCCGCGCCGGTGGCGCGGCGGCTCGGTGCGCGCAGCATCGCGCTGCGCTACGGGCTCGCCAACCTCAGGCGCCACGCGCGCGGCAACGCAGTGCAGGTGGCAAGCCTGGCGCTCGGCCTGACCGCGGTTCTGCTGCTCACCTTCACGCGCAACGACCTGGTGGACGCCTGGCGGCGCAGCGCGCCGCCCGACGCCCCGAACCGCTTCCTCCTCGGCGTGCAGCCCGACCAGGTCGCGGCGTTGAACCGCTTCTTCGCCGAGCGCGGCATCGCCGCGCCCGAACTCAATCCGATGGTGCGCGGGCGCCTCGTGGCGGTGAACGGCAAGCCGGTGACGGAGGCGGATTTCACCGAGGAGCGCGCCAAGCGCCTGGTGGAGCGCGAGTTCAACCTGTCCTACGCCGAGCGCGCGCCGGCTCACAACCAGATCGTTGCCGGCGCGTGGTACAGGCGCGGGGCGAGCGAGCTCTCGGTGGAGGAGGGCATCGCGAAGACCCTGGGTTGGAAGCTGGGCGACGAGCTCGCCTTCAGCGTGGGCGCCGAGCGCTTCCGCGCGCCAATCACGTCGTTGCGCAAGCTGCGCTGGGACTCGATGAAGATCAATTTCTTCGTCATCGCGCCGCCCGCGCTGCTGGCGGACTTTCCGGCGAGCTTCGTTTCGGCGTTCCGCGCCGAGCCGCGGCACGAGGCGGCGCTGAACGAGTTGAGCAAGCGCTTTCCCAACCTCACCCTGGTGGACGTCGGCGCGGCGGTGAAGCAGGCGCAGGGCATCATCGACCATGTGATCAACGCCGTGCAGTTCGTGTTCCTGTTCGCGCTCGGCGCGGGGCTGCTGGTGCTGTATTCGGCGCTGGTGGCCACCGAGGACGAGCGCCGGCGCGAGGCAGCGGTGATGCGCGTCTTCGGCGCTTCGCGCAGGCAGGTGATGGGCAGCCAGCGCGCCGAGTTCCTCGCCATGGGCCTGGTGGCGGGCGTGCTGGCGACGCTCGGCGCGGCGTTGATCGGCCAGTTGCTGGCGCGACAGGTGTTCGAACTGGACCTGCCGCCGAGTCCGGAGTTGTGGATCGCGGGGCCGGTTGCCGGAGTGGTGCTGCTGTCGCTCAATGCGTGGCTCTCGGCGCGCAAAGTGCTGTCGGCGTCGCCGGCGCTGACGCTGAGGGACTCCGTTTAATTAGTGGCATCGCCACGATTTCCCGGACACTGCCCTGAGCTTGATCTAGCCTTTCGGTCTGATGCGAGCTCACCAGACCGAGCGTCAAGGGGCGTAAATGTTCGGCGTCATTTGCTGGTAAGTCGCACATCGGAGTATTCTTTCGGTCATGAAGATAGCGACGGGAAAGGTTGTCGGCGGCAAGGTCGTTGTCGATGGCGCACCGTTGGAGGAGGGGGCGTCGGTGACCGTGCTGGCCAGAGACGACGAGAATAGTTTCACCTTGTCCCCCGAGGAAGAGGCTGAACTCCTGCTGTCTATCGCCGAGGCCGATCGCGGCGAGACGATCTCTGCCGAAGAGCTGCTAGCGAAGGTTGCCCGCCGCCACGGCTGAATAGGCTGTGCGAATCCGGGTCACCAGGCGCGCCGACGCGCATATTGAGCAGGCTGCCGTTTGGTAGGAGCAGAATCGTCCCCTTTCTCCCGGCGCGTTGAACGAAGAGCTGGCAGAGGCGTTTGCGCTGCTGATCTCCCAACCGGCTATTGGCGCCCCGGCATTGAACGCCAGGACGAGGGGCGTGAGGCGCGTCCATCTGGCGCGAGTTCATTTCTATCTGTACTACCGGGTGCGCGGTGAGCAAATTGAAGTGATTGCCCTTTGGCACACGAGTCGTGGCAGTCCGCCATCTGTTTAGGCTAGCTGCTCTATTGACTGGCCACGGCGGCGCGCAGAGCCGGTGCGCTACGCCTGTCGCCTAGCGACTGGCTCTTGGCGGACAAGGCGCTCTCGGCGTCGCCGGCGCTGCCGCTGAGCGACTCGGTCTAGAATCGCGCATGGCCGAAATTGCCGCGCTTGCCGCGATCGCCGCACTTGCGGCGGTGGTCTGGCTCGCGCTCCGGCTGCAGGGCGGAGCTGAGAAGAAACACCGCGAGATGCTCGGCGACCTGCACGACGGGCTGACGAAGCAGGGCGACCGCCTCGGCGGCCAGCTCCTGGAACTTAGGGAGGCGCTGGCGGGCAAGCTCGACGCGCGCCTCGACCAGATCTCGAATCGCGTCAGCGAGCGGCTCGACGAGGGCTTCAAGAAGACCAACGAGACCTTCGTCAGCGTCATGTCGCGCCTCGCCACCATCGACGAAGCGCAGAAGAAGATCGAGACGCTGACCGGCAGCGTGGTAAGCCTGCAGGAGCTGCTCGGCGACAAGCGCTCGCGCGGAGCGTTCGGCGAAGTGCAGCTCGAAGCGCTGGTGCGCAACGTGCTGCCGAACCAGGCTTTCGAGATGCAGTACACACTGTCCAACGGCATGCGCGTGGACTGTGCGCTGAAGCTGCCCGCGCCGACGGGCCTGGTGTGCGTGGACTCGAAGTTTCCCCTCGAAAATTACAAGCTGATGCTCGACCCGAAGGCCAACGAGGCCGACCGGGCGATCGCGCAGAAGGCGTTTCGCGCGGACGTGAGAAGGCACGTCGATGCGATCGCATCGAAATACATCATCGACAACGAAACATCGGACGGCGCGGTGATGTTCGTGCCGGCGGAGGCGGTGTTCGCCGAGATCCACGCCTACCATTACGAGGTGGTGGAGTACGCGATCGGCAAGCGGGTGTGGATCGTGTCGCCGACCACGCTGATGGCGGTGCTCAACACCGCGCGCGCGGTGCTCAAGGACGTAGAGACACGCAAGCAGATCCATGTCATCAAGGAGGCGCTCGGGCGCCTGGCCGTGGAGTTCGGCAGGTTCGACGACCGTTTGAAGAAGCTCGCCGACCACATCCGTCAGGCGCACGAGGACGCGGAGAGGATCCAGGTCACCGGCGGCAAGATCGCGCAGCAGTTCCAGAGGATCGAGGCGGCGGAGCTGGAGGAAAAGCCGGCCGCCGAGGTGGTGCGCCTGGAGGATGGGCGCAAGCCCTGAGCGATGTTCTACCTCGAGCTGTTTCGCGCGCTCGAACAGGAAGGGGTGCGCTACCTGGTGGTCGGTGGCGTGGCGGTGAACCTGCATGGCGCGGAACGGATGACCATGGACGTCGATCTGATGATCGCCCAGGACGCCGAGAATCTACCGCGGTTTATGGCGGTTGCGCGCCGCCTGCACCTCAAGCCGAATCTTCCGGTCACGCTCGAACAGTTCTGTGACGCAGCGGCGCTCGCAAGCTGGATTCGCGACAAACACATGCTTGCGTTCCAGTTGCGGCCGCCAGCGCAGGAGGCGCCATCGATCGATATTCTGGTGAAACCAGTTGTGCCGTTCGAGGCGGCATACGCAAGGCGGCTGCAAATGGAAGTGGAGAACGTCAAGATCAGCGTGGTCGCGGTTGAGGATCTGGTTGCTCTGAAATCCGGAACCGGGCGCCCGATCGACCAGTCGGACATTCAGGCGCTGCACCGGCTGGAGATGCTGCGCAACCGCGACCGGGACGACTAACATCCATGGCGAACTACGACTATTCCTACGAACTGACGGACGAGCAACTGCTGTACTACAGCTCGTTGCCCGCGATTGCCAAGCTGCGCTGGCTTGACGAGGCGCGCCGCTTCACGCTGCTGGCGCGCGAGGCGAGGACCCAAGTTTCGCGCGTCGAGGACTCTGGCGCAAAGGACAAGAGCGAGTGAAACGCATCGCAGTCCTCACCAGCGGCGGTGACGCGCCCGGCATGAACGCCGCGGTGCGTGCGGTGACACGCGCGGCGCTGGCGCAAGGCTGGGAAGTGTCCGGCGTGCGCAACGGCTACGCCGGCCTTCTCGCCGATGCGCTCGAGCCGCTGGCCGCGCGCAACGTGGGCGGTATCATCCAGCGCGGCGGCACGATACTCGGCAGCGCGCGCTGTCCCGAGTTCGCCGAGCCCGCCGGCCGCGCCCAGGCGCTCGCGCACCTCGCCGCGCGCAATGTCGACGCGCTCGTGGTGATCGGCGGCAACGGCTCGCAGTCCGGTTCGGCGTCGCTGGCGCGCGAAAGCTTCCCGGTCGTCGGGGTGCCGTCGACCATCGACAACGACCTGTATGGCAACGACGTCAGCATCGGCGCCGATACCGCCATCAACGTCACGCTGGAAGCCATTGACCGGCTGCGCACCACCGCGTCCTCGCACCATCGCGCCTTCGTCGTCGAGACCATGGGACGCAACTGCGGCTACATCGCGCTCATGGCGGGCATCGGCGGCGGCGCGGAAGTGATCGCCATCCCAGAATGCGAGGTCGAGGCGCCCGAAGTCGCCGAGCGGCTGCGCGCGGCCTACCGCCGCGGCAAGACGCACGCGCTGGTGGTGGTCGCGGAAGGCGCCAAGCATGGCGTGCATGCACTGCTCAGGCTCTACGGCGAGCAGCGCGCCAGCATCGGCTTCGACCTGCGCCTCACGCGCCTCGGGCATGTGGTGCGCGGCGGCGTGCCGAGCGCCGTGGACCGCGTGCTCGCCACGCGCCTGGGCGCTGCCGCGGTGGACAGCCTCACTGCGGGCCGGCACGGCGTATTGGTCGGCATGCAGCGCGGCGAGATCACCGTGACGCCGCTTTCCGAGATCACGGGCCGCATGCGGCCGGCGGATACCGCGCTGCTTGAATTGGCGCGCATGCTGGCGATGTGATTACTGCGCTCCGGCGACGGGGTGCCCGGGCAAACGCTTCTCAACGAAGTAAAGGTGAGGCACAACATCATGGCAACCAAGACTCCAGAGACGACGGAAACCCGCGGCGACACCGGGGGCATGAAGATCAAGTGGGACGACTCGATGATGAGGAGCTCCTACGCGAACGTCTGTAACGTCACCAGCACGCGCGAGGAAGTAGTGATGCTCTTTGGCATGAACCAGGCCTGGAACCGCGGGCAGACGGAGGTCAAGATCCAGTTGACCGACCGCATCGTGATCAGCCCCTACGCGGCCAAGCGCATGAGCCTGCTGCTGTCCAACGTGGTGAAGGAGTACGAGAACCGCTTCGGTACGCTCAATATCGACGCGACGGTGGGCGGTGGCGCCGGCGGCGAGGCGAAGAAGTAGCGCCCCCGGTCTCCTCCCCTGCGCGTTTCGTTCAGTTTTCCGCCCGTCCCGGGCGCCGGCGCGGGGGGCCTCGCGACGCCCTTGGCCGCGCTGATGGTCGCCGTCGTTTTCACGGGCTCGGTGCCCCGCCGGTTGTCCAACACCAGGAAGTAGTCGCTGGTCTCCGTTACCACCACCCGGAATGACAGCCGGCGGTCGAGCGCGGCGCGGAACAGGGCCTCGGTTTTCGCGACTTGAGCTGCGCGGCGCTGACCAGCGCGATGCGCAGCTTGCCCGAGGCGACGATGGCTACGCCCACCACCGTGCCGCGGGGCAGGTTGCGCAGGCGAGCAGTGCGGCGCAGCTCAGCGCATGCAGCCGCCCCGCGGGTCGCCGCATCCGGCTCACAAACGTGCCTTGCATTTGACGCCCGCCGGTATCCGGCAAGTTTCGAGGCAAGGCACCGAGTTTATAGGATTGGCGCAGTGCAGGTACCAGTTGCCGTTTTTGCTTACCCCAGGCCTTCGAACAACTGCACCTGCACCGGTTCACCGGCCTCGACCCGGCCGCGCTCGTGCTCGAGCACGATGAAGCAATTGGCCTCCGACATCGAACGCAGCACACCCGAGCCCTGCTGGCCGGTGGCCCTCACCTTCCATTCGCCGGCGTCGCGGAACATGAGGCCGCGCTGGTACTCGGTACGCCCCGGAACTTTGCGCAGCGGCCCCGCGGCGGCGACCTTGAGCAGGGGCAGCGCGCAACCTCCCGTGCGCCCGGACAAGATCAAGAGCGCCTCGCGCACGAACTGGTAGAAGGTCACCATCACCGCTACCGGGTTGCCCGGCAGCCCGAACAGGAACGCGTTGCCGATCCTGCCGAAGGCCATTGGCCGCCCCGGGCGCATGGCGATGCGCCAGAACAGCGCTTCGCCCAGCTTTGCCATCATCGGCTTGACGAAATCGGCTTCGCCCACCGAGACCCCGCCGGTGGTGATGATCGCATCGGCGTTCGCTGCCGCCTTGCGCAACGCCGCCTCGAGCAGGGCGGGGTCGTCGCGCACCACGCCCAGGTCCTGGATCTCGACGCCCAGGCGCGAGAGCATGCCGTGCAGGGTGTAGCGGTTGGAGTCGTAGACCTCGCCTTCCTTCAGCGCAGTACCGAGAGAGACGAGCTCGTCGCCGGTGGAAAAGAAGGCCACGCGCAGCCTGCGCCTGACTGCGACTTGGCCGATGCCGAGCGAGGCGACGAGGCCGAGCTCCGCCGGGCGCAGCACCTGGCCGGCCTTGAGCACCGGCACGCCCTTCTTCAGGTCTTCGCCCGCGTAGCGCACATTCTGTTTGGCCTTCTGCCCAGGAGGAATCGTTACTCTCCCCCTGTTGACCTTGACTACTTCCTGCACCACTACGGTGTCGGCGCCCGCCGGCATTACCGCGCCAGTGGTCACGCGCACGCATTGGCCCGGTCCGAGGGCCCCGATGAACGATCTGCCTGCAAGGGCGGCGCCGATCTCCTCCAGCACCGATTCGCCCGTCTTGAGGTCCGCGAAGCGCACCGCGTAGCCATCCATGGCGGTGTTGTCGTGCCCCGGCACGTCGATCGCGGGGACGATGTCCTCGGCGAGCACGCGGCCGAGCGACTCGCGCACCGGCAAACGCTCGGATTCCGTCACCGGCGCGAGGCACGCCCGGATCGCGGCGCGCGCCTTCTCGACGTGCAGCGCGTCGGGGTCGTAGCCTTCGATGGCGTTGACGATCTGGACGATGCGGTTCATGCGTCCTTCAGCTCTTCGCGCGTATTGATGTTGCGGAAAGCGCCGGCTTCATCGTCGAAGGGCACTTCGACCACCTTGAGAGTCGCGTACCAGGCGTCGATCTTGCGGCCGCCCGAGGAGAGGAACTGCGCAAGGTGGTCCAGCACCGAACGCCGCACGAGCGAAAACACCGGATGCGGTTGGTCTCCGGTCTTCGCCACTGCGAGGTCGTTCGCCTGCAGCGCCTTGCGCAGCCGCGCCACCAGGTCGAGCGGCAGGAAAGGCGAATCGCAGGGCACTGTGACCGCGAGGGGATGGCTCACCGCGCTCAATCCTGCGTGCAACCCCGCCAGCGGCCCGGCGAAGCCGCCGATGGCGTCGGGCACCACGCGGTGGCCGAAGCCTGCGTACGCTTCGAGGTTCTGGTTGGCGTTGACGATCACTTCGTCGACCTGCGGCGTAATGCGTTCGAGCGCCCAGGCGACCATGGGTTTTCCACGCAGGAGCTGCAGACCCTTGTCCACGCCTCCCATGCGCCGCCCCTGGCCGCCGGCCAGCACGATTCCCGAAACACGATCCATGCCTTGGATTTTACGAGGTAAGCTATCCCTATGACCCACAACAGGTGGCTGGTTCCGTTCCTCAACATCGGGCACCTGCTCGATCACCTTGTCATGCTGGTGTTTCCGACCGCAGTGGTGGCCCTCGGCCGCGAATGGGGTCGCCCGTATTCGGAACTGCTGCCCCTAGCCCTGGGCGGCTTCATCGCCTTTGGCGCGTTCGCCATTCCCGCCGGCTGGCTCGCCGACCACTGGAGCCGCTACCGCGTGATGGTGGTGTTCTATTTCGGCATCGGCGTTTCCCTCTTCCTCACCGGCTTCTCCCAGTCGCCGTGGCACCTCGCGGCCGGGCTGATGCTCACCGGCGCCTTTGCCGCGATCTACCACCCGGTCGGCATCGCCATGCTGGTGGCCAGGTCGGAGAACATGGGCCGCACGCTCGGCTGGAACGGCTTGTGGGGCAACCTGGGCCTCGCGGCGGCGGCGCTGTTCACCGGCGCCCTGGTGGATGTCGCCGGCTGGCGCGCTGCCTTTTTCGTGCCGGGGCTGGTGTGCATCGCCGCCGGCGTCGGCTTCCTGCTGCTGGTAGAGGACCCCGGCAAGGTGAAAAAGACCTCCAGGACCATCGGCCTGCACATCGAGGGCCGCACCATGGCGCGCATCTTCACCGTGCTTCTGATCGCCACCGCCTGCGGCGGTGTGATCTTCAATTCGACCACCGTCTCCATGCCGAAGGTGTTCGACGAGCGGCTGCAGGCGCTGACGCAGACCAACTTCGGCATCGGCGCGCTGGTGGCCATCGTGTACACGGTGGCGGCGTTCGCGCAGGTGGCGATGGGCGCGCTGATCGACCGCTTCGAACTCAAGCGCCTGATGATGGGCGTGGCGCTCGCGCAGATTCCACTGCTCGCGCTCGCCGCCAATACCCAGGGTTGGGCAATGCTCGCGGCCGCGGTCCTCATGATGCTGGCGGTGTTCGGGCAGATCCCGCTCAACGACGCCATCGTGGGCAAGTACTGCGCCGACGAATTCCGCGCGCGCGTGCTGGCGGTGCGCTACGTGGTGTCGCTGGGCGTGGCGTCGGTCGCGGTGCCGATGATCGCGGTCCTGCACCGCACCGAGGGTGGCTTCGCCAACGTGTTCATGGTGCTTGCCGCGCTTGCTTCGGCCATGCTGCTGGCGACGTTCTTCTTTCCCTCCCGCGGGGCGCTGGCCGCGAGCAAGCAGCGCGCCGCCGAGCCGATGGCGGTCGCCTAGCCCTCAGCCCGGCTTGTAGGTATCCAGCTGCACGCGCTCGCGCTCGAGCGCCGCGGCCACGGGTGGCGCCTGCACCACGCGCTCGATGTAGGCCCTGTAACCCGGCAGCGAATCCGGGTCGATGCCAGCGTAGCCGCCCCAGCGCAGCAGCGTGAACGCGTACGCATCGTGAAAGCCCGGCTTGGCCCCGAACCAGAACGGCGCCGCCGCCTTGCTCCAATCCTGGATGCGCTCGAGATGGCGACGGAAGTCTGCGGCGGCGCGCTGCTTCACGTCCGACTGCGCGGCATCGCTGTCGGCGAAGCTGGCGGTGCGGAACCAGCGCGTGAACGTCGGGTGCACCGTGTTGTTCAGCCACGCGAGCTGCGACAGGGCTTGCGCGCGCGCCCAGGGATCGGCGGGCAGCAGGCCCGCCTTCGGGAAGCGCCGGTCGATGTAGTCGCAGATGGCCACGATCTGGTTGAGCGGTTTTCCGTCGGCAATCAGCACCGGCACCTGCCCGTTGGGGTTGATCGCCAGGTACTCGGGGGTCTTGTTCTCGCCCTTGTGCAGCTTGACGAGATTGGGCTTGAAGTCCTCGCCCGTGGCCGCCTTCACCGCCTCGAGGCCGACGTGGGGCACGAAGGAGCAGGCGCCGGGGGCGAAATACAGTTCGATCATGGATTCTCCTAGGCGATCGCCGTTTGCCGCGGCGCGGTGCGCAGCAGGCGCTGCCGGCCGGTAAAGGCGAGGTAGTGCCGGCCGCTGGCGCGGCCGAGCATGGTGATGCCGGTCTTCTGCGCGATCTCGTATCCCATCTGCGTCAGTCCCGAGCGCGACACGAGGAACGGGATGCGCATCTGCGCGCACTTGATCACCATCTCGGAGGTGAGGCGCCCGGTGGTGTAGAACACCTTGTCCGAGCCGTCGATGGCTTGCAGCCACATGAAGCCGGCAATGGCGTCCACCGCGTTGTGGCGGCCGACGTCCTCGACGAACATCAGGATCTCGCCCTCGCGCGAGGCGAGCGCGCAGCCGTGCACGGCGCCCGCCTGTTTGTAGATGGTTTCGTACTTGCGCACCTTGTCGAGCAGGACGAACAGCTGCTCGTCGGCCAGCGCGACGTCCTTGCGCAGCTTGACCTGGCCGATCTCCTGCATCAGGCCGCCGAACATCGTGCCCTGGCCGCAGCCGGTGGTGACGGTGCGCTTGCCGAGCTTCTTTTTCAGGTCCTTGACCGCCTTGCGCGTGGTAATGGCGCAAGACTCGGTCTCCCAGTCCACCTGCACCGAGACGATATCCTTCAGCGCGCCGGCGAGGCGCTGGTTGCGCAGGTAGCCGATGGCAAGCGCCTCGGGCGCGTGGCCGAGGGTCATCAGCGTGACCAGCTCCTTCTTGTCGAGGTACAGCGTGAGCGGGTGCTCGCCGGCGACCGCGGTCGGCACCATCTCGCCGCGCTCGTTCACCGCCTCGACCTCGAAGGTCGC
>JANMSV010000158.1:0-7638 GCA_031389685.1 Betaproteobacteria bacterium
GCAAAGCCCGAAATGCGGTAAGCGTCGGGATCCTGCGACCTGCTCGCCGCCGTGCCCTGCAGGATCAGCGAGATGCCCGGATTGAATGCGCTACTGCCTTTTTCCTGCGCCTGTACCGGCGGGAACGCGGCGGCGATCGCCGCGGCGCACAACATTCTGCGAAGCATGCCATGCTCCTTCCGAAGGAAAAGTCATGCGCGCCGTCATGGACGGCGCGCCCGAACCGTCGCTTCAGAGGAGCTCGGGAGGATCCCGGGAGGAAGGGGTGAGCGGCGCGTTGCCACGCGCCGGAAGGACGACCGCCGCGACGGCGGCGTTCTCGGGCGCGGGGCACGCCGCGAGCGCGGGGGCGCAGCCGATCGCGCCCAGGACCGCGCCGAGCCCCGCGTGCTGGTCGCACAGGGGCTTGCGCCCGGCGTCGGATTTCTGCGGGCTGCCGGAGGCGGCCTGCGCCGTGCCGGCGTGCCAGAGCGCGTGCCCGAGCGCGGCCTGCTGCGCGGCGAGCAGAACTGCCGCGAGCAGGATCCGTGCAATGCGCCTCAGGCCAGGCATTGCTCCAGGCCGGCGATAAACAGGTCCTTCGGCAGCTTCTTGCCGATGAACACCATCGTGGAGGACTTCTTCTCGCCCTTGCCCCAGGGCTTGCCCATGTCCCCGCCCATCATCATGTGCACGCCCTGGAACACCACGCGCTGCGGCTTGCCCTTCATCCACAGCACGCCCTTGTAGCGCAAGAGATCCGGGCCGTACACCTGGATCATGCCGGAGAGGAACTGCTCCAGCTTGTCGCCGTCGAAAGGCTTGTCCGACTTGAACACGAAGGAGGCCACCTCGTCGTGGTGCTCGTGATGCGAGTCGAGGAGGAACTCGGGATCGAGCTCGAGGATCGCGTTCAGGTTGAAGCCGCGGATGTCGAGCAGCTCCGCGATCGGCACCTCGCCGAAGTGCACTTTGTTCACCGGGGCGCGCGGGTTCATCTGCTTCACGCGCGCGGTGAGTTTCTGCACTTCGTCCTCGGACACCAGGTCGGTCTTGGACATCAGGATGCGGTCGGCGAAGCCCACCTGCTCCTGCGCCTCGTGGAATTCATCGAGCTGCCTGGACGCGTGTTTCGCGTCCACCACCGTGAGGATGGAATCGAGCAGATAGTAATTGGCGATGTCCTCGTCGGTGAAGAAGGTCTGCGCCACCGGGCCCGGGTCGGCCATGCCGGTGGTCTCGATCACCACGCGGTCGAATTTCAGCTGGCCGCTGGCGCGCTTGTCCTTCAGCGTGCCGAGGATCTTGATCAGGTCGCCGCGCACCGTGCAGCAGATGCAGCCGTTGTTCATCTCGACGATCTGCTCGTCGGACTTCTCGATGATCTCGCTGTCGATGCCGACTTCGCCGAACTCGTTCTCGATCACGGCGATCTTGTGGCCGTGGTCTTCCTTCAGGATGCGGTTGAGGAGCGTGGTCTTGCCGCTGCCGAGAAAGCCGGTGAGGATGGTCACCGGCACCATCTGTTCCTGTTGCATGCGCACTCCTTGCGAAGAGCCGGATTCTACTCCTTGAGCAACAGCAGGCCCTTCAGGTAGTCCCCCTCCGGGAACTCGAGCGCCACCGGGTGATCTGCGGCGGCCTGGAACCGCTCGATGATCTTCGCCTCCACCCCGGCATCGAGCGCCGCACCGGCGACAATCGACTGGAACAACTCCGCCGACACACCCCCCGAACAGGAGAACGTCGCAAGCAGGCCCCCGGGCGCCAGCAGCTTGAAGGCGAGCAGATTGATGTCCTTGTAGGCGCGCGCGGCGTTCCTGGCCTGTGCCGCGGTCGGGGCGAACTTGGGTGGATCCAATACGATCAATCCGAATTTCCTCGCTCCGTCCCTGAGTGCACGAAGGTGTGCAAAGACGTCCGCCTGGACAAATTCAACTTTCGACGCGTCGAGCGAGTTCGCAGACAGATTCTCCCGCGCGACCTCCAGCGCCGGCGCGGAGCTCTCCACCGCGAGCACGCTTGCGGCCCCGCCGGCCAGCGCGGCGATGGCGAACCCGCCGGTGTAGCAAAAGCCGTCGAGCACCTCGCGTCCCGCGGCGAGGGCGCGCACGCGCTGGCGGTTCTCGCGCTGGTCGAGGAAGAACCCGGTCTTCTGGCCCTGCGCCACGTCCACGCGAAAGTGCAGCCCGTACTCGGTGATCGGGCAACGCGAGGCGTTGCGGTCGCCGCGCGCGAAACCTACGCGCGGCTCGAGGCCTTCGAGCTTGCGCACCTCGGCATCCGAGCGCTCGAACACCGCCTCGCAACGCGTCGCCTGCACCAGGGCATCGAGGATCGCTTCGCGCCAGCGTTCTGCGCCCGCAGACAGGAACTGCACGGCAAGCACATCGGCATATCGATCTACGATCAGCCCGGGCAGGCCATCCGATTCCCCGTGCACCAGCCGCATGGCGTTGGTATGTTTCGCCATCGGCAAAGCATCGCGCAGCGCGACGGCCTGCTTCACTTTGCGGTTGAAATACTCGGCATTGGCCGTCGCCCTGGCAGCGAAACTCCACACCCGCGCCCGGATCTGCGAGGTCGGGCTGTACGCCGCAAGCGCCAGCGGCGCGCCCTCGGCGCTGTGCACCTGCACCGTGTCGCCGGCCTTGGGCGTGCCGATCACGCGCTCGATCGCACCCGAGAAGATCCACGGATGGTGGCGCTTGAGCGATTTTTCGCGCCCTTTCTTCAGGATCAAGGTGTTCATTTCTTCTTCGCGCGCGGGTGCGCCGCGTCGTAGACCCGGGCGAGCGCCTGGTAATCGAGGTGCGTATACACCTGCGTGGTGGAAATGCTCGCGTGCCCGAGCATCTCCTGCACCGCGCGCAGGTCCTGGGAGGACTGCAGCACGTGCGTGGCGAAGGAGTGGCGCAGCATGTGCGGATGCAGCCTGCCCGGCACCCCCTGGCGCGCCGCCAGCGCACGCAATTGGCGCTCCACGATGCCCGGCGCGATGCGCCGCCCGCGCGCGCCGACGAACAACGCCTTTTCCTCCGGCGCCGCCAACTGCGCGCGCACGCCGATCCAGGCCTCGAGCGCCTGCCTGGCGCGCGCGCCGACCGGCACGCTGCGCGTCTTGCGGCCCTTGCCGGTGACCGTCACCTCGCCCTGCTTCAGGTCCAGCCGCCCGTCGCCCAGGTCGAGCGCGACGAGCTCGGCCAGGCGCAATCCCGAGGAGTACATCAGCTCGAACATGGCGCGGTCGCGCGCCGCCGCGGGCGCATTGTCCGGCCCGGCCTCGAGCAGTCGCTGCATCTGCTCCACCGACAGCGCCTTGGGCAGGCGGCGCGCGGGCTTGGGCGCGCGCAGGCCTTCCACGGGATTGGCGCGAAAGCCCCGATGGTGCGCGAGCCAGCGGTACAGCCCGCGCCACGCCGACAGCAGGCTTGCCAGCGAACGCGGCGCGAGGCCCCTGGAGTGCAGTTGCGCGACCAGCCGCCTGACCTGCGCGGAGTCCAGTTGCTCCAGGCGCCGATCGCCGAGCAGGCCGAGCAGGACGGCGAGGTTGCGGGAGTAGATCTCCAGGCTGCGCGGGGCGAGCCGCCGCTGGTGCTCGAGCGCGCCGAGGTAGTCGCGGACCGTGTTCTCGTCCGGATGCGTGGCGCGGCCTCTAGAGCCGCGCAGTGAGCGCGGCTGCCGTGAGCTCGCCGATGCGGCGCAGGTAAAGCGTGCCCATCTCGGCGTAGAAGCGCTGCGCGTCCTCGCTGCCGAGCGCGAGCAGCCCGAAGCTGCGCGTCTGACCCAGCGGCACCAGCGCGATCGAGCGCACGTGCTCCCGCGCGTCGCCGAACCACGGCAGGAACGGGCTGCCGGCCGCCGGTCCGCATTGCGGCGCGCCCATGGCCTCCACGCGCGCGCGCAGCTCGTCCTCCACCGCGGCGCCTTCGGCGGCCCCCTCCGGGAGGGCTTTGCCCCACAGGCGCAGCGCCACGTGCGGCACCGAAAAATCCTCGCGCAGGTGGAACGGCAGTGCCTGCGCGCAGCCCGCGAAGTCGCGCGTGCCGAGCAACGCAGCGCACAGGCGATGCACTTTCTCGCTGATCGCGTCGTTGTCCTCGCCGAACCGGATCAGCTCGCCGAGCTTGCCCTCCAGCAGCTTGACCTTGTCGCGCAGCGACATGATCTGGCGCTCCGAGAGCGGAATCGCGCGCCCGCCGTAGGGATGCGGCACGTAGATCGATTCGAGCAGCTCGGGATGCTGGTCGAAGAACTGCGGATGCGTCTTGAAGAACTGGGCGACTTGTTCAGCGGTCATGAGGCAGCTTGGCCCTTATAGTTCGATCGTTCCCTCGAACACCGTCTTCGCGGGGCCCTTCATCCAGACGACATTGTCGCCGCCCGCCCAAGCGATGGTCAACGTTCCGCCGCGCGCCTGCACGCGCACCGGCGAATCGAGCAGGCCGCGCGCGACGCCGGCCACCACGGCCGCGCAGGCGGCGGTGCCGCAGGCCAGCGTCTCGCCCGCGCCGCGCTCGTAGACGCGCAGCTTGATCGAGTGCCGGTCCACCACCTGCATGTAGCCGGCGTTCACCCGGTTGGGAAAGCGCGCGTGGCGCTCGATCTGCGGCCCCTGGAGGGCGACCGGCGCCAACGCCACGTCCATCACCAGCTGCACGGCGTGCGGATTGCCCATGGAAAGGAGCGCGAGCTCGACTCGCGCACCGTCCACCTCGAGCGGCTGCACCAGCGGCGACTCCAGGCGCGGCGGCCCCATGTCCACGTTCACTTCGCCGTCGTCCTCCAGGCGCGGCGCGATCATGCCGCCGAGCGTCTCGACGCGCATCTCGCGCTTTTGCGTCAGGCCCTTCTGGTGCGCGAACTTCACGCAGCAGCGCGCGCCGTTGCCGCATTGCTCCACCTCGCCGCCATCGGAGTTGAAAATGCGGTAGCGAAAGTCCGCGTCCGCGCGCTGCGCGCGCTCGAGCACCAGCACCTGGTCGCAGCCGACGCCGAAATGCCGGTCCGCGAGGCGCCGCAGCTGCTCTCGCTGCAGGCCGAACGGCGCGCGCGTGGCGTCGAGCACGACGAAATCGTTGCCCGCGCCCTCCATCTTGGTGAAGGCGATCAGAGGCAAGCGCGCAGTGTCCCGCACACCTGCCGCAGCTGCTCGTCGGCGAGCTGCGGGTAGATCGGCAGCGACAGCACGTCGCGCGCCGCTGCTTCGGAGGCGGGCAGCGACAGCTTGCCGAATTCCTTTTCGTACACCGGCTGGCGATGCAGCGGGATGGGGTAGTAGGCGCCGCTGGCGATGCCGGCGTCGGCGAGCGCTTTCCTCACTGCGTCGCGGCGTTCGAGCCGCAGCGTGAACTGGTGATAGATGTGCGTGCCGCGCCCGTGCTCGGCGGGCAGCGTCAGCCGGGCGCCGGCGAGCAGCTCGCGGTAGCGCGCGGCGTGCGCGCGCCGCGCCGCGGTGTAGCGCGGCAGGAACTTCAGCTTCACGCGCAGGATCGCCGCCTGCATCTCGTCCAGCCGGCTGTTCAACCCGATCGCCTCGTGCAGGTAGGTCTGCCGGCTGCCGTGGTGGCGCAGCATCCTCAGCGCCGCGTCGTGCTTCGCCTCGCGCGTCACCACCATGCCGGCGTCGCCATAAGCACCGAGGTTCTTGGTCGGGTAGAACGAAAAGCAGCCGAAATCGCCCCAGGCGCCCGACTGCCTGCCGTCCCAGTCGGCGCCGATCGACTGCGCGCAGTCCTCCACCAGCACCAGCCCGCGCTGCCGGCACAGTTCGGCGATGGGCGGCATCTCTGCGCACTGCCCGAACAGGTGTACCGCAATCACCGCGCGGGTGCGCGGCGTCAGCGCGCGCTCGAGCGTGGCCGCGGTCATGTTGAAAGTCGCGCCGTCGATGTCGGCAAACACCGGCCGCGCGCCCACGTAGGCGATGGCCTCCGCGGTGGCGATGAAGGTGAAGGCCGGCGTCACCACCTCGTCGCCGGGCCCGATACCCGCCGCGCGCAGCGCGAGGTGCAGCGCGTCGGTACCCGAATTGCAGCCGACGGCGTGCGGTACGCCGCACAGCGCGGCGATTTCCTTTTCCAGCGCGGCGCCCTCGGGGCCGAGGATGTAGTGGCCGGAGGCGAGCACGCGCTCGAGGGCCGCGCGAACTTCCACCCCGACTTCGCGCAGCTCGGCGGCCAGGTCGAGCATCGGGACCTGCATCATGCGAGCGCCGTAAAGCGGTCCAGCCGCGCGCGCACCAGCCGCCCGACCTCCAGCGCGAGCGCGAGCGCGCGCCTGCCATCCTCCCCCGTGACCAGGGGCCGCCGCCCGCCCTGCACCGCTGAGACGAAGCCCTCGATTTCGGCGCGCAGCGCATCGCGGTCCTCGAAGCCGGCTTCGTCCTCCGCGATGGTGCCGCTGCGCGCATCGCGGCGCGCGATGCGCAGCTTGCCCGTCTGCAGGTCGGCGGAGGCGTAGCGGTCGGCCTGGAACACGCGCATTTTCCTCACCGGCGACTGGCTGACGCGGCTTGCCGAGAGGTTGGCGACGCAACCGTCGGCGAACTCGATCCTCACGTTGGCGATATCGATCGAGTCGGTCAGCACCTGGAAGCCGCAGGCCGAGAGCTGCGCGATCTCGCCCTTGGCCAGCGCCAGCACCAGGTCGAGGTCGTGAATCATCAGGTCGAGCACCACGTCCACGTCGACGCCGCGCTGCTTGAACCCGGAGAGGCGCTCGCAATCGATGAACAGGGGCTTGTCGAGCGCCGCGGCGAGCGCACGGAAGGCCGGGTTGTAACGCTCCAGGTGCCCGACGGCAAGCAGCACCCCGTGCTGGCGCGCCGCGTCCACCAGCGTGTCGGCCTCTTCGAGCGTGCGCGCGATGGGCTTTTCCACCAGCACATGCACACCGGCCTGCAACAGCGCGAGCGCCACGGCGTGGTGCTGTTCGGTGGGCACCGCGACGCAGGCCAGATCGATCTTTCCCGCAAGCGCACGGGTGTCGCCGCACGCCTCGCAGCCGAATTTCGCGGCGATCAGCTGCGCGCGCGCGGCATCGGCGTCGGCCACCGCCACCAGCTCGACGTCCTGCAGCGCCGCCAGCTTCTCGGCATGGAACTGACCGAGGTAGCCGACGCCGATCACGGCGGCGCGAAGTTTGTTCTTGTTCACGTGCTCATTCTAGTCAGTAGAAGCGCGCCTCGCCCGGCGGGCGCGTTTTGAAACGTTTGTGCATCCACAGGTACTGCTCCGGGATCTCGAGCGCCACGCGCTCGATGTAGGCGTTCATGCGCCGCGTGTCGGCGACGAGGTCCTCGGTGGGAAAATCCTCCCACGGCGGCTCGATCCGGACCACGTAGCCCTCGCCGCCGGGCAGCATGCGCGTCACGCAGGGCAGCACCCGGGCGCCGGCGAGCTTCGCGATGCGCGACAGCCCCGGTACGGTCGCCGCCTGTATGCCGAAAAACGGCGCGAACACGGCGTTCCTCGGCCCGTGGTCCTGGTCGGGCAGGTAGTAGAACGGGCGGTGCTCGCGCGTCATCGCCGTGATCGGCACGCGCACGCCCTCCTGGCGCGAGACCTGGCGCTGGTCGCCGAAGCGCCCGCGCCCCAGCGCCAGCAGCCGCGCGAAGCGCGCGTCCTTCGGGCGCGAGTAGATGCCCACCATGTCGAG
>JANMSV010000057.1:0-5385 GCA_031389685.1 Betaproteobacteria bacterium
TCCAGCACCACGTTCGAGGTGGGCCCGAGACGCTCGGCCTCGTAGGCCGCCAGCGCCGCCACCGGGTCCCGTTCCCGCTCCAGGCAGTTGGCGAGCGCGTGGGCGTCGAGGATCGCCTGCCCCGCGCCATTGGAGCCGCGCGGAACCATCGGGTGCGCGGCGTCCCCGAGTAGCGTGACGCGCCCGAAGCTCCAGCGCGCGAGCGGGTCCTTGTCCACCATCGGGTACTCCAGCACCAGGTCCGCGGCGCGCAGCATCGCCGGGATGTCCAGCCAGTCGAATTTCCAGTCCGCCACATGCGCGCAGAAGTCCTCGATGCGCGCCTTGCGGTTCCAGTCCCACTGCAGGTATTGCGGCGTCTCGATCTCGAACACCCAGTTAACGAGTTGCGTGCCGTCGGCGTGGCGGCGGATGGGATAGATCACCATCTTGCCTGTGGCGAGCCAGCCCGCGCGCACCATGGCGGCGCCGCCGAGGAACGGCGGCCAGCGCGTCACGCCGCGCCACATGTTGACGCCCGAGTAGCGCGGCGCGCCGTCCGCCGGGTGCAACTGCGCGCGCAGGACCGAGTGGATGCCGTCGCAGCCGACAGCGGCCGCGCCGCGCGCGCTCGAGCCGTCGGCGAAGCGCAGCGTGGCGCCCTGCGCGTCCTGCTCGAAGCTCACGCACTGCTTGCCCAGTTCCACGGTTCGCGCACGCTTCAGCAAGGCCTGCTGCAGGTCCGCCCGGTGGATGGAAAACTGCGGCCAGTCCACCCCGGCGCGCCGGCCGAGCGGCTCCAGGTAAATCAGTTGACCGAAGCGGTTGTAGAAATGCGACTCGGCGGTTTCCACCGCCATGCGCGCGAGCTCGGGTTCCAGCCCCAGCGCCGCGAGGATTTTCGTCGAGTGCGGCAGGAGGTTCACGCCCACGCCCACCGGCTTGATCCCGGGTGCCGCCTCGAACACCCGATGTGGGATGCCGCGGCGCGTCAGCTCGAGCGCGAGCGTCAGCCCGCCGATGCCGCCGCCCACGATGAGGATGTCGTTCATGCCCGGCCCCGCCAAAGCAATCCCACCGCCAGCGCGAGCCCGGCGAGGTTGGCAGCGAAACCGACGCTCGCGAGCACCGCCGGAAAGAGCAGCGCGAGGCCCGCGGCGAGAAACGCCAGGCGCTGCCAGGCGGGCACCCGCTGCATGTAGAAACCCACGACCGCAATGTTGCCGCACCACAGGCCGAGGCAATTCGTGCCCAGCGCCCACAGGATCTGCCACCAGCTTCCCTGCATCAGGAGCGCCGGGTCGTAGACGAACAGGAACGGCACCAGGTAGGCCGCCCAACCCACACGCACCCCCATCCAGCCCGTTTCATCGGGGTCGCATTGCGCGATGGTGGCCGCGGCGTAGGCGGCGAGCGCGATCGGCGGCGTCACCATCGACATCATGCCGAAATACATCGCGAACATGTGCGCGGCGAGCGGCGCCACGCCGAGCTTCACCAGCGCCGGCGCCACCAGCGTGGCCATCAGCACGTACACCCCCACCGTGGGCAGCCCCAGGCCGAGCAGGATGGCGATGACGGCCGAGATGAGGAGCAGCAGCAGCAGGCTCTCGCCCGCGAGTCCGACCAGTTCCAGCGTCAGCCCGAAGGCCAGGCCCGAAATGTTGAGGATGCCGATGAGGATGCCAGCGGCGGCGCAGATCACCACGATGTCGAGCACCGCGGATCCGGTGGAGACGATGGCCCCGAGCATCTCGCCCCAGGCGGCGCGCCGCCCGCGGTAGCGGAACAGGGCGCAGGCGCCGATCAGCACCGCGCAGGCGAGCAGCGCCGCGTACTCCGGCTCCAGGTTGTAGGCCAGCAGCCCGACGATGATCACGGCGAAGGGCGCGAGGAAGAACCAGCCCTCGCGCAGCACCTGCAGCAGCGCGGGCAGTTGCGCCTGCGGCGTGCCGGCAATGCCGTGCGCCGCGGCTTCCGCGTCCACCTGCAGGAACAGCGCCACGTAGTACATGAACGCCGGGATCACCGCCGCCACCAGCACCGTGCCGTAGGAGATCTGCAGGTACTCCGCCATCAGGAAGGCCGCGGCGCCCATCACCGGCGGCACCAGCTGCCCGCCGGTCGAGCCCACGGCTTCCACCGCGGCGGCGAACACTGGCTTGAAGCCGGCACGCTTCATCAGCGGGATGGTGACCACGCCCACTGCCAAGACGTTGGCCACCGCGCTGCCCGAGATCATGCCGAACAGCGCCGAGCCGGTGACCGCCACCTTGGCGGCGCCGCCGCGGTAGCGTCCCATCACCGCCAGCGCCAGGTCGGTGAAGAATTCCGACCCGCCGCAGCGCGCGAGCAGCTGGCCGAGCACGATGAACGGAATCACCACCACCACCGCCACCTGCAGCGCCGAGCCGAGCAGCGCGTTAGTGTCCAGGCCGAGGTAATTCAGCAAGCGCGTCGCGCTCACGTCTTGCGCCTGGAAGGGGCCGGGGATCAGGTGGCCCCAGAGCGCGTAGAGCACGCCCACCATCGCGTACCAGATGAGCGACATGCCGGTCGCGCGGCGCGTGGTCTCCAGCACCAGCAGCACCAGCAGCGCGGACAGCGCGACGAAGTCGCGCGGGCGCATCGACACCTCGGTGACCACGCTGTCGTACATCACCGACACGGTGCCGCAGGCGCCGAGCGCGAGCGCGGCGCCGAGCCAGTCCCACCAGGGGATGCGCGTCTTCGCGGCGCGCGCGCGCGCCGGCAGCTTGAGGAAGGCGAGCGCGATCGAAAGCCCCAGCACCGCCGCGAGGAACTGCTCGGTGTACAGGTTGAGCCCGAGCGCGCGCGGCGCGCCCAGCACCCACGCCACCACCGTGCCGACGATCAGCGCCTCGAGGGCGCGGACGGCGTGCAACTTAGGCGGTCAGCGTGCCGGCCACTGGCCGGCTTCCTGCAGGTATTTCACGGCGCCGGGGTGGAACTGCGCGTCCATTTTCTTCGCCATGTGCTGCGGGTCGAAGGCGCGGAATCCGGCAAACGACGACGCCAGGAGATCCTTGTTCTGCGCCATCGCCTTCACCAGGCCGTACACCACTTCATCCTTGACGTGCTTGCCCACCACCATGGTGTAGTCGTAGGCCAGCACCTTGGTGGGCTCGGCGACGCCGGCGAGGCCCGGGCGCGGCTTCAGCTCGAGCACGTAGCCCTGCGGCAGCACTTTTTGCATGCCCGCGACCGCTGCGGGCGCGTCGCTCACCGGCAGCACGCGCAGCCCGCCCACCGCGGCGTCGGTTTCAGTCACCTTGCCGGCGCCGAGCGCGAAGAAAAAGGCGTCGGCGCGCCCGGCGGAGAAATCATCGGCGCCGCGCACCACGTTGGGCACCAGCACCTGGTCGATGTCGGCCTCGGTCATGCCGCCGTTGACGAGCAAGGCGCCGACCACGGTCTTCAGCGTGAGCTGCGCGGTGTAGCCCCAGGGCACGCGCTTGCCTTTCAGGTCGGCGATGCTGCGGTAGGGCGCGTCCTTTTTTACCAGGAAGGCCACCGTGAACGGATAGAGCACCGCCGCCATGCGCACGTTTTCCTGCTGCCGGCCCTGGTAGGCGCCGGCACCGCCGAGCGCCTCGACGATCTCGATCTCGTTCACCACCGAGAGGTCGATCTCGCCGCGGTTCATGCCGGCGAGCGCCAGGCTGTTGCCGGAAAAGGGCTGCACGCGCGCCTGCAGGCCCATCTTGTCGCTCATCAGCTTGGCGATCGCCGAGCCCATGGCGTAGCCGGCGCTCGCCTGCGCCGAGGTGCCGATGGAAATTTGCTGCGCGAGCGCGCTGCCGGCAAAGGCGAGCGCGCACAGCGCCGCGATGGTCCTTTTCATGGGCCCCTCCTCAGGGAAAAACGCGCAGCTTACCGCCTTCTAGCGCTCGGGCGGCCCGTTGCGCTTGGGCGGCCGGTGGTGGAACTTGCGGCCCTGCTTGCGGTTCTGCCCCCCGCCGCCTCCGCCGCCGCCGCCGCCGGGACGGGGGTAGCCGCCGGGCTGCGAGGGCGTGCCCTGCGGGCGCGGCATCGGCACGCCTTCGCGGTTGCCCGCGGCGAACATGATCTCGAGCTCGTTCAGCTCGTCCCACTGCTCATCGGTGCGCTGGCGGTCCGGGATCGCCTGCAGTTCCTTGAGGCGCTGGCGCCGGTTGTCCTGTTCTGGATCGCTCATGGGCGCATTGTCTCATCCTTCGGCGCCGCCATCGATAGCTGGCCGCTCATTTCTGCGCGGCCAGGGCCAGCATCAGGACCAGGATCACCGCGGCCACCGCGAGGATCACGCCGAGGAGTTCGGCGGGGGACAGGGGCTCGCGCTGCAGCCGTTCAAACTTCGCCCGGTCGCGCTGCACCTTTTCGGCCACCAGCTTGCGCACGTGCTCGTCGATCGCCTCGCGATCGACGATGCGGTCCGGGTCGGGGCGGGTGAGGGCCATTCACGCCAGTTTCTTGAGGATCCCCGCCATGTCTTCCTTGGAAAAGGCGCGCAGCGTCTGGCCGCGGATATTGCCCGCCATGCCGATCGCCAGCGAGAACGCGGACATGGATTCGCCGTCCGGCGCCTCGAACTCGGCAATCATGTCGAAGGCGCCCATGGTCCAGTGGATGTCTTTCATCGTGACGCCGAATTTTTTCGCCATCTCCTTGACCGCGTCCGCGCGCTTGACGCTGTCCTTGACGCTCTTGATGCCCTGGTCGGTGAAGTTTCCGAGAGTGATGAAGGTCGGCATGGTCGCTGTCTCCACTTGTAAGGATTCAACTGCTGGGTGGGACCTAAACTGCCGGAAAGCGGGCGCCGGCCCCCTGGGCGCGAGCTTTGCTTTTTACATTTAACACCCAGGCGCCGCGCCTGGGCCAAACACGATCTTCACTTCACTTCCCGCTGCATTCCTTCCAGCACTTCGCCTGCGGCATCCATCGCTGCCTGGCTCTCCAGCTCGAAGGCCGTGGCGTGGTCGCGCGGATCGCCCTTGAAGTACTTGCGACGGATTCGTCCGCCGGAATCTGCTTGGCGCGGCCGCTTTCGATAGCCTCGATTCGGCGCTCAACCTCCGCTGCCCAGGCGGCCTCGACTTGCGCTGCCAGATTCGGTGTCATTGCAAACTCCTGCGCCGCGCAATCTCCGTAAATACGTCCACGAGCCTCTCGGAACCGACATCGGGCAGTTCGATGCCGTAGACCTCCTTGATGCGCTTCCACAATTCAGAGGTATCCGAGGAACCCAACTCCGTAAAGTCCAGCCCGGGTTGTCGCGGATGGTCTTTTCACGATTGGATCGATTTTTCATATCTCTTCACCTCACGCTTGTTGGCTTTGCGCAGACTGATCACTCGTGGCTTCCCGTCGCGGGGCGTAAACACCACGCTATGCAAGACGATCCTC
>JANMSV010000175.1:0-5730 GCA_031389685.1 Betaproteobacteria bacterium
CACGCTTCACGCTCGCTGCCGACACACAGCGGCTGCTGGCCAAGGCTTTTGCGCTCGGGGAACTGGATCTGGTCAGCCGCCTGCGCGCCGAAAACGAGCGCTTCGAGTCCGAACTCAGTTTCACGCGCACCACGCTCGAGGCTGCGCGCGCCGTCGCCCGTTTGAATCAGGCTCTGGGAGTATTGCCATGAAATGGTTATTCGGATTGATGCTGGTGCTGGCGCTATTGCCGATCAGCGTTGTTGCTGACGAAGGTCACGGCGCGCCGCCGTCGGCACCGCACACCGCGCTCGCGCCGCGTGTCGAAACGCAATCGGAGAGTTTCGAGCTGGTCGGGGTGCTCGAAGGCGGGAAGCTCACGATCTACCTCGACCGCTTCGCCACCAACGAGCCGGTCACGAATGCCGCGATCGAAATCGAGAGCGGCGCGTTCAAGGCAACGGCGCAGTCCAGCGGCGAGGGCGTCTATACCGCGCCCGCCGCCGCGCTGACCAATCCGGGCGAGTACCCGCTGGTGTTCACGATACGGGCCGCCGGTGAAACCGACCTCCTCAACGGGACGCTCGGCGTTCCCCCGCCAGCGGGCGCCTCCAGCCACCTGCACGACTGGACCGAATGGGCGGTCTGGATCGCCGGCGCCCTGGTCGCGCTGGCCGGCATCGCGTGGCTGATGCGTCGCAGACTGACGCTCAAGGTTCCGACTTTGGCGGTCATTGCAGTTGCCGTCGTACCAGTGTTGCTTGCAGTCGCAACTTCGGCGCACGCGGACGAAGGCCACAGCGCAGACAAGAAAGGCGCCGCAGCCTACGCACCGGTTGGTGCCGGCGAGAATGCCACCTCGCAGCGCCTCGCGGACGGCGGCGTGTTCATGCCGAAACCGGTTCAGCGCCAGCTCGGCATCCGCACGGTAGTCGCCGAGATTCGCGAACTTGCGCAGAGCATCGAGCTGAACGGCCGCGTGATCGCAGACCCCAACGCCGGCGGGCGCGTCCAATCGAGCCAGTCCGGCCGCATCGAGCCCGGCCCGCGCGGCCTGCCCACCCTCGGACAGAAGGTCAGCAAAGGCGAGGTGCTGGCATATATCAAGCCGGTCGCCAACGCCATCGAGCTCGGCAACCAGCGCGCGCAACTGGCGGAAATTAACTCGCAGTATGGGCTCACCGGGAAAAAGGTAACTCGCCTCGAAGCGCTCGAAGGCAGCGTGCCGCAGAAAGAGATCGACGCTGCGCGCGCGGAGTTCGCCAGCCTCGCCGAGAGAAAAGCCGCCGTCGGCGGCAGTCTCAGCAACCGCGAAGCGCTGATCGCGCCGGGTTCGGGCGTCATCAGCGCCGCGTCTGCCATCGCTGGCCAAGTCGTCGAAGCGCGCGAAGTACTGTTCGAGATCGTCGACCCACAACGCCTGATGGTGGAGGCGCTCGCCTATGACGCGGTCATCGTTGCCGACATCGCCGGCGCGAGCGGCGTGCCGCCCGGCGGCGCGGCGCTGCAGCTTGTTTTCGTCGGCGGCGCGCGGCAGTTGCGCGAACAAGCGCTGCCGCTGCTGTTTCGCATCAAGCCGCCGCTGCCGCCGCTGGCGGTCGGGCAACCACTCAAAGTGGTCGCCCAAACCCGGCAGACGATCAAGGGCGTGGCGGTGCCGCTCGCGGCACTCACTCGGAATAGCTCTGGCGACACCGTGTTATGGGTGCACGCCGGCGCGGAACAATTCGTTCCGAGGAAGGTGCGTTTCCAGCCGCTCGACGGCGCCAACGCCGCGGTCACCGAGGGCGTCGCCGCGGGCGAGCGCATGGTCGCCCAGGGCGCCTCGTCGCTGGCGCAAGTGCGTTGAGGCGGCGCCATGTTTAATGTGATCGTCGACTGGAGCATCAAGCAGCGGTTGTTCGTGCTGGCGGCTTCGCTGCTGATCGTTTTCTACGGCGGGCTGACCGCGCGGCAGATGACGGTGGATATCTTCCCGGATCTGAACAAGCCCACCGTGACGCTGCTCACCGAGGCGGGCGGCATGGCCCCGGAGGAAGTCGAGCAACTGGTGACTTTCCCGGTCGAAACCGCGATGAACGGCATGCCCGGCGTGACGCGGGTGCGTTCGGTGTCAGGCATCGGGCTGTCGCTGGTGTTCGTCGAATTCGACTGGGGCACCGAGATTTTCCGCAACCGCCAGCAGGTCGCCGAACGCCTGTCGCTGGTGAAAGAGCAGTTGCCCGAAGGCATCGCGCCGCAGATGGGGCCGATCGCCTCGATCATGGGCGAGATCATGCTGATCGCGCTGCCTGTCGACCCGGCGCGCGTGAACCCGATGCAGGTGCGCGAGTATGCCGACTGGGTGCTGCGCCCGCGGCTCCTCACCATTCCGGGGGTGGCGCAGGTCATTCCGATCGGCGGCGAGGTCAAGCAATATCGCGTCGAACCCGATCCGGCGCAGATGCAGGCGTTGGGTCTGACGCTCGAGCAGATCGAGGCGGCGCTCAAGAACTACGCCGCCAACACCAGCGGCGGATTTCTCGAGCAAAGCGCGCGCGAGTACCTGATCCGCAACATCGGCCGCACCTCGCGCCTCGCCGACCTGCAAAACCTCGCCATCGCCGCAAAAAACAACCAGCCCATCCTGCTCAAGCAGGTGGCGCAGGTGAAGTTTGCCGCCGGGGTGAAACGCGGCGACGCGAGCTACGACGCCAAGCCCGCCGTGATCCTGTCGGTGCAAAAACAGCCCGCCGCCGACACCGTGAAGCTGACGAACATTATCGAGGCCGCGCTGGCCGACCTCGGCCGGTCGCTGCCGGCGGGCATGTCGCCGCCGCAGGTCGTTTTCAGGCAGGCCAACTTCATCCAGGCCTCGATCGACAACGTGCAGGAGGCGATGCGCGACGGCGCGATCATGGTGGCGGTGGTGCTGTTCGCTTTCCTGCTCAACGTCCGTACCACGCTGATTGCGCTCACCGCGATCCCGATGTCGATCCTGATCACCGCGCTCGTGTTCAAGCTGATGGGGCTCTCCATCAACACCATGACGCTCGGGGGCCTCGCGATCGCGATCGGCGTGCTGGTGGACGATGCGATCATTGGGCTGGAAAACATGCTGCGGCGGCTCAAGCGCAACATCGCCGACGGCACGCTCAAGCCGGCGCTGGAAGTGATCGCCGCGGCCACCAAGGAGGTGATGTCCAGCATCGTCTACGCCACGGTCATCATCGTGCTGGTGCTGGTGCCGCTGTTCGCGCTCTCCGGCATCGAGGGTCGCCTGTTTGCGCCGCTCGGCGTCGCGTCCGTCGTTTCGATCCTTGCCAGCCTGCTGGTTTCAGCGACGCTCACCCCGCTGCTGTGCTACTACCTGCTCGCCGGTGGCGCGGCGGCCCCCGCCGGCGGCGATGCGAAAACGCCGTGGTGGTCGCTGCGCTTCAACCTGCGCCCGAAGGAGGAATACAGCCCGCTGGTGAAAAAACTCAAGCAATGGGACACGCCGATCCTTTATTGGTCGTTCGATCACGCCAGGCTGCTGCTCGCGGCGGCCGTTGCAGCGGTTCTGCTCGCCGCCGCGACGGTGCCGTTCTTCCCGCGCGCGTTCCTGCCGCCGTTCAACGAGGGCACGCTCGCCATCAACCTGCTGCTTAACCCGGGAACCTCGCTCGGCGAATCGAACCGCATCGGCACCCAGGCGGAGCTCCTGATCAAGCAGGTGCCGGAAGTCCTCCAGGCCGGGCGGCGTACCGGGCGCGCGGAACTGGACGAGCACGCGGAAGGCGTGCATTACTCCGAGATTGACGTCGACCTGAAACGCTCGCAGCGCAGCCGCGACGCCGTGCTGCAGGACATCCGCAGCCGCCTGAGCGTGCTGCCGGCGGTGGTCAACGTCGGGCAGCCGATCTCGCACCGGCTCGACCACGTCCTGTCGGGCGTGCGCGCGCAGATCGCGCTCAAGGTATACGGTGAC
Source organism: Betaproteobacteria bacterium (assembly GCA_031389685.1). Classification (GTDB taxonomy): domain Bacteria; phylum Pseudomonadota; class Gammaproteobacteria; order Burkholderiales; family SG8-39; genus JAABQT01. The sequence continues at coordinate 3,929 of JANMSV010000175.1, forward strand.
GATCTCGACACGCTGCGCGCCCTAGCCGCGCAGTTGCGCGATCGGCTGGCGGCGATCTCCGGCGTCACCGACCTGCAAATCGAGAAGGCGGTGCTGATCCCGGAACTCAAAGTGCGCCTCGATTACGAGAAAGCGGCCGCCTATGGCGTCACGCCGTCCGCGGCGCTGAAAGCGCTCGAGACGCTGTTGGGCGGCGAGAAAGTGGCGCAGGTGATCGAGGGCAGCCGCCGCTTCGATCTGGTGGTGCGCCTGCCCGACAGCGCGCGCGGCCCGCAGGCGCTGGCGCAGCTTCTGATCGAGACGCCGGGCGGCCGCGTCCCGCTTTCGCGCATCGCCGAGATCGAGGACGGCGACGGCCCCAACCAGATCTCGCGCGACAATACGCGCCGGCGCATCGCCATCTCGGCCAACTCCGACGGCACCGACCTCGCCGCGATCGTCGCGCGCATCCGCGCCGAAATCGCCGCCAACCCGCTGCCCACCGGCTACTTCACCAGCCTCGAGGGCCAGTTCCAGGCGCAGGAGGAGGCGACCCAACTGATCGCCCTGCTCGCCGTGATGTCGGTGCTGCTGATCTTCATCGTGCTCTACACCCGCTACCGTTCCGCCGCGCTGTCGCTGATGATCATGGGCAACATTCCGCTCGCGCTGGTCGGCAGCGTCATCGCGCTCTGGATCGCCGGCCAGCCGCTGTCGGTCGCCTCGATGATCGGCTTCTTCGCGCTCGCCGGCATCAGCACGAGAAACGGCATCCTGAAGGTGAGCCACTACATCAACCTGTGCGCCTTCGAGGGCGAACAATTCGGCAAGCCGATGATCGTGCGCGGCTCGCTCGAACGGCTCACACCGGTGTTCATGACGGCGCTGGTGGCGGCGTTCGCGGTGGTCCCGCTGATGCTCGCCGCGGACGAGCCGGGCAAGGAAATCCTGCACCCGGTGGCGGTAGTGCTCTTCGGCGGTCTGGTGAGCTCCACGATCCTCGACACCATCATCACGCCGGTGATGTTCTGGTTGTGGGGCGAAAAACCGCTCAAGCGTCTGCTCGAGGAGCACGCGCAACAGGCATTCTAATCTGCGAAAGGAGAGAAGCCATGCGCCTTAACACAACAACTCTCGCCGAGCCGCACTGGCCCGCGAAGCGTACGCTCGTACTGTTCGCCATCGCGGTCTTCGCACTGGCATTTGCACCGGCGACTTACGCCGATGAGCGGAAGAGCGGCCCCAATGGCGGCCAAGTGAAGGATGCGGGCAAGCATCATCTCGAACTGGTGGTCAAGGAAAACGTGCTGACGGTTTATGTGACAGGCGTCAAGGATGCCAAGGTCGCGACCAAAGGCGCGAGCGGCAGCGCGACTGTGCTCACCGGCAAGAACACGGTGAGCGTCAAGCTCGAGCCCGCTGGCGAGAACGCGCTTGCAGGCTCGGGCAAATTCGAATCCACGCCCGACATGAAGGTCGTCGTGTCATTGACGCTTCCCGGCCAGAATCCGGTGCAGGCGCGTTTCACACCGCTGGAAAGAGCGAAGGCCGGCAAGTGAATCCGCAAAGGAGATCGGCATGAAATACCTCGCAGTTTCGATCTTGACCGCTGCTGCCCTTACCGCGCCGTTACCTGCATGGTCGCAGGCCGACCACGACAAGCACCACGCGCAGGGCGCCGACCGTGTCGCACGCGACGAAGTTGGCGCCAAGGTCGTGCCGGGAGGCGGCACGCTGGCCGAAGGTGAAGTGCGCAAGGTGGACAAGGACGCGAAGAAGATCACCATCAAACACGGTCCGATCCAGAACCTCGACATGCCGGC
>JANMSV010000177.1:0-6136 GCA_031389685.1 Betaproteobacteria bacterium
CTCGGCCTTGGCGTTCGGGTCGATCAAGCCGTCCACCACCTCGTCGATGCGCAGCTCTTCCTTGCCCACCTTGTCGGCCAGGTCGAGGATCTCGCGCACCGTGGTCGGGCAGGCGCTGATCGCCTGGATCATGTGGCGCAGGCCTTCCTCGATGCGCTTGGCGATCTCTATCTCGCCCTCGCGCGTGAGCAGCTCCACCGAGCCCATCTCGCGCATGTACATGCGCACCGGGTCGGTGGTGCGGCCGAACTCCGAGTCCACCGTGGACAGCGCCGCTTCGGCCTGCTCCTCGACGTCTTCGTCATTCGACGCCACCGGCGCCGTCTCGGCGGTGATCAGCAGCGTTTCCTGGTCGGGCGCCTGGTCGTAGACCTGGATGCCCATGTCGCCGAAGGTCGCGATGATGGCTTCGATCTGCTCGGCGTCCACCAGGTCGTCGGGCAGGTGGTCGTTGATCTCGGCGTAAGTGAGGAAGCCGCGATCCTTGCCCATCTTGATGAGGGTCTTGAGGCGCATGCGGCGCGTCTCGGCGTCCTCCTTGGGCATCACGGCCATCGCCGCGAGCCACTCCTCCTTCTTCGCCTTGCGCCCCGGACGGCCGCGGCCGGCTTTCGCCTTCAGTCCTTCGGCGAGCTTGGCTTCGAGCTGCTCGAGCGCCGCCTTGGCGCTCTTGATGGTGGGCTTCTTCGCCTTTTCGCCGGGCTTCGCCGCGGCGGGCGCCTTGGCTTGCTGCGCCGGCTTGGCCGGCTTGGCCGGCTTGGCGGGCTTTACGTGCTTGACGCCCTTCGCTTTCTTCGCGACGGGACGCGGCTTGGGGGCCGGGCGGGACTTGGCCCGGGCGGCGGCCGCCCTTTTCTTCAACACCTTGACCGGTTTGGCTTTTTTTCCAGGCTTCCGGGTGGGTTTTGCTTTGGACTTGCGCTTTGCTTTGGCCATTCTCGCCTCATGCGCGCCCGATCCTGCCAGGCCGGAAAAAAGTGGCGATTCTACCCTAATCCGCCTCTCAGGACCTCTGCGCTTTCAGTTGATGCAGCTCTTTGACCCGCCGGTTCAGCTCGGCGTTCAACGCCGGATCGGTGCCGACGCGGCCCTTGAGGGTGTCGATCTCCCGGTGGATCTTGCGGATGCGCAGCGCGAGCTGCGCCTGGAGGAACTCCTGCGCCGCCGACTCCGGCGTGTCACCCTGCTCGATTCCGGCGGCCTGCGCCCGGAAAATAACCTGCTCGAATTCGGTGCCCAGGTACCGCTCCACCAGCAGCGCTCCGCTCATCGGCGCGCCACCCGCGACCTGCGCTGCGATCGCCTTCAAGGCAGCCGCTTCCGGCAATGCCGCATCCAGCAGCTGGTCCTCCAATGCATCCACCAGCGCGGGACTCATCACGACGCAGCGCAGCAGGTGTTGCTCTTCGGATCTTGGGATCACGCTCGCGACTTTCGCCAGCACCGGCCTGTGCGGCCTTGGCGACCCCTCGGGCGCGTAATAGTTCTCCGCTGAGTCGGGCGCAATCTGCGCCAGCTGCGCGATGGCTTGTACCAACTGCTGGCGCAGCGCCGGCGCCGCAAGCTGCTGGACATAGCGCTTCGCCGACGACTGGAACCCTGCGCGCCCCTCCGGGGTGTCCAGCTCCGATTGCGCGCGCAGCCCGCCCAGCAGGAAACCCGTCAGCGTCTGCGATTCCGCCACCAGCCGCTCGAACATTTCCTTGCCCTGCGCGCGCACATAAGTGTCGGGGTCCTCGCCCTCGGGGAGGAACAGGAAGCGCATCGGATTGCCGTCGTTGGCGAGCGGCAGGCTCACTTCGAGCGCCCGCCAGGCCGCTTTTCGTCCCGCGGCGTCGCCGTCGAAGCAATACACCAGTTCGGCGCCGCTGGCGCGCAGCTCGCGCAGCAGCTTGGTGACGTGCATCGGCGTGGTCGCGGTGCCCAGCGTCGCCACCGCATAGCCCACGCCGTGCTGCGCGAGCGCCACCACGTCCATGTAGCCCTCGACCACCAGCGCGCGTTTCTCCTCGTGGATCGCGCCGCGCGCGTGCCCCAGGCCGTAGATTTCCTGCCCCTTCTGGAACAGCGGCGTTTCAGGTGAATTCAGGTACTTCGGCTCGCCCTCGCCCAACACGCGCCCGCCGAAGCCGACCACGGTGTCTCGCCGGTTGAAGATCGGAAACATGACGCGGTCGCGGAAGCGGTCGTAGCGCTTGCCCTCGCCTTCGATCACCAGCCCGCACTCGACCAGTGCCGGGTTGTCGTAATCCGGGAATGCAACCTGCAGCGCCTGCCAGTCCTCCGGCGCGTAGCCGATGCCGAAGCGCGCCGCGATCTCCCCGCTGACGCCGCGCTGTTTCAGGTAGGCGATGGCCTGCGGCGATTTCTTCAGCTCAGTGCGGTAGAAGTCCATCGCCTTTTGCATCAGCGCCGCGAGGTCGGTCTCGCGCGCCTTTCTCTGCGCTTCCTCCGCCGTGCGCGGCTGCCATTCGGGGACTTGCATGCCGACCGAGGACGAGAGCTCCTTGATGGCGTCGACGTAGCCCATGCCGCCGTAGTCCATCAGGAAGCCGATGGCGTTGCCGTGCTTCTGGCAGCCGAAGCAGTGATAGAACTGCTTGGCCGGGCTGACGGTGAACGACGGCGTCTTCTCGTCGTGGAACGGGCACAGCCCCATGAAATTGGCGCCGCTCTTTTTCAGCTGCACGTAGCGCCCGACCACGTCGACGATGTCGATGCGGTTGAGCAGGTCCTGCTTGAAGGAGTCGGGGATCACGGCAAAAAGGGGACAGACCCCCTTTTTAACCCCCGAGCTTCGCTTTCACAAGACCGGAAACCTTGCCCATGTCGGCGCGGCCTGCAAGGCGCGGCTTGAGCAGCGCCATCACCTTGCCCATGTCCTTGACGCCGCCCGCCCCGGATTCGGCCACCGCGGCGGCCACCGCCTGCGCGACCTCGGCTTCGCTCATCTGTTGCGGCAGGTAGGCCGAGAGCACGCCGATCTCGAATTTCTCCTGGTCGGCCAGGTCCTGGCGCGCAGCCTTCTCGTACTGGACGATGGACTCGCGGCGCTGCTTCAGCATCTTCTCGATGATGCCGAGCACGTCGGCATCCGAGAGCTCGACGCGCTCGTCCACTTCCTTTTGCTTCATGGCGGCCAGCAGCAGCCGCACGGCCGAAAGGCGCACCGCGTCCCTGGCGCGCATCGCCGCCTTCATGTCGTCGGTGACGCGTTGCTTCAGGGTCATAGGCGCTCCAGAAATGCGAACGCCCCGGCGGGTCGCACCGGGGCGCGGTTCGGAATTCGTGCGATCGTGCCCTAGTACAGCTTCGCCGGCAGCATCTGGCTGCGCAGGCGCTTGTGGTGGCGCTTCACCGCGGCCGCGAGCTTGCGCTTGCGCTCCGAGGTCGGTTTCTCGTAGAACTCGCGGGCGCGCAGCTCGGTCAGCAGCCCGGTCTTCTCGACGGTGCGCTTGAAGCGGCGCATCGCCACTTCGAAGGGCTCGTTTTCCTTGACGCGTACGGTCGGCATCCCATCAACCCCGGAAATTCGGAAAGGGCGAAATTGTAGCAGAATCCCCCTGTGCTGATCCTTGGAATCGAGACCTCCTGCGACGAGACCGGCGTGGCGCTGTACGACGCCGCTGCGGGGAAATTGCTGGGCCACGTGGTGCACTCGCAGGTGGCGATGCATGAGGCCTACGGCGGCGTGGTTCCCGAGCTGGCCTCGCGCGACCACATCCGGCGCCTGATTCCGCTCGCGCGCGCCCTGCTCGAGCGCACCGGGCGCGAGGCCGCCGACCTTGGCGCGGTGGCCTATACGGAAGGCCCGGGCCTCGCCGGCGCCCTGCTGGTCGGCGCGTCCTTCGCCCACGCGCTCGCCTTCGCGCTCGGCGTGCCGGCGATCGGCATCCACCACCTGGAAGGACATCTGCTCTCGCCGCTGCTCTCGGCTCGACGGCCCGCATTCCCGTTCGTCGCCCTGCTGGTGTCGGGCGGCCACACGCAGCTGATGCGCGTCGAAGGCGTCGGCCGCTACGAACTGCTGGGCGAAACGCAGGACGACGCCGCCGGCGAAGCCTTCGACAAGACCGCGACGCTCCTCGGCCTGGGTTACCCGGGCGGCCCGGCGCTCTCGCAGCTCGCCGAGCAGGGGCAGCCCGGACGCCACAAGCTGCCGCGACCGATGATTGCCAGCGGCGATCTCGAATTCAGCTTCAGCGGCTTGAAGACCGCGGTGTTGACGCTGGTGAAGGGTATTGACGGGGACGCACAGTTCCGCGCCGACGTGGCGCGCGCCTTCCAGGACGCGATCGTCGAGGTGCTGGTGGCGAAATGCGACCAGGCCATGCTGCGCACGGGGCTCACGCGGCTGGTGGTCGCCGGGGGCGTCGGCGCCAACCAGCAGCTGCGCGCCGCGCTCGACGCGCGATCGAAGGCGCAGGGCTACGACGTGTACACCCCGGAAGCGGAACTGTGCACCGACAACGGCGCCATGATCGCGCTCGCCGCGGCGCTGCGCATGCAGGCAGGACTCGCCGCGAGCCGCGGACACGCCTTCACGGTGCGCCCGCGCTGGGATCTTGCGGCGGCGCGCTAGCCTTGGCGCCGACGCGGCTCTCCTCTCCTGCCAGCAGGCGCCGGATGTTGTCCTTGTGGCGCCAGAGCATCAGCACGGCGATCGCGACCACCGCCGGGAACACCGGGCGCAGCCCGAACAGCCAGAACGTGTAGTACAGAGCGAAGGCCAGCGCCACCAGCGCGGCGAGGGACGACAGGCGGAAAAACGCGAACATCGCCACCCAAGTGACGAGCGTCCCCAGGCCGAGCCAGGCGTCGAATCCGAACAGCACGCCCGCGGCGGTGGCCACGCCCTTGCCGCCCCGGAAGCGGTGGAACACCGGGAACAGGTGCCCGAGAAACACCGCGACGCCCGCGAGCGGCACGTCCAGCCCGCCGAGCGCCGATTGGCCGGTCCACAACTGCGCGAGGAACACCGCGAGCCAGCCCTTGCCGCCGTCGCCGAGCAGCGTCAGCGCCGCCACCATTGTTCTTCCCGTGCGCAACACGTTGGTCGCGCCCGGATTGCCCGAACCGTAGCTGCGCGGGTCGGGCAGCGCGCACAGCCTGCTCAGCACGATGGCGAAGGACACCGAGCCGATCAGGTAGGCGCCCAGAACCACGAGGGCGGTCTGCATCGCGCGGATTCTAACGCCGGCCCCTATAATCGGCCGACCATGGACGCGATCATCCTGCGCGACCTGCGCGTCGAAGCCTCCATCGGCATCCACAAGCGCGAGCGGCACGTCGCGCAGACGCTGTCGATCGACCTGGACATCGGCTTGCCCGGCACCGCGGTATTCAAGAGCGACAAGGTCGCCGACACCATCGACTACGAGCAGGTGGCGCTGAGGATCAAGGACCTCGCCGCCAGCGGGCATTTCCGCCTGGTGGAGACGCTCGCCGAGCGCATCGCGCGGCTGCTGCTGGAGGATTTCGGTGCGCCCTGGGCGAAGATCTCGGTGGCCAAGATCGGCATCCTCGCCAACGCCAAGTTCGTCGGCGTGACGATCGAGCGAAAGCGCTAGTTGTGATGGCCACCTCCAGCAGGATCAGCCGCGCGGGTGGTGCTTGGCGTGCAGCGCCTTCAGACGCTCGCGCGCGACGTGCGTGTAGATCTGCGTGGTGGAGATGTCGGCGTGGCCCAGCAGCATCTGCACTACGCGCAGGTCCGCGCCGTGGTTGATGAGGTGCGTGGCGAAGGCGTGGCGCAGCACATGCGGCGAGAGTGCCTTGCCCGGGACGGCGCGCCTGCCGTGGCGCCGGATCAGGTGCCAGAACGCCTGGCGCGTCATGCCGGCGCCGCGTTCCGTGACGAACAAGGCGTCGCTCTGGCGCTTGCCGAGCAGCACCGGGCGCGCATCGGCGAGATAGCGCTGCACCCAGGACACCGCCTCCTCGCCCAGCGGCACGAGGCGCTCTTTCGCGCCCTTGCCGAGGATGCGCACCACGCCCGCATCCAGGCTCGCCTCGTAGGGCTTGAGCCCCACCAGCTCCGAGACGCGCAGGCCCGCGGCGTAGAGCACTTCGAACATCGCACGGTCGCGCATGCCGAGCGGCGTTGCGACGTTCGGCGCGGCGAGCAGCGCTTCCA
>JANMSV010000178.1:0-17871 GCA_031389685.1 Betaproteobacteria bacterium
CTTTTTCGTCCCAACATGGCGTAAATAAATACTGATTGTCCGCAGTATTAAACCGGTCTTTTACGATTCCGGTTTTCAGATCAAATACCGACAGCGAAATAGTATTTTCAGCATCCACTTCAACGGCGGCAAACGACTTTAGTCAGCGACAGGCCGATCATCAGCCAGGCCAGCTCGCGCGAGGCATCCGGCAGGATCGGCAGCGAAAAGCGCACGAAGCCGTAGGCCCCCAGCTTGAGCATGATCGCCGCCAGCACCACCGAGCCGCCGGTGGGCGCCTCGACGTGGGCGTCGGGCAGCCAGGTGTGCACCGGCCACATCGGCACCTTCACCGCGAAGGCGAACAGGAAGCCGAAGAACAGCCATTTCTGCGCCGCGAGGCTGAGCGGCAGCTTGTGCCAGTCGAGCACGGAGAAACTGCCGCCGGACTTGCCATAGAGGACCAGGAGCGCCACCAGCATCAGCAGCGACCCGAACAGCGTATAGAGGAAGAACTTGACCGCGGCATAGACGCGGTTTGCACCGCCCCAGACGCCGATGATGATGAACATCGGGATCAGCGTGGCCTCGAAGAACACGTAGAACAACACCCCGTCGAGCGCCGAGAACACGCCGTTCATCACGCCCGAGAGCATCAGGAACGAGGCGTAGTACTGCCCCACCCGGCTCTCGATCACGCTCCAGCCCGCGATCACCACCAGGATGGTGATAAAGGAATTGAGCAGCACGAACAGCACCGAGATGCCGTCCACGCCGAGGTGATAATTGACGTTGAACGCCTCGATCCAGGGCGCCAGCTCCACGAACTGCATGCCCGCCACGCCGATCTTGAAGCCGGCGTAGAGCGGAATCGTCACCACGAATCCGAGCAGGGCGCCGGCGAGTGCGATGGCGCGCTGCAGTGGCGCGTGGCGGTCGCCGCCCACGGCCAGCACCAGCAGCGCGGCGGCGACCGGAATCCAGATGGCCAGAGACAGCAGGGGCGCGTTCAAGCCTGTCCCCAGAACCGCCACAGTACCCAGCTGACTCCGGCGAGGATCCCGAACAGCATCAGGAACGCGTAAGTGTTCAGCAATCCGGACTGCATCAACCGGACGACGCCCGAGAGCCAGCCCACCACGCGTGCCGAGCCGTTGACCGCCATCCCGTCGATGAACGTCTGGTCGCCCACCTTCCACAGGCCGGTGCCCAGCACCCGCGCGCCCGCGCCGAACAGCCATGCGTAGAGTTCATCGAAGCCGTATTTGCGCTCCACCACGGCGTACACGGGCCCGAACAGCATGGCGATGCGCTTGGGCAGGTCGGTGCGCAGGCGGTACAGGACATAGGCAACCACGATCCCGGCCAGCGCCAGCCAGAACGGCAGCGAGACCAGGCCGTGGCCGAAGAACGCCCAGGCACTGCCGACGTCGACGAACTCGCCGATCAGCCAGCCTGCGAATACCGAGGGAATCGCCAGCAGCACCAGCGGCACCGTCACCACTTTCGGCGATTCATGCGGCGGGTGCGCGGGATCGAAGTGCGGCAGGCCGTGGAAGGCCATGAACACCATGCGGAAGGTGTAGGCGGCGGTGACGAACACGCACAGCAGCACGCTCAGGTACGCGAAGCCGGCGCCGGGGATCGAGGCGTGCTTCGCCGCCTCGATGATCAGGTCCTTGGAGAAAAAACCGGCGAAACCGGGTATGCCGGCGGAGGAAATCGCGCCGATCAGCACGCTCCAGTAGGTGATGGGCATGCTGCGGTTCAGTCCGCCCATGCGGCGCATGTCCTGCTCGTGGTGCAGCGCGATGATCACCGAGCCCGCGCCGAGGAACAGCAGCGCCTTGAAGAACGCGTGCGTCATCAGGTGGAAGATCGCCGCCGAGTAGGCCGAGGCGCCCAGCGCCACCGTCATGTAGCCCAGCTGCGACAGGGTCGAATACGCAACCACGCGCTTGATGTCGAACTGGGTCAGCGCCACCAGCGCCATGGACAGCGCGGTGATGCCCCCGATCACCAGCACCACCGAGCGCGCGGTCGGCGAGAGCTCGAACAGCGGCGCCATGCGCGCCACCATGAAGATGCCGGCGGTCACCATGGTCGCGGCGTGGATCAGGGCGGAGATCGGCGTCGGGCCTTCCATCGAATCGGGCAGCCAGACGTGCAGCGGGAACTGCGCGCTCTTGCCCATTGCGCCCACGAACAGGCACAGGCAGATCAGCGTCATCTGCGCCGCCAGCGACGGCGCCTGCGCGAATACCTGCGTGTAGTCGAGGCTGCCGAAATGCGCCAGCACCAGCCCGATGCCGAGGATGAAGCCGAAGTCGCCCACGCGGTTGACGAGGAAGGCCTTGAGGTTGGCGTGGATTGCGGTGGGCCGCGTGTACCAGAAGCCGATCAGCAGGTAGGACACCAACCCCACCGCTTCCCAGCCGAAGAACAGCTGCAGGAAGTTGTTCGCCATCACCAGCATCAGCATGGAGAAGGTGAACAGCGAGATGTAGGCGAAGAACCTCTGGTAGCCCGGGTCCCCGGCCATGTAGCCGATGGTGTAGACGTGCACCATCAGCGAAACGAAGGTCACCACCACCATCATCAGTGCGCTGAGGCGGTCGATGAGGAAACCGATCTCGAGCCGCACGCCGCCGCTCGTCAGCCAGGTATAGACGCTGCCGTTGAAGGTGTTGCCCTGAAGCACGTCGGCCAGGATCCAGCAGGAACCGATGAACGAGACCAGCACGCCGAGGATCGTGATCGAGTGCGCACCCGCGCGGCCCAGCGCGCGGCCGAACAGGCCCGCGAGGATTGCGCCCGCCAGGGGAGCCAGCGGCACCAGCAGATAGACGGCCTTCATCCCTTCAGGCTGTCCAGGTCTTCGACGTTGATGGTGGCGAGGTTGCGGAACAGCACCACCAGGATCGCCAGGCCGATCGCCGACTCGGCGGCGGCCACCGTGAGGATGAAGAACACGAACACCTGGCCCGCCAGGTCGCCGATGAAATGCGAAAAGGCGATGAAATTCAGGTTCACCGCCAGCAGCATCAGCTCGATTGCCATCAGCAGCACGATCAGGTTGCGCCGGTTGAGGAAAATGCCGACCACGCTGACGGCGAACAGCAGCGCGCCCAGTACCAGGAAGTGGTTCAGGGTCAGCGCGCCCACGGTCATTCCTTCTCCGAGGGCATCGAGATGATGCGCACGCGATCCTCGCGCCGCACCGACACCTGGTGCGCCGGGTTCTGCGCTTTCGTGTCCTTGCGCCCCCGCAGGGTCAACGCGATGGCGGCGATGATCGCCACCAGCAGGATCACCGCCGCGATCTCGAAAGCGTAGACGTACTGCGTGTACAGCACGCGTCCGAGTTCCCGGGTGTTGCTGTAGCCTGCCGGCATCACGCGCGTGCTGGTGGCCACACCGAAATAGCGTCCCGCCAGCACCGCCACCATCTCGAAGGCCAGCTCGCCGCCGATCACCACGGCGAGCGGCAGGTTCTTCCAGAAGCCCTCGCGCAGCCGCTCCAGGTTGATGTCGAGCATCATCACCACGAACAAGAACAGCACCATCACGGCACCCACGTACACCAGTACCAGGGTGATGGCGAGGAACTCCGCGCGCAGCAGCAGCCAGATGGCCGAGGCGGTGAAGAACGCGAGCACCAGGTACAGCGCGGCGTGCACCGGGTTGCGCGCCGTGATCACGCGCAGCGCTGCAATCAGCAGCACGGCCGCGAAGGCGAAGAAGATCCAGGTTTCCAGCATTATTCTTGTCGTCTAGCGGTACGCAGCGTCGGCTTCCCGGTCCTGCGCGATCTGTTCCTCGTAGCGATCCCCCACCGCCAGCAGCATCGGCTTGGTGTAGTACAGGTCGCCGCGCTGCTCGCCGTGGTACTCGAGGATGCGCGTCTCGACGATGGCATCCACCGGGCAGGCCTCCTCGCAGAAGCCGCAGAAGATGCACTTCACCAGGTCGATGTCGTAGCGCGTGGTGCGGCGCGTGCCGTCGGCGCGCGCCTCGGATTCGATGTGGATGGCGAGCGCCGGGCATACCGCCTCGCACAGCTTGCAGGCGATGCAGCGCTCTTCGCCGTTGGGGTAGCGGCGCAAGGCGTGCAGGCCGCGGAAACGCGGGCTCTGCGGCGTCTTCTCCTCCGGGAACTGCACCGTGATCTTGCGCGCGAACAGGTGGCGCCCGGTAAGCATCATGCCGCGGAACAGTTCCAACAGCAGGAACGAGCGGAAGAATTCGGCAACGCGCGCGATCATTTCCACAGGCTCCAGGGTGTCTGCATCCACAGGCCGATCACCGCGATCCACACCAGGGTCAGCGGGATGAACACCTTCCAGCCCAGGCGCATGATCTGGTCGTAGCGGTAGCGCGGGAAGGTCGCCCGGATCCAGAGAAACATGGACACCAGCGCGAACACCTTGGCGAGCAGCCAGAAAAATGGCGGCACCGCGTCGAACAGCGGGCTGGAGATCGGCGGCTGCCAGCCGCCGAAGAACATCACCGCAGTCAACGTGGCGATGAGGATCATGTTCATGTACTCGGCAATGAAGAACAGCGCGAAGGTCATGCCCGAGTACTCGACCAGGTGGCCGGCGACGATCTCCGACTCGCCCTCGACCACGTCGAAAGGCGCGCGGTTGGTCTCTGCGATGCCGGAAACGAAGTACACCACCAGCATGGGCGCGAGCGGCAGCCAGTTCCAGGAGAGGAAATTGAGGCCCATGCCGGCGAACGTGCCCCGGCCCTGCTGCTGCACGATGTCGGAGAGATTCAGGCTGCCCGACACCATCAACACCACCACCAGGGCGAAGCCCATCGCCAGTTCGTAGGACACCATCTGCGCCGCGGAACGCATGGCGCCGAGGAACGCGTATTTTGAATTGGAGGCCCAGCCGGCGATGATCACGCCGTACACACCCATCGAGGTGAGCGCCAATACGTACAGCAGCCCGGCGTTGATGTCGGCAAGCACCACTTCCGGCGCGAACGGAATCACCGCCCAGGCGGCGAGCGCCGGCATCAGCATCAGGATCGGTGCGAGGAGGAACAGGCCCCTGCTCGCATTCGCCGGGATGATGATTTCCTTGAACAGCAGCTTCACGCCGTCGGCGATCGGCTGCAGCAGGCCGAGCGGGCCGACGCGGTTGGGCCCGATGCGGATCTGGATCCAGCCGATGAGCTTCCTTTCCCACAGCGTGAGGTAGGCCACCGACAGCATCAAGGGCACCAGGATGGCGACGATGTACGCCAGATTCCAGGCAGTCTCGGCGAACGCGACCTGCCAGTCCATCAGGCCACCCTCTCCACCGCGACCTTGTCTACGCTCAGGCCGCCGAACATCGCGCCCAGGCCGGCGCTCGAGGCATGCGCTGCCGCGACGCGCACGCAATCCGCGGGCAGGCCATCGTCGAGCGCCGCAATGAGTTTCGCGCTGCCCTCGCCCTGCCGGACCAGCACCGGCTGCCCGGGTGCGACGCCGAGCTTTTGCAGCAGGGCGCTGTTCATCCAGGCCTGCGGCGGGCGCGCGTCGCGCGTCTTCTGCAGCGAGCTCGCACGGCGCACCAGCGGATCGGCAAAATAGATCGGCACATCCGCGATCCGCTGCAGCCCGGTCACGCCCCAGGCGGGCGTCGTCACCGCTTCGATCCGGTTCGACAACAGCCCGGCGACGTCCCTGCCGCCCAGGCAGGCCTGTTGCACTTCCTCGAGGGTGTCGAACCCGAATCCCGGTTTGCCGAGCAGCGTTCCCAGGACGCGCAGCACTTTCCAGGCCGGGCGCGCCTCGCCCTGCGGCGGCACCACGGCGTGGAAGCCCTGCACGCGCCCTTCGGTGCTGATGAAGGTGCCGGCGGTCTCGCTGAATGGCGCGATCGGCAGCAGCACGTCGCCCACGTCCGACTTCCAGCCCGTCAGGTTGACGATGAAGCCGGCGCTCTTCGCCACCTGCGGTTCCGCACAGTCGAGTTCTGGCTCGACGTTGAGCAGCAGTAGCGCCCGCTTGCGACTTGCGGCAGGCAGGCCGCCGCCGGTCGGCAGCCCGGCTACGTAGCCGCCGACCGAATTGGCGGCCTCGCCGAGGAAGCCCAGCTTCACACCCAGCGCCTGCGCGGCCGCGTGAATCTGTGCCGCCTGCGGGTGCTGCTGCGCGAAATTTCCGAGCAGCACCGCGGCGTTCCTGCCGCCGGCGAGCTTCTCCTTGAACGAAGCGATGGCCTGCGGTATCGCCGAAGGCGCCACGATGGTCTTGCTCGCGACCGGCATCAGCCAGTCGTCGTCCACCGAATGCAGCACGTGGATCTGCGCACCGCGCTTGGCGGCCTGGCGCAGGCGCTGCGCGATCAAAGGGTGGTCCTTGCGCAGGAACGAACCGACCACCAGCACGCGGTCGAGGCTGCCCAACTCGGCGATCGGCATGCCGAGCCAGGGAATGCCCGCGCGCTTGCCGTCGGCGGAGAAATCGCAGTGGCGCAGCCGGAAATCCGCGGCACCCAGCTTGCCGGCGAGGAACAGCTCTTCCAGCGTCGCGTGCGGCGAGGCGAGGACGCCCGCGTCCCGCAGGCCGGCGGCGGCGCGCTCCAGCGCGACCTCCCAGTCCACTTCCTCGAGCTTGCCGTTGTTCCTCACCATCGGCCGCTGCAACCGGTCCGGCGCATTGAGGCCCTCGTAGGAGAAGCGGTCCTTGTCCGAGAGCCAGCACTCGTTGACGGCTTCGTTCTCCAGCGGCAGGACGCGCATCACCCTGCCCTGCTTCACCTGCACCACCAGGTTGGAGCCCAGGCCGTCGTGCGGCGACACCGACTTGCGCCGCGAGAGCTCCCAGGTGCGCGCGCTGTAGCGGAAGGGCTTGGAGGTCAGCGCACCGACCGGGCACAAGTCGATCATGTTGCCGGAAAGCTCGGAATCCACCGTCTTGCCGACGAAGGCGACGATCTCGGCGTGCTCGCCGCGTCCGATCATGCCGAGCTCCATCACGCCCGCCACTTCCTGGCCGAAGCGCACGCACCGCGTGCACTGGATGCAGCGGCTCATCTCTTCCGCCGCCACCAGCGGGCCGATGTCCTTGTGCAGCACCACCCGTTTTTCTTCCTGGTAGCGCGAGGCGGAGCCGCCGTAGCCCACCGCCAGGTCCTGCAGCTGGCACTCGCCGCCCTGGTCGCAGATCGGGCAGTCGAGCGGGTGGTTGATGAGCAGGAACTCCATCACCCCGTCCTGCGCCTTCTTGGCGGCGATCGAATGCGTCTGCACCTTCATGCCGTCGGTGACCGGCGTGGCGCAGGCGGGCAAGGGCTTCGGCGCCTTCTCCACTTCGACCAGGCACATGCGGCAGTTGGCGGCGATAGAGAGCTTTTTGTGATAGCAGAAGTGCGGCACGTAGATGCCGAGCTTGTTGGCGGCGTCCATCACGGTGGCGCCGTGCTGGACTTCAACTTCGCGGCCGTCGATCTGCAGCTTAAGCATCTAGGCGGCTTGCTTCACGGCGTGGATCGCGTGCGCACCGGACCTGCCCCACTTCGGTTCCGTCTGCGTTCCCTGCACCAGGCATTCCTTGTGCTCGATGTGGTGCACGAACTCGTCGCGGAAGTGATTGATGAAGCTCTTCACCGGCAGCGCCGCCGCTTCGCCCAGCGCGCAGATGGTGCGGCCGGCGATGTTGTCGGCGACGTTGTCGAGCAGCGCCAGGTCTTCCATCCTGCCCTGCCCGTTCTCGATGCGGTTCACCACGCGGTACAGCCACCCGGTGCCCTCGCGGCACGGCGTGCACTGGCCGCAGGATTCCTCGAAGTAGAAGTAGGACAGGCGCTCCAGCGCCCGCACCATGCAGGTGGTCTCGTCCATCACGATCACCGCGCCCGAGCCGAGCATCGAGCCCGCCTTGGCGATGGAGTCGTAGTCCATGTCCGTCTGCAGCATGATGTCGGCAGGCAGCACGGGCATCGACGAGCCGCCCGGAATCACGGCCTTGAGCTTTTTCCCGCCGCGCATGCCGCCCGCCATCCCGAGGAGCTTTGCGAACGGCGTGCCGAGCTTCACTTCGTAGTTGCCCGGCTTCGCGACGTGCCCCGTGACCGAGAACAGCTTCGTGCCGCCGTTGTTCGGCCTGCCCAGGGCGAGGAAGGCGTCCGCCCCCTTGCGCATGATCCAGGGCACCGCGGCGAAGGTCTCGGTGTTATTGATCGTCGTGGGCTTGCCGTACAGGCCGTAGCTCGCCGGGAACGGCGGCTTGAAGCGCGGCATGCCCTTCTTGCCCTCGAGCGACTCGAGCAGCGCCGTTTCCTCGCCGCAGATATAGGCGCCGTAGCCGGGCACCGCGTAACTCTCGAAGCTGAAGTCCGAGCCGAGGATGTTCCTGCCGAGGTAGCCGGCGGCATAGGCTTGCGCGAGCGCTTGCTCATGCTGCTCGTAGATCGCCCACACCTCGCCGTGGATGTAGTTGTAGCCGGCGGTGGCGCCCATGGCGTAGGCGGCGATGATCATGCCCTCGATCACCGAATGCGGGTTGTAGCGCAGGAGGTCGCGGTCCTTGCAGGTGCCCGGTTCGCCCTCGTCAGAATTGCACACCAGGTACTTGGCGCCAGGGAAGGCGCGCGGCATGAACGACCACTTGAGGCCCGTCGGGAAGCCAGCGCCCCCGCGGCCGCGCAGCGCGGACTTCTTCACCTCCGCGATCACCGCGTCGGGCGCCATCCTCTCCTTGAGAATCCTGCGCAGCGCCGCGTAGCCGTCGCGCTTCTCATAGTCCTGCAGGCGCCAGTTGGCGCCGTCCAGGCCGCTCATCAGAATCGCGTCGGGTCCGTAGTCCAGCATCTCAGCTCTTCTTAGACAGCTCGTCGACCAGCGCATCCAACTTTTCCCTGGTCATGTAATCGCACATGCGCTTGTTGTTCACCAGCACCACCGGCGCCATGGCGCAGGCGCCCATGCACTCGCCCTCCTTCAGCGTGAACCAGCCGTCGGGCGTGGTGTCGCCGAAGCCGATGCCGAGCTTCTTCTTCAGGTAGTCGGCGGCCTCGAGCGAGCCCTGCAATCCGCACGGCAGGCAGGTGCAGACGGTGAGCTTGTGCATGCCCGTCGGCCGCAGGTTGTACATGCCATAGAAGCTCGCCACCTCGACCACCGCCACCGGCGGCATGCCCAGGTACTGCGCCACGCAGTCCATGGTTTCGGTGGACAGCCAGCCTTTCTCGTCCTGCGCCACGATGAGCGCGCTCATCACCGCCGACTGCTTCTGCTCGGGCGGATACTTGGCGACCTCGCGGTCGATCTTCTTCAGGGATTCGGCCGTGAGCATCAGCGGTCGATGTCCCCGAATACGATGTCCAGCGTGCCGATGATGGCGACGGCGTCGGCCAGCATGTGGCCCTTCGCCAGCTCGCTCATCGCCGACAGATGCGCGAAAGCGGGCGAGCGCAGCTTCATGCGGTAGGGTTTGTTGGCGCCGTCGGAGATGAGATACACGCCGAACTCGCCCTTCGGATGCTCGATCGCGGCATAGGCCTCCCCTTCGGGCACGTGCATGCCCTCGCTGAACAGCTTGAAGTGGTGGATCAGCTGCTCCATGTCGCGCTTCATCGCCTCGCGCGAAGGCGGCGCCACCTTGTGGTTGTCGGTGATCACCGGCCCGGGATTGGCGCGCAACCAGTCCACGCACTGCCTGACGATGCGGTTCGACTGCCGCATCTCCTCGATGCGCACCAGGTAGCGATCGTAGGTGTCGCCGTTCATGCCCACCGGAATGTCGAACTCCATACGGTCGTAGACTTCGTAGGGTTGCTTTTTGCGCAGATCCCATTCGACGCCCGAGCCGCGCAGCATCACCCCGGAGAAGCCGAGCGCCAGCGCGCGCTCGGGCGAAGCCACGCCGATGCCCACCGTGCGCTGCTTCCAGATGCGGTTCTCGGTGAGCAGCGTCTCGTAGTCGTCGACGCACTTCGGGAAGCGCGCGGTGAAATCCTCGATGAAGTCGAGCAGCGTGCCCTGGCGGTTGGCGTTCATTTGCGCAAGCGTGCTTGCGCTGCGCGTATGCTGCGCCTCATAGCGCGGCATCGAATCCGGCAGGTCGCGGTACACCCCGCCCGGGCGGTAGTAAGCCGCGTGCATGCGCGCCCCGGAGACCGCCTCGTAGCAGTCGAACAGGTCCTCGCGCTCGCGGAAACAGTACAGGAACACCGTCATCGCCCCGAGATCGAGGGCCTGGGTGCCCAGGAACAGCAGATGGTTCAGGATCCGCGTGATCTCGTCGAACATGACGCGGATGTATTGCGCGCGCAGCGGCACCTCGATGCCGAGCAGCTTTTCGATTGCCAGCACGTAGGCGTGTTCGTTGCACATCATGGACACGTAGTCCAGCCGGTCCATGTAGGGCAGCGTCTGCATGTAGGTGCGGGTCTCCGCCAGCTTTTCGGTGGCCCGGTGCAGCAGGCCGATGTGCGGGTCGGCGCGCTGGATCACCTCGCCGTCGAGCTCGAGCACCAGGCGCAGCACGCCGTGCGCCGCGGGATGCTGCGGCCCGAAGTTGAGGGTGTAGTTGCGAATCTCCGGCATCGCGCTAGCCGCGGCCCTCGCCGTAGTGCTCCTCGCGCACGATGCGCGGCGTGACTTCGCGCGGTTCGATGGTCACCGGCTGATAGACCACGCGCTTCTGCTCGGGGTCGTAGCGCATCTCGACATACCCCGAAATCGGAAAATCCTTGCGGAACGGGTGGCCGATGAAGCCGTAGTCGGTGAGGATGCGGCGCAGGTCGGGATGTCCGTCGAACACGATGCCGAACAGGTCGAATGCCTCGCGTTCGTACCAGTTCACGCTCGGCCAGACCTCGTGCAGCGACGGCAGCATCGGCAACTCGTCATCGGCGCACATGCAGCGCACGCGCAGCCGCCAGTTGTGGGTGATGGACAACAGGTGCAACACCACGGCGAAGCGTCCACCCTGCGGCGCGCGCTCGCCGTAAGTGGAGTAATCCACGCCGCACAGGTCCATCAGCTGCTCGAAGCGCAGCTCGGCGCGATCACGCAGCTGCAGGCAGACCGCCGCGTATTGCGCCGCAGGCACTTCGACCGTCAACTCGCCAAGGCGCTCCAGCGGCGCGAGGCCCGCCTGCTGCAACAGGCCGCATAGTTCTTGCAGCTTCGGTCCGCTGGGCATGGAGTCAGCGCGCGATGGTGTTGGTACGTTTGATCTTGTTTTGCAGTTGCACGATGCCGTACAGCAGCGCCTCGGCGGTCGGCGGGCAGCCCGGCACGTAGATATCGACCGGCACGATGCGATCGGCACCACGCACCACCGAATAGGAATAGTGGTAATAACCGCCGCCGTTGGCGCAGGAGCCCATCGAGATCACCCAGCGCGGTTCGGCCATCTGGTCGTAGACCTTGCGCAGCGCCGGCGCCATCTTGTTGCACAGCGTCCCGGCGATGATCATGACGTCGGACTGCCGCGGGCTGGGGCGGAACACGATGCCGAAGCGATCCAGGTCGTAGCGCGCTGCGCCGGCGTGCATCATCTCGATGGCACAGCATGCCAAGCCGAACGTCATCGGCCACATCGAGCCGGTACGCGTCCAGTTGATCAGCTTGTCGGCCGTGGTGGTGACGAATCCCTGCTGCAGGACGCCTTCAATGCCCATGAATTACTCCCATTCCAGCGCGCCCTTCTTCCACTCGTAGGCGAAACCGACCACCAGGATGCCCAGGAACAGCATCATCGCCAGAAAACCCGGCAGGCCGATGTCGTTGAGCGCCACCGCCCAGGGAAACAGGAACGCGATCTCCAGGTCGAACAGGATGAACAGGATCGCCACCAGGTAGTAGCGCACGTCGAATTTCATGCGCGCATCCTCGAAGGCCTCGAAGCCGCACTCGTAGGGCGAGAGCTTTTCCGGGTCGGGGCGGCTCGGGCCGAGCAGCTTGCCGAGCGCCATGGGCGCCACACCGACCGCCAGGCCGACCAGGATGAACAGCAGGATGGGATAGTACTCAGCCAGCATAGTTGGTGCCCACGAGCAGACTCGAACTGCTACGGCTGATTAGGCCACTAGCCCCTCAAGCTAGCGTGTCTACCAATTTCACCACGTGGGCGTCTCGTAGGGTGGAATTATGGCCTAAAAATCATTGCGGCACGTCGCGCGCTTTCGAACCATCGGCATCGCCGGTCGCAGGCTTCGGGACCTCGGTCGCCGGCGTCTTGGCTTGCTCCTTCTTCACGGCATCCATCACCGTGCCGCCCTCGGCCCTGGGCTTGCTGCCGCCGAGATAGGCGAGGCCCAGGCTGCTGATGAAAAAGATCGTCGCCAGCACCGCCGTGGCGCGCGACAGGAAGTTCGCCGACCCGGTGGCGCCGAACAGGCTGCCCGATGAGCCGCCGCCGAAACCCGAGCCCATGTCCGCGCCCTTGCCGTGCTGGAGCAGCACCAAGCCGATGATGGCGAGCGCCAGCATCACGTGCACCACGATGATCAAGGTCGTCCACTGTTGCATGTCCTCATTCCTTCCGTTGCGCCATCGCACAGATGGCGATGAAATCCTTCGCGACCAGCGCGGCCCCGCCGATCAATCCGCCGTCCACGTCCGGCATGGCGAAAATCGCTCCCGCATTCTGCGGCTTCACGCTGCCGCCGTAGAGGATGCGCGTCGCCGCGGACAACCGGTTCCTCAGGAAACCGTGCACTGCCTGCGCCTGCTCGGGCGTCGCAATGCGCCCCGTGCCGATGGCCCACACCGGCTCGTAGGCCACCACCGCGTCGGCGATCCCGCCCTGTTCCAGCACAGCAGCCAACTGCCTTGCCACCACTTCCTCGGTGCGCCCCGCGTCGCGTTCCGCGAGCGTCTCGCCGAGGCACAGGATCGGCGTGATGCCTGCCGCCCGCGCCGCCGTGAACTTCGCCGCCACCTGGGCGTCGGTTTCGCCGTAGATCTGCCGACGTTCCGAATGGCCCACCAGCACGTAGCGGCAGCCGAACTCCGCCAGCATCGCGCCGGACACCTCGCCGGTGTAGGCGCCAGAGGCATGCTCGCTCAGGTTTTGAGCCGCCAGTGCAACCTCGGTTCCCCGCAATCGTTCCTGCCCCTAGCAAGGTAGGGGAAAGGCATGCAAACGGCGCTTTCCACGCCTCTGACACCGGCGACGATCGCATCGAGCAGCGCCTGATTGGCCGGCCGATTGCCATGCATCTTCCAGTTGCCGGCGACGAGCCGAGCACGCATCTCGTGACCGTCCGCTGAAAGGGCGCATTCTACCCGTTTTACTTCGCAGAAGGCGCAGCCCGCACCAGCGTACGCGCAGCGTCGCTCATCGCCTCCCGCAGCCGCTGCGCGACGCGCTCGCGCAGCGGCTCGAGAAAGCCAGGCAGTTGCACCGAACGGCTGAGCGCCAGCGTTTCATCCGCATACAGCTTCAGCATCTCGAGCAGCCGGCGTTCGAGCTCACCCTGCGCGAACGCGTCGCGCAGGCGGCGGCCGCTGCGCCAGGCATCGAGGATGCGGTAGGCGGCGTCCAGGCCGAGTTCGATGCGGCGCAAGCGCAGGGGCTCGATGCGCTCGTAGCGAATCTCGATGCGCTGCGCAAACGCGCCGAGTCGCACCAGGAACTCCCGGTCGATGTCGCGGGCGGCGGCCAGGAGCTGCCGCGCCGCAGCGGGCGCTGGCGGCGTCCCCGCCGCCAGCGCGGCGCCCGCGCACCGTATCACCATCGCGTCCTTGCGCGCTTCCTTGGCCACGTTTTCCGCAAGGAACGGCTCCAGCGCCCGCAGCGCGAGCCGCAATGGCAGCGCGGCACGCAGCTCTTGCGTGGTGCGGCGGCTGAACTCCCGCAGCAGCCGGCCGTTGAGCGCGGCGAGTGCCTGTTCCCGATTCAGGCCAGCGGCGGCTTCACCGCGCGGTGAAAACCAAGCATGCCGGCGAACACCGTGTTCGCGGTGACGTCGCGGAAACCGACGTCCTCCAGCATGTCGCTGAGCTCCTGCGCGGAGTAAAACATCTGCAGCGCCTGGATGAAATATTCCTTGCAGTTGAGCGCCGCGGGCCTGCTGCGGAACACGAAACCGGTGAACCACAGGCAAAAGCGCAGGTAAGCGTAATAGAGCTTCTCGACGGTCCGATTCCCGGGCCGAAGCATGTCGCAGTGGTAGAAACGCCCACCGGGCTTGAGCACGCGCCGGATCTCGGAGGCCACGCGTTGGATGCGCAGGTGTCGCGAGGCGAACTGCAGGGTTGCGACGTCGAACGAGTTGTCCGGGTACGGCAGCGTGTGCACGTCGTCGATGATGCTGTGAATGCGCAATCCCTGCCCCTCGGCGTTGCGGCGACCGACTTCCTGCATCGCGGCGCTGCGGTCGATGGCGTGCACCTCGAGCGTCGGCTCGCGCTTCAGGAGCGCGATGCCGATGGCGTTGGTGCCGGCGCAGACGTCGAGCACCCGCTCGCCGGGCCGGATGTCCACCGTCGCCATGAACTTGCGCAGAAACCAGCCCCACAGTCCCAGGCTGGCGATGAAATTCGCCCGGTCGTAGTACGGCGCCACGTCGGCGAATACGTCATTCAGCTCCTGGGTCCAAACGACGTTGAAGCGTTCTTCCCGTGCGTTTTCGCGCGTGGCAACCGGAGGTGGATTCATCAGCTCTCCTCCCTTCAGATCCGCGTCAAGTAAAGCACCGACGCCCCCGTCCCGGCAAGGGCTCCGGCGTACACGATCGTCGCGACCACGGTGTCGGCGCGTATCCCGAGGTCGTAGCAGGTGATGCGCAGGCGATGGGCGGCGCTCCAGAGCGACAGGAACACCACCCCCGCCACCGCCAGCTTGGCGAGCCAGTGGCCCGCGAACGCGTGCAGCCGGTCGTAGGCCAGCAGGTCGGGCGCGTGGCCGAGCGCCGCCAGAAGCGTCAGCAGGATCAGCGCCGGGGTGATGAAAGCAGTGACCGTGCCGCCGGCGGCGAACGGGCCCCAGACGATCGGCTTGTTCGAGATCGCCATGCTCAGAATGCTCCCGCAAAATAAAGCACCGCGAGCGACAGTGCTGCCCAAACGGCGAAATGCGCGCCGGCGATGGCGGCGTCCGGAACGAACTCTTCACCGATCTGCAGCGGCAGGGCCTTGGGGGTCAGGTTGAACCAGGTGATGCTGTGATAGGCCGCGAAAGCCAGTGCCAGCACATGGAAACCGACGCTGGCCGGGCTTTTCAGGCACTCGAGGAACGCGGCCCAGGCGGCCGGCCCCTGCGCGAGCTGCTTCAGGCCCCACACCATCAGCAGCGTCCAGGCGCCGATGAACAGGCAGCTGAATTCGCGCACCATGTAACGCAGGTAGCGCGGGTGGCGGAAGATCCATTCCGAGGTGATCTCGCGGACGTAGGGCTTGCGGCTCATTTGTTCAACCATGGCATCAGGTGCGCCTGGTACCAGTCCACGGTGCTCTTGATCTTGACCTGCTGGATCGCGCCCGCCGGATCGACGTGTTCCGGACAGACTTCGGAACAGGCGCCGACGAATGAGCACTCCCACACGCCTTCGGTCGCCGCGATCTCCTGCTGCCGCTGCTCGCGGCCACCGTCGCGCGAATCCTGGTTGTAGCGATGCGCGAGCGCGATCGCCGCCGGACCGATGTAATTCGGGATCAGGCCATATTCCGGGCAGGCCGCGTAGCACAGCATGCAGTTGATGCACATGCTGTATTGCTTGAAGCGCTTGAGTTCGGCCGGTGTCTGGCGGTATTCGCCCTCGCTGAACGGCCTTTCCTGACGCGGGATCAGGTACGGTTTGACGCGCGCCAGCTTGGCCATGAAGTCGTCCATCACCGTGACCAGGTCGCGCTCGATCGGGAAGTGCCGCAGCGGCTCTACGCGGATCGCGCCCTCGTAGTTTCGAAGGAACGCCTTGCAGGCCAGCTTCGGCTCGCCGTTGACCATCATGCCGCAGCTGCCGCACACGGCCATGTGGCAGGACCAGCGGTAGCTGAGCGTCGGGTCGAGGGTCTCCTTGATGTGGTTCAGGGCGTCGAGCACGACCCATTCCTCCCGGCAGGTGGCCGCATAGCGCTGAAAATGCGGCTCGCTGTCCGTCTCCGGGTTGTAGCGCAACACCTCCAGTTCGACCAGGCGCTCGCCCATTACGGGTGGTCTCCCGAGTAATCCCGCACGCCGGGCTGCGACCTGGTGATCACCACGTCGCAGTAATCCACGCGCGGCGCCTGCGTCGGGTGATGGAAGGCCAGCGAATGGCGCAGATATGCCTTGTCGTCGCGCGCGGTGAAATCGAGCCGCTGGTGGGCGCCACGCGACTCCTTGCGCGCGAGAGCGCTCTGCACCACCGCCTCGGCGCAGTCGAGCATCGAGCCCAGTTCGAGCGCCTGCAGGAGGTCGGTGTTGTAGACGTTGGTCTTGTCGTGCAGCTCGATGCCGCGGTAGCGGCGGCGCAGCTCGGCGAGCTTGGCGCAAGCTTCGGCGAGGCCCTCGCCGCTGCGGTAGATGCCAGCATGCTGCTCCATCGTGTGCATCATCTCCTTGCGCAAGCCCGCGACGGTGTCAGTGCCGCCGCTCCTTTGCATCAGCTCGCGCAGGTGGGCCTGCGCAGCAGTTGCAAGCGTGGCGAGCGACGCTTCGTCCGCCGGGCGCGCGCCGGATTGAAGGTACTCCATCGCGCTCAAGGCCGCGCGGCGGCCGAAGACCAGCAATTCGGTCAGCGAATTCGAGCCGAGCCGGTTGGCCCCGTTGATGCTGACGCAAGCGCACTCGCCTGCCGCGTAGAGCCCCCGCAGCGGCGTCGCCGCGTTGATGTCGGTATGGATACCGCCCATCATGTAATGCACCACCGGGCGCACCGGCACCGGGTCGGTCACCGGGTCGACGCCCATGTAGCTGATGGACATGTC
This sequence comes from Betaproteobacteria bacterium, assembly GCA_031389685.1. Taxonomy (GTDB): domain Bacteria; phylum Pseudomonadota; class Gammaproteobacteria; order Burkholderiales; family SG8-39; genus JAABQT01. The sequence goes on from JANMSV010000178.1 coordinate 16,846, forward strand.
GCGCACCAGCGGCAGGCGCTCGTTGATCGTCTTCTCGCCCAGGTGGCGCATGTCGAGCAGCATCGCGTCCCCCCATTGGGTGGACACAGCATTGCCTTTTTTCTGCTCGTGCCAGAATGCCTGGCTGACGCGGTCGCGCGGGCCGAGCTCCATCGTCTTCAGCACCGGTTGCCCGAGCGGCGTTTCCGGCCCCATGCCGTAATCCTGCAGGAAGCGCCGGCCGTTCCTGTTGAGTAGCACGCCGCCTTCGCCGCGGCAAGCCTCGGTCAGCAGGGTGCCGGTGCTGGGCAGCCCGGTCGGGTGATATTGCACGAACTCCATGTCCTTCAGCGGCACGCCGGCGCGATAGGCGAGCGCCATGCCGTCGCCGGTCTTGATCGCGCCGTTGGTGGTGAACGGGAACATGCGCCCCGCGCCGCCGCCGGCGATGATCACCGCCCGCGCGTCGAAACGCCGCATCTGGCCGCTGCGCATTTCGATCGCGACGAGCCCCGCGCAGCGGCCCTCGTCCACCAGCAGTTCGGTGACGTAAAACTCGTCGAAGCGCTGGATCGAGGCAAACTGCAGCGAAGTCTGGAACAGCGTATGCAGGATATGGAAACCCGATTTGTCGGCGGCGAACCAGGTGCGCTGCTTGATCATGCCGCCGAAGGGCCGCACCGCCACCGAGCCGTCGGCTTCGCGGCTCCACGGGCAGCCCCAGTGCTCGAGCTGGACCAGCTCCTTCGGCGCCTCGCGAATGAAATAGTCGACCGCGTCCTGGTCCGAGAGCCAGTCGCCGCCGCCGACGGTATCGTTGAAGTGATGCTCGAGGCTGTCACCAGCCTTGATGACACCTGCGGCGCCGCCCTCGGCGGCGCAGGTGTGGCTGCGCATCGGGTAGACCTTTGAAATCAACGCAATGCGCAGCTTTGGCTCAGCCTGAGCGAGCGCGATGGCGGCGCGCAATCCCGCGCCTCCCGCGCCGATGATCGCTATGTCCGCCTTGACCGTCTCCATGCGTCAGGTTCTGGGGCGTGGCGCCCC
>JANMSV010000021.1:0-12130 GCA_031389685.1 Betaproteobacteria bacterium
CGATGCGGGCCACCGTGTCGGCGGCGCGCGTGCAGGCGAGCAGGCGCCGCGCGACCGACTGCAGCAGCCGGTCGCCGACCGGGTGGCCGAGCGAATCGTTGACCACCTTGAAGCGGTCCAGGTCGATGAACAACAGCGCCAGCACCTCGTTGTTGCGCTGCGCCTGCGCGATCGCCTGCCCGATGCGGTCGTGCAGCAGCACACGATTGGGCAACTGGGTGAGCGAATCGTAGTGCGCCATGTGACGGATTTTTTCCTCGACCAGCTTTTGCTCGGTGACGTCGCGCCCGGTGCCGCGGTAGCCCTTGAATTCGCCCTGCTCGTCAAAAATCGGTCGCCCGCTCACGCTGATGGTGCGCAGCTGGCCATGCAGGTCTTTGCGCTGGTAGACGAAATCGAGGAACGGCCGGCGCGCCTCGAGAAATTTCCGGTGGGCCTGCCATTGCTCCTCGCTCACGCCGAGGATCGGCGTCTCCCAGCGGGTCTTGCCGATGTGCTGCGCGGCGTCCTGTTGGAACTCGTAGATCTTCGAGGACGCCTGGGTGAAGCGCAGGTTCGCGTCCTGCTCCCAGTACCAGTCGGAGGACAGTTCGGTCAGGTCGCGGAAGCGCATTTCGTTCGCCCGCAGCGCCGCTTCCGCCTGCTTCAGGCCGCTCACGTCGGTGATGGTGCCGATCAGTCCCGCGACCGCCCCGTCGGAACCGTTGAACGTCGCCTTGTTGTAGATGGTCTGGCGCATGCCGCCCTGCGCATCCTTGATCGCGGCTTCATAGGACTGGCTGCCCGGCTTCGAGAACAGTTCTTCATCCCTCGCATGGTGCTTCCGGGCCAGGTCCCGGTCCTCGGGATAGAGCTCGAACACGGACTTGCCGATGAATTGCTCGCGGGGAATGCCGAAGAATCGTTCCCACGCTCGGTTGACGCCGAGATAACGGCCGGCCGCATCCTTGAAGAAAATGGGCTGCGGCACCGCCTCGATCAACTGCTGGATGAACGCGAGCTGCTCGCGCAGCCCTTCGGCAGCTCGAGCGGTCGCGGCATTCTCGGCAAGTTGCACGGCGCGGCTGTGCGCCAGCAACTGCGCCAGCGCCAGCCAGAACAGCAACGCGCTGGTGAGGGCGCCGCCCAGCAGGACCATCTGCGGCAGTTGCCCGCCGATGCCGTGCGACGGCGTGACCGGAGCGCTGAACTCGAGCCGCCAGGTGCGCCCCGCCACCTCCAGCGTCAACTCCCGGGTCAACGAGGAACGCCCGTTCTTTGCTACGGCCTTTTTCGCAGAGGCCGGATGGCTGCCGAACACCAGGACGGGCTCGGCCACCGGCGCGGCCGCGCCCGAGTGGCCGAGGTCGTGGATCACGAGGTCGAACTCGGTACCGAGTCGCTTTCCCAGGAAGCTGTTGACCACGGCATCCACCTGGATAGCGGACGCGACCACGCCGATGAAAGCCGCGCGGCGCTCCGCCACCGTATCGGTGGGCATTTCCCAGCGGTAAAGCGGCATGCGCAGCGAAATCGACAATCGCTTTTTCGGATCGGAGGCGAGCCTGATCGGCTCGGACGCCGTTGCCTGGCCGCGGTCGCGCGTGTACTCCAGGGCGGCGCGCCGCTGCGCATCGGAAAGCAAGTCAAATCCGAACCCCCCCTCGTTGCCCGCGAGCGGCTCGAGATAGGTCACCACCAGGTACTCGCTGCGCTCGCCGGCGGGCTGGATCGCGAAATCCGGGTAGCCTCGAGGCTCGAGGCTGCGGTCGCGCCGCACGCTTTCCTCGAACTCGGTTTTCTTCGACTGCGGCACATGGCGTACGAACGACACGAGCCGGACACCGGGGTAGCGCTGCGCGATGTTGAATCCCGCCAGGTACTGGCGGAACTCGCGCCGGTCAAACCGCTGGTGAGCATTGAACAAGCCCCGCAGTCCGATCAGCAGGCCAACATTGTCCTGGATGCGCCGGTCCAGCGCTTCCGCGGCCAGCGTAACCTGGTGTTCGAATGTGACCTCGGCCTCGCCGCTGACGCGCTGCCCGGCGTAGCGCCAGGCGACGAGCGTCATCACCAAGCCGAGGCCCAGCACGAGAAATGCCGGCCAAGTCTGGCGCACGCGCCTGACGGCGCGCGCCAACCGGCTAGTGCTGCGGTCGGCCTGCGTTGTACCCTTTTCCGGCAGAGCCATCGCGCCTACCTTACATGATTGATTCGCCCATCCCCGGCCGCAGCTTGTGATATCCGGTGTCTTCCTGGTACGCCTTGCCGATCTCGAGAATCACCCGCTCGGCGAACGGCTTGCCGATGATCTGAATGCTGAGCGGCAAGCCTTCGTGCAGCCCCGCCGGCATCGCGAGCGCGCACTGACCGAGATAGTTCGCCGGGCGAGTCAAGTAGGCCGGGATCGGCGCCTGCTCCTCGATTTCGTCCAGCGGCGGCGCGGGCACGGCGACCGTCGGCAGCAGCAGCGCATCGAATTTCCGGAACCATTCCTGGAACGCGCGCCGCCGTTCCGACATCACCCGCAGCGTCTCGGCATACTCGCCCGGCGCAAGCTTGCCGGCGCCCAGGACGCGTTCGCGCACCGCATCGCCGATCGGCTGCTTCGGGTCCTCGATGTACTTGCGGTGCAGGGAGTAGGCCTCGGAAGCGATGATCGTGCCCACCTGTTTCGCAAGGTCGAAGTACCAGTCGGGCAGGCGCACCGGCACGATCTGCGCCCCGAGTTTTTCGAGCCGTTTCGCGGCGTCGGTCCACGCGGCGAGCACCGCGGGGTGCATGAAGGGCGGCAGTTGTGCGCGCTCGGGCAGCGCGATGCGCAGGTGCTGCAGTCGCCCAGGATTGAATTCCGCCGGCAACTCGAGCGGTGGTTGCGCCAGCGTTGCCGGGTCGCGCTCATCCTGCCCCGCGAGGATGCCCAGCAGCTGCGCGCAATCGTCCACCGAGCGCCCGAGCGGCCCGATGGTATCGAGCGTCCAACTCAGCAGCCCCGTGCCATGCAGGCTGATGCGGCCAAAGGTGGTCTTCAGGCCGACCAGGCCGTTAAACGCCGAGGGGATGCGCACCGAGCCGCCGGTGTCGCTGCCGATGCCGATCGGCGCGAGGCCCGCGGCGACTGCCACCGCCGTGCCGCTCGAGGAGCCGCCCGGCACGCGCTGGCGCACGAGATCCCAGGGGTTCCAGGGCGTGCCCATCAGCGGGTTGGTACCCCAGGCGCCGAAGGCGAATTCGACCATGTGCAGCTTGCCGAGCGGGATCATGCCGGCGGCGAGCAGCCGCTCTACGGTGGCGCAGGTGGTCTCGGCCACGCGCGCGCGCCACATCTGCGAGCCCACGGTACCGATGCGCCCGGCGATATCGCACAGGTCCTTGAGGCCGATCGGCAGTCCATGCAGCGGGCCGAGCGGCAGGCGCGCCTTGCGGGCCCGGTCGGCGGCGTCCGCCAGCTGGCGTGCCTCGTCCGCATACACTTCGACAAAGGCGTGCAGCTTGCCGTTGAGTGCATCGATGCGCGCGAGGTGCGCGTCGACGATCTCGCGGCTCGAGCACTGCGCGCGGCGCAATAGAGCGGCCTGATCGAGCAGCGTGAGGTCGGTGAGGTCCATGGTTTTTCTCCCGGCAGCGCGTCGGCGCGCTCAGATCTTCGCCATCACGTGGCGCACCACGCTGTAGTCCTCGAGCGCGTACATCGACATGTCCTTGCCGTAGCCCGACATCTTCATGCCGCCGTGCGGCATCTCGTTGGCCAGCATGAAGTGCGTGTTGATCCAGGTGCAGCCGTACTGCAGGCGCTTGGCGACGCGCATCGCCTTGCGGATGTCGGTGGTCCACACCGACGAGGCGAGACCGTAATCCGAGTCGTTGGCGAACTCGATCGCCTGCTGCTCCTCGGTGAAGCGGGTCACCGAGACCACCGGCCCGAACACCTCGCGGCGCACGATCTCGTCGTCCTGGCGCGCGCCGGCGATCACAGTCGGCTCGTAGAAAAACCCTTTCCCGGCGCGCACCTTGCCGCCGGTGAGCACCTCCATGTGACCGGCGGTCGCGGCGCGCTCGACGAAGCTCGCCACGCGGTTGCGCTGGCGCTCCGAGATCAGCGAGCCGATCTCGACGCCTTCCTCGTCCTGCGTACCGACCTTGATCGAGGACACCGCGCTGGAGAGGTCGGCCGCGAAACGCTCGTACACCTTGCTGCCGGCGTAGATGCGGCACGCGGCGGTGCAGTCCTGCCCGGCGTTGTAGTAACCAAAGGTGCGGATGCCTTCGATCACTTCGGCGAGGTCGGCGTCGTCGAACACCAATACCGGCGCCTTGCCGCCAAGCTCCAGGTGCGTTCGCTTGAGGGTCTTGGCCGCGGCCTGCAGCACTTTCTGCCCGGTGGCGACGTCCCCGGTGAGCGACACCATGCGCACCAGCGGATGCTCGATGAGCGGTGCGCCGACCGACTCGCCGCGCCCGGCGACGATGTTGAACACGCCCTTCGGGAAGATCTCGGCCACCAGTTGCGCCAGACGCAGCGAGGTGAGCGGCGTCTGCTCGGAGGGCTTGAGCACCACGGTGTTCCCGGCGGCGAGCGCTGGCGCGGTCTTCCACGCCGCCATCATGAGCGGATAATTCCACGGCGCCACCGAGCCCACCACGCCGATCGGGTCGCGCCGGATCATGCTGGTGTGCCCGGCAAGGTACTCGTTGGTCGCCAGGCCGGGCATGCAGCGCGCCGCGCCGGCGAAGAAGCGGTAGCAGTCGACGATCGCCGGCAACTCGTCGGCGAGCACCCGGGCGTAGGGTTTGCCGCAGTTGAGCGACTCGATGCGGGCGAATTCCTCGGCACGCTCTTCGATGCCGGCAGCGAGCTTGAGCAGCAGGGCGCTGCGCTCGGCGGGCGTGGTCTCCGACCACGACACAAAGGCCCGGTAGGCTGCGGTGACGGCACGGTTGACCTGGTCGAAGGAGGCCTCGCGCACGCTGGCGATGACCGCCCCGGTCGCGGGATTGAGGATTTCCTCGGCGCGCCCCTCGCCGTTGGTGAACTGGCCGTCGATCAGCAACTGGGTCTGGAATTTCATGGCTTGGCTCCTGTTCAAGTTCATCTGCGGCCGCCGCTCGCGTGCTCGTCGCCGCGCGTCAGGTAATAAGCGGCGAGAATCGGCAGGAAAGTGAGTGCGACGATGACCACCGCCACGACGTTGGTGACCGGGCGCTGACGCGGGCGCACCAGCTCCTGCAGCATCCAGATCGGCAGCGTGGTCTGCTGCCCGGCGGTAAACGTGGTGACGATGACTTCGTCGAACGACAGTGCGAACGCCAGCATGCCGCCGGCGAGCAGTGCGGTGCCGAGATTGGGGAGCAGCACGTAGCGCAGCGTCTGGAAGCCGTCCGCGCCCAGGTCCATCGAGGCCTCGATGAGCGAGGGGCTGGTGCGCCGCAGCCGCGCCACCGCGTTGTTGAACACCACCACGACGCAGAACGTGGCGTGGCCGACGACGATGGTCCAGAAGCCGAACGGGATCTCGGCCAGCCCGTAGGCCGAGCGCAGCGCGATCCCGGTGACAATGCCGGGCAGCGCGATCGGCAGCACGAGCAGCAGCGAGATCGCTTCGCGCCCGAAGAAGCGCGCGCGCGCAAGTGCGAGCGCGGCGAGCGTGCCGAGCACGATCGCGAGCGCGGTGCTGACCACCGCCACCTGCAGCGAAAGCTCGATCGCCTGCCATACGTCGGGCCGCTCCCAGGCGACGCCGAACCATTTGGTCGTGAAGCCCGGCGGCGGGAAGATGTAGGTCTGGTCCTCGCTCGAAAAGGCGTACATCACGATGAACAGCATCGGCACGTGCAGGAATGCCATCCCGGCGATGGCGGCGGACTTGAGCGCGCGCGAGGCGCCCTGGCGGCCGTCAGAGCGCATCGAAGGCACCCATGCGCTTGGCGACAGTGAGGTACACCGCCATCACCGCGATCGGCACGATGGTGAAAGCTGCGGCGAGCGGCACGTTGCCCGCAGTGCCCTGCTGCAGGAACACCACCTGGCCGATGAACATCGACGAGTCACCGATGATGCCGGGGATGATGTAGTCGCCCAGGGTCAGGGAGAAGGTGAAGATCGAGCCCGCGACGATGCCCGGCAGCGCAAGCGGGAAGATCACCTTCCAGAAGGTCGCCGTGTCGCGCGCGCCGAGGTCCGCCGAGGCGTCGAGCAGGCTCTGCGGCACGCGCTCGAGCGCCGCCTGGATCGGCAGGATCATGAACGGCAGCCAGATGTAGACGAAGACGATGAAGGTGCCGAGGGTCGAGATCGACAGCGACGGCCCGCCGATCACGGGCACCGAGAGCAGCGCCTCGAGCAGCCAGCTCATGCCGGTCTGGGCGAACACCCAGTTGACCACGCCTTCCTTCGCCAGCAGCAGCTTCCAGGCGTACACGCGCACCAGGTAGCTCGACCACAGCGGCAGCATGACCCCGAGGTAGAACGCCGCACGCAGGGCGCCGCGCGTGTAGCGCGCCATGTAGTAGGCGATCGGAAAGCCGATCACCGCGCAACCCAGCGTCACCGCGGTGGCCATCGCCACGGTGCGCACGATCACGTCGAGGTTCGCGGGCGCGGCGAGATCGACGAAGTTGCGCAGCGTGAATTCGCGCCTGATCATGCCCGTGAACTCGTCCATGCCGAAAAAGCTGCTGGCGAGCAGCGACAGCAGCGAGCCGCAGTACACCACCCCGAGCCAGAACAGGGGCGGCGCGAGCAGCAGCGCGAGGTACAGGCCGCGCCGGTTGTACAGGAAGCTCGACAGCCAGCGCAGCGGCCCGGCCGGCGCTGCGGCGGCGGCGAGCAGCGCGCTCATGCGGCGCCGGCTCCGATACGGTGGCAGGCGGATTCGGGCCAGGACAGCGCCACTTCGGCGCCGCGCGCGAAGTTGCGCCGGGCCGCGCCTGCGCCGAGATTGGCGTGGTTCACGAGCAGTTCGACGCCTTCGCCGACCTCGACGATATAGCGGATGTAGGAGCCCATGTACTCGACCTCCTTCACCACTCCCGGCACCGTGCGCTGCCCCGCGGCGTCGCCGCCGGTGCGTTCGCTGCGCGCCGCGATGCGGATCCGCTCTGCGCGCAGCATCACCGCGGCGTCCAATCCGGTGACGCGGCGCGCTTGTGCGCCCTCGAGCAGATTGCCGGCGCCGACGAAACCCGCGACGAAGCGCGTCGCGGGCCGGTCGTAGATCTCCTCCGGCGTGCCGATCTGCTCGACCCGACCGCGGTCGAATACGCACACGCGGTCGCTCATGGAGAGCGCCTCCTGCTGGTCGTGCGTGACGAACACGAAGGTGATGCCCACCTGGCGCTGCAGGGCTTTCAACTCGACCTGCATGCTCTCGCGCAGCTTCAGGTCGAGCGCGCCGAGCGGCTCGTCGAGCAGCAGTACGCGCGGGCGGTTGATCAGCGCGCGCGCCAGCGCCACGCGCTGGCGCTGACCGCCGGAGAGCTCCGCGGGGCGGCGCGCGCCGATGCCGGGCAGGTGCACGAGCTCGAGCATTTCGTCGGCGCGCCGGTAGCGCCCGGCCTTTTCCGCGCCGCGCACCATCAGGCCATAGGCAATGTTGTCGCGCACGTTCATGTGCGGAAACAACGCGTAATCCTGGAACACGGTATTGACGTCGCGCTCGTAGGGCGCGAGGCGCGTCGCGTCCGCGCCGTGGATCAGGACGCGGCCGCGGGTCGGGAACTGGAACCCGCCGACCATCCTGAGGCAGGTGGTCTTGCCCGAGCCCGACGGACCGAGCAGGGTGAAGAATTCGCCCGCCCGCACCTCGAGACTTACGCGATCGACGGCGATGACCGGCCCGAAGGCACAGCTCACGTCATCGAACGCAACGGCGGCGACCATGGCGATGCGAAAAAAGCGCGCAACCGCGGCGCACTAAGCCGCAGTTGCGCGCGAGGAGACTAGCGGCCGCCGAGGACCGCGATGTAGTCCGATACCCAGCGGTAGTAGGGCACGCACTTGCCGTTCTGCGTCTTGCAGTCGGCGACCGGCGTGCGCCAGAAGTGGATCTTGTCGAAGCTCTTCAGCCCGTGGCGCTCGCAGCCCTGGTCGCTGAGCAGCGCGTTGCCCTTGCACGCGTCGAGTCGCACCGGGACCGCGCCGAACCAGGCCGCGAGGTCGCCCTGCAGCTTCGGGTTGATCGAGTGCTCGAGCCACTTGTAGGCGCAGTTCGGGTGCTTGGCCTTGGCGTGCATCATGGTGGTGTCCGCCCATCCGGTAACGCCTTCCTTCGGCACCGTGGTGGCCACCGGCCGGTTCTTGGACTTGAGGATGTTCGCCTGGAACTGCCAGGCGGACGAAGCGACGAAGCCCTCGTTGGTGAAGTCGTCGATCTGCACGAACGCGTCATGCCAGTAGCGCGCCACGAGCTTGCGCTGTTTGCGCAGCACCGCGAGCGCGGCCTTGTACTGGTCTTCGCTCAGTTCGTAGGGATCCTTGATGCCCAGCGCGGGATTGGTGGTCATCAGGTAGAGCGCGGCGTCGGCAATGTAAATCGGGCCGTCGAAGGCCTGGATGCGGCCCTTGTTCGGCTTGCCGTCCGGCAGGTTCATCTCTTCGAACACCACGTTCCACGAGGTTGGCGGCTCCTTGAACACGGTGGTGTTGTACATCAGCACGTTGTAGCCCCACTGGTAGGGCACGCCGTAGTGCTTGCCGCCCACCGTGTGCCAGGGCGCGTTCTGCAGGCGCTCGTCGATTTTCTTGTAGCTCGGCACCAGCGCCGTATTGATCTCCTGCACCCGCTCGCCGGCGACCAGGCGCAGGCTTGCGTCCCCCGAGGCGGTGACGAGGTCGAACCCGCCCTCGTTCATCAGCGCCACCATTTCGTCGGAGGTGTTCGCGGTCTTGACGTGCACCTTGCAGCCAGACTGCTTCTCGAAGCCGGTGACCCAGTCGAAGTTCTTGTCGGTGCTGCCGCGTTCGATGTAGCCGGGCCAGGCAACGATGTCGATGCGCCCCTCGCCCTTGCCGATCGAGGTGCGTGGCCCGGCGGCGAGTACGCCGGTCGATGCGAATGCGGCTGCGACGAGCAGCGCGACGCCGCCGAATGTCTTGTTGCGGATGTTCATGGCCCTTCCTCCTTGGATCCGGTGTTGACGCGGGAACCGGGAACTCTTCTGCACGGTTCCACGGCGACTCAGCCTAGCAATGGCGGCCGGCAATTGGAAATTTAATCTTTAAGTGACGACCTACCGGATTTTCAGATGGGCCGTTGCCTGTAAACGCTTAACACATTGAAATTACAAAGATTAATGGATTAACGTCGTCCGCCGACCGGACGCGCCTTGGCGCGGCTCTGGTCTTTCGCCACCTCGATGAAGTCCTGCGCCGTCCAGTTCAGGTCCGCGCCTCGGCGCCAGACCAGGCCGATGTCGACGGTCGGGAGCTCGTCGCGGATGGTGCGCGACTCGACTCGGTCCCACTCCAGCGACCAGGATCGCGACATCGAGTTCGCCGTTGATCAGCATGTGCTCGAGGAAGCCGTGCTCGTCCTCGGACACCGCGATCTCGACCTCCAGGAACGCGGGGCGAAAGCGATCGAGCAGCTCCGCGAGGTAGTAGCCCGCGACCAGGCTGGTGACGCCGATCGTGAGAAGGCCGCGAAGCGTATATTCGTGCCTCGATGACGATTTACCATCAGGGCACCGCCCGCGTAGCTTGCGAGCTGCCGGTGACACTCGCCGAGCGCGTGGCGCGCGAGTCCGGCCCGGGCGAGAAGCGCACTTGCGAGGACGTGTTCGCGGCGATGCAGCGCTTGATCGACGCGCAGGACCCGTCCACCCGGGATTGACGTTTACGTCAACGTCAACTAGCCTAACCCTCCCATGACGGACCTGTCGGACGCGAAGAACCTGGTCTACAAGGCCAAGCACAAGATCCGCTTCGTCACCGCGGCGAGCCTGTTCGACGGCCACGACGCCTCGATCAACATCATGCGCCGCATCCTGCAGGCCTCGGGCGCGGAAGTGATCCACCTCGGCCACAACCGCTCGGTGGAAGACGTGGTGAGCGCGGCGCTGCAGGAGGACGTGCAGGGAATCGCCATCTCCTCCTACCAGGGCGGGCACCTGGAGTACTTCAAGTACATGGTGGACCTGCTGCGCAGCCGCGGTGGGGCGCAGATCCAGGTATTCGGCGGCGGCGGCGGCGTGATCGTCGCCGACGAGATCAAGGCGCTGGAAGACTGCGGCGTGACGCGCATCTACTCGCCGGAGGACGGCCAGAAGATGGGCCTGCAGGGAATGATCAACGACATGCTCGCGCGCTGCGACTTCGACGTGGCGCGTAATGCGCCGAAGAAGCTGCCGCCGGGCGACGCCAGGGCTCTGGCCCAGGTGATCAGCGCGCTGGAACTGGGGGAGTACGCGGACCGGGCCGGACTGCTGGCGGCAGCGAAGGCGCGTCCCGCCCCGGTGCTTGGCATCACCGGCACCGGCGGCGCCGGCAAGAGCTCGCTGACCGACGAGCTGGTGCGGCGCTTCCGTTTAGACCAGCAGGACAGGCTGAAGATCGCGATCCTGTCGGTGGACCCGACGCGCAAGAAGACCGGCGGCGCGCTGCTCGGCGACCGCATCCGCATGAACGCGATCGGCGGCAGCGGCATCTTCATGAGGTCGCTGGCCACGCGCGACTCGGGCGCCGAGATCGCGCAGTGCCTGCCCGAGGCCATCGCCGCCTGCCGCGCCGCGGGCTACGACCTGGTGATCGCGGAAACCTCCGGCATCGGCCAGGGCAACGCGGCGATCGTGCCGCTGGCGGACGTCACGCTGTACGTAATGACGCCCGAATTCGGCGCGGCCAGCCAGCTCGAGAAGATCGACATGCTGGACTTCGCGGATTTCGTGGCGATCAACAAGTTCGACCGCCGCGGCGCCGAGGACGCGCTGCGCGACGTCAGGAAGCAGGTGCAGAGGAACCGCCAGGGGTTCGGCCAGTCCCCGGAGGTGATGCCGGTTTACGGCACCATCGCCGCGCGCTTCAACGATGACGGCGTGACGGCCCTCTACCACGCGGTGGCGCAGAAACTGAAGGACAAGGGGCTGAAGCTCGGCGCCGGCGCATTGCCGCGGCCTGCCGGCAAGGTGTCCTCGAACGTGCACGTCATCGTGCCGCCGCAGCGCGCGCGCTACCTGGCCGAGATCGCCGAAGGCATGCGGGGTTACCACGCGCACGGCGCGGCGCAGGCGAAGCTCGCGCGCGAGCGCCAGCAGCTCTCCGAGGCGAAGCGCATGAGCGGCATCGACGCGCTGGAGCCCCTGGTGGCCGAAAAAGACGCGGCCCTCGACGCGCGCTCGAAGCAGCTGCTCGCGTCCTGGCCTGAGATCGTCAAGTCTTATTCCGGAGAGGAGTTCGTCAGCGCGGTGCGCGAGCGCGAGTTGCGCACCCGGCTGCGCCACGAGTCGCTGTCCGGCACCAGGCTGCCCAAGGTGGCGCTGCCGAAGTACGAGGACCACGGCGAACTCCTGCGCTGGCGCCTGCGCGAGAATCTTCCCGGCTCGTTCCCCTACACCGCGGGCGTGTTCCCGTTCAAGCGCGAGAACGAGGACCCGACGCGCATGTTCGCGGGGGAGGGCGATCCGTTCCGCACCAACAAGCGTTTTCACCTGCTGTCGAAGGACATGCCGGCCAAGCGCCTCTCGACGGCCTTCGACTCGGTGACGCTGTACGGTTTCGACCCCGATGAGCGCCCCGACATCTACGGCAAGGTGGGCAACTCGGGCGTGTCGATCGCCACTCTAGAGGATATGAAGGTACTGTACTCGGGCTTCGACCTGTGCGATCCGGCGACCTCGGTGTCGATGACCATCAACGGCCCGGCGCCCACGATCCTCGCGATGTTCTTCAACACCGCGATCGACCAGCAGATCGAGAATTTCAAGCAGGCCAAAGGACGGGCGCCTGCAGAGAATGAGGCCGCCGCGATTCGCGCGCAGACCCTGGAGGCGGTGCGCGGCACGGTGCAGGCGGACATCCTGAAGGAGGATCAGGGGCAGAACACCTGCATTTTCTCCACCGAGTTCTCGCTCAAGGTGATGGGCGACATCCAGGAGCACTTCATCGCCCACCGGGTGCAGAACTTCTACTCGGTGTCGATTTCCGGTTACCACATCG
>JANMSV010000023.1:0-23221 GCA_031389685.1 Betaproteobacteria bacterium
CCCAGGCCGATGAGCGCGCGGCCGATGGACAGCGTGAGGAGGTCCTGCGCCAGGCCGAAGGTCAGCGCGCCCGCGGCGGCGACGCACATCAGCGCCGCCACCACGCGGCGCGGCCCGTAGCGGTCGAGCAGCACGCCCAGCGGCAGCTGGAACGCGGCGAAGGCAAGGAGGTAGGTGGCGGTGAGGAAGCCCAGGTCCGAGGGCGGCAGCGCGAATTCGCCCGCCAGGTCCCTGGAGATGACGGCGTTGACGTTGCGGAAGAAAAACGACAGGAAGTAGCCCGAAGCGAAGGGGCAGAACACCACCAGCAGCAGCTTCGGATTCACCGCGGAATTGTAATGGGCTAAGCTTGCGCGCATGGCAGCGAAGCGACTCATTGTCGGCATTACCGGAGCCACCGGATCGGCCTACGGCATCCGCCTGCTCGAGGAACTGCGCGCGCTGAAGGGCTGGGAGGCGCACCTCGTGCTCACCGACGCGGGCGTGCTGAACGCGCACCAGGAGCTGGGTCTGAAGAGGAAGGACATCGAGCGGCTCGCGCACCAGGCCTACCACCCGAAGGACATCGGCGCGGCGATCGCCAGCGGGTCATTTCTCACCGAGGGCATGATCGTCGCCCCGTGCAGCATGAAGACCCTGGCGGCGATCGCGCATGCGCACGCGGACGATCTGGTCTCGCGCGCCGCGGACGTGGTGCTCAAGGAGCGCCGGCGCCTGGTGCTGCTGCCGCGCGAAGCGCCGCTCAACCTCGCGCACCTGAGGAACATGGTGCAGGTCACGGAGATGGGCGGGGTCGTGTTCCCGCCCGTGCCGGCGTTCTATGCCAGGCCGAAGACGATCGACGAGCTCGTCCTGCACACGGTGCGCCGCGTGCTCGATCTGTTCGGCATCCATTCGCCGAAGCTCGCGCGCTGGAAGGGCATCGATGGCTGACCTGTCGGTGTTTTCGGCTTCCTACCTGGAAGCGCGCGCCAAGTTCGTGGACGCGGCGCGCGGCGCGGGCGCCACGGTGTACGAGTATCGCCACCCGACGCTGAAGGGCCCGGACGGGGAACCGTTGTGTCTGGACGTGGCGGTGGGCGGTCCGGAAGACGCCGAGCGCGTGCTGGTCGCCGGCAGCGGCACGCATGGCATCGAGGGTTATTCGGGTTCCGCCGCGCAGACAGCTTGGCTGCTCGGGGGCGGCGCGCAGCGCCTGCCCAAGCGCACCGCGATGGTGTTGTTCCATGCGCACAATCCCTGGGGCTTCGCGCACAAGGCGCGCGGCACCGAGGAGAACGTCGACCTGAACCGCAATTTCCTCGACCACGCCAAGCCCTATCCCGCGAACCCGGGTTATGCCGAGGTGCACCCGATCGTCACGCCGGAGGAATGGAGCGACGCCAGCGTCGCCGGGATCTTCCGCGGGCTGGACGCATACCGGCAGAAGGTGGGCGAGAAGGCGTTTTCCACCGCGTTCAACGGCGGGCAGTACTCGCACGCCGACGGCATCTACTTCGGCGGGCAGCGCGAGCAGTGGGCGACCTACTCGTTTCGCGAGGCGGTGCTGAAGCACGTGGCGCACGCGAAGCACGCCGCGATCATCGATTTCCACACCGGCATCGGCCCGTGGATGGAGCACATCTACCTGTGCTTTCATAAGGAGGGCTCGCCGGGGCGCGAGCGCGCGCGTGCCTGGTGGGGCGAGCGCGCCGTGAACCTCGCCGGCGTAACGCACAAGGCGCTCGCCGATTACCAGGGCGTGCTGATCGACGGTTTCGCCGCCATGCTGCCCAAGGCGCAGGTGACCTGCATCGTGGTGGAGTTCGGCACGCTCAAGCGTGAGGAGGTGCAGCGCGCCAACATGGCGGGGCGGTGGCTGCGCTACTGCGGTGCAAAACAGCCTGCCCTTGCGGCGAAGGTGCACAAAGAGTTCTGCGAGTGCTTCTATCCCGGCGACGCGAAATGGCGCGCCGCGGCGCTCGAGCAGTCGAAGGAGATCCTCGACCGGGGGATTGCCGGGATCGGGCGCGTTTAGGCGGCTACTTCAGTTCAATCTCGACGAAGCGGAATTCGAAGGCGTCCGCGTTAACCGGCGCGCGCCGCCTTTGCGCGCGTCCGGCTTGAACGCGCGGCTGGAGAGCGCCGCGCATGATGCTCCGCGTAAGCATCAAGCAACCGCCGGATCATGCGTTGATATTGGGTGTTGTGCTTCAGCGCCTCGCTTTTGAAGAATTCCACGCTGCGCTTGCTCAGCGCGATCGTGACCTTGACCCCTTCATCCCGGAAAACGAGATCCTCCGGGCGAGGTAGGAAGTCAGGAACGACCATTGGGTCCCCGAGTGGTTCGTCTGTGTACCTGATTTTCTCGCTCATGGATTCGCTTTCCCTTTCGCCAATAGCCCGCTCCGAAGATGCGGATCACCCCGTCACGGTAGGTGAATCGGACGGTGAGTACCCCGCCCTCTACCCATCCGAAACAGTAGTACCGCGGCTCGCTCCTACGATGGGATTGGTCTTCCGCGATGACGCGCCTGGTGTCAGCGAAGGCGATTTGCGCCATCGCGAAGGCCACCCCGTGCTTTTTCAGGTTCTCCTGGTCCTTCAGCGGGTCCCAATCGAACCGTGCCTTCGCCATGGTCGAAGGCTAGCATGGATATGGCCGCTAAGCCATATCATCGTATGGACCCTCTGTGGCAGTGCCTGCGCTCTCAATCATCTTGGTGTGCGGCGGGCCGGCACGATGCGCCGCGGCGCTCGAGCAGTCGAAGGAGATCCTCGACCGGCGGATTGCCGGGATCGGCGCCTAGGCGGCGACGTACCAGCAGTTCGTCAGGAAGCCTTCCGACTCGGGACCCATCTCGGCTCCCTCTTTCAAGAATCTTTGTCGTATCTTACCTCCCTGCAACGACATTGCCAGATCGGCCGCGAGGTGCTAAATCTGCGTGGACAACAAAGGAGGATTGCACAATGAAAAGACTGATCGCCGTTCTGTGCCTCGCCGCCGCGCCGCTGGCGCAGGCGCAGACCTGTCCCGACAAGAACATCAACTACTGGCAGGCGTTCCCCGCCGGCGGCGAGTCGGACCTGTCGGGGCGCCACCAGCAGGTGGTGCTGAAGAAACGCTGCCCGGCCATCGAGACCATCATCCAGTACAAGCCCGGCGCGGGCGGCGGCCTGATGTGGTCGCAGATGAACCAGCTGGCGAGCGACGGCACCAACATCGTCGGCATCAACCTGCCGCACATCGTGTTCCAGCCGATCGAGGGGCAGGTGCAGTACAAGACCGACGACGTGACGCCGGTGTTCTGGTTTCACTACACCCCGGACGCGCTGGTGGTGCTGGAGTCGAGCCCGATCAGGACATTCCAGGACTTCGTGAAGGCGGCGAAGGCGGAAGCGGGCAAGATCTCGCTGGGCGGCTCGGGCCTCAATTCGGCGAACCACGCCGCACACGAGCGCATGAACGCGGCCTTCGGCTTCAAGACGACCTACATCCCCTTCAAGGGCACGGGAGACATGACCATCGCCGTGCTCGGCGGCCACGTGGGCGGCGCGATCTCGTATACGGCGTTCGCGGTCAACAACAAGGGCAAGGTGCGCGCGCTGGCAGTGGCAATGGAAAGGCGCCACCCGCTGCTGCCCGATGCGCCGACCTTCCGCGAGCTGGGCGTCGACTGGGTGGACGGCGCTTACCGCGGCATCGGCGTGCCCAAGGGTACGCCGGCGGACGCGAAGAAGCGCATTTCGGACCTGTGGATGGCGCTCAACAACGAACCTGAGATGAAGGAGCTGGCCGCGAAGAGCGGTTTCGAGCTGATCAACATCGGGACTGGCGAGATGGACGCCTTCATGAAGGACAAGATCAAGCTCTACACCGAAGGCGCGGCGCGGCTGGGGCTGGGCAAGAAGTAGTCAGGCGCCGCTCTTTTTGGTCCGGGACTCCTGGAAGACGGGCAGCCCGTCGCCGAATTTCACCCAATTGAGATCGTGGCTCAACCACGAATGGTGAGTCGGCGGAAAACGCTCCGGCTCATCCAGGCTGCTGGTGGTGATGTCGACGGTGTCGGGCAGCTTGTCGTGGCGATAGGTGAGGGGAGTGCCGCAGCCGCCGCAGAAGCTGCGCAGCACAGGCGGCGAGGAACGGAACTCCGCCGGCTTGCCTTTGGTAAAGCGGAATCCTTTGAATGGGAAAGTGACCCAGGCGACCACTGGCGCTGCCGCCACCCTGCGGCAGGACTGGCAGTGGCAGACCATGGCGTTCGAACATTCGCCACTCACCGCGTAGCGGATAGCACCGCAAAAGCACCCGCCTTCCACTCTGGACATATCAGTGCGCGGCGAGGAAGCCGGACAGCGCCTTGGTAAACTGCCCCGGCTGCTCGACGTTCGCGAGGTGCGCCGCCTGCTTGATCATCACCAGCTTCGAGCCCGGCGCATGGTCATGGATCTCCCGCGCCATCGCCGGCGGCGTGCCGGGATCCTGGTCGCCGCACAGGACCAGCATCGGCGTCTTGATCTCCTTCAGCCGCGCGGTCAGATTGATCTTCGGGATGGCGTGGCAGCAGCCGGCGTAGCCCGCGACCGGCGTGGACGCAATGAGCTTGGCGATCGCCGCCACGGGCCCGGGATTGGACTTGCGGAACGCTTCGGTGAACCAGCGCTCCAGCGTCGGCTGCACGAGCGGTGCCATGCCCTTTTCCTCGGCGAGCTTGATGCGGTCCTGCCACGGCGGCCAGGCTTCGGCCGGGTAGCGGCTGGTGGTGTCGGCGAGCGTCACGGTCTTGAACACGCCCGGATACTTCAGCGCGAAGGTCTGGCCGATCATGCCGCCCATCGACAGCCCGCAGTAGTGCGGGTTCTTCACGCCGAGCGCCTCGAGCAGCGCCTTCAGGTCGTCCGCCAGCATCTCCAGCGTGTAGGCGCCCTTCGGCGCCTCGCTCGCGCCGTGCCCGCGCGTGTCGTAGGCGAGGATGCGGTAGCTCCCCTTCAGCGCCGCGATCTGCGGGTCCCACATGCGCACGCTGCAGGCGAGCGAGTGGCTGAGCACGAGCCAGGGCCATCCTTCCTTGCCGTGCAGTTCGTAGTTGGTATCGATGCCGTTGGTCTTGGTTTTCATACGCTCCCCACGATGAGTGGAATCAACATTTCGTCTGCGCTCGCCCCGCCATGGTGGCCGACGTGGCGGTGTCTGGGCTCCCCCGGCGTCCAGTCCTTGACCGTGACGCGCCCGTTCATCTGCAGCGCGACGTCGCCGATGCGCTCGGCGAGGCGCGGATGCGCATCGCCGCCGCCGAACCAGCCTTCCTCGGCCAGTTCCATGCTCGGGCGCACCTCTGCGCGCTCGCCGAGCCAGTCGGCGGCGCGCTGCAGGAATTCGCGCTCGCGGCCCGCCTGCACGTGGCAAAAGGCCATGCGACTCTCGCCGCACAGAGGATAACGCAGCAGGCCGGCAAGCCCCGGCGCGTCTGCGAAATCGAGCGCGTCCGCGCCGATGCTGTCGACGAATCCGTGGTCGGCGGTCGCCACCACCAGCGTGTCGGTGCCCGCGAGCTGGTGCATCAGTTCGCCGAAGGCGGCGTCCACCGACTTGAAATGCGCGCGCGCCTCGGCGCTGCCGTTGCCATGGCGGTGCGACAGCGTGTCGAACTCCGGCCAGTAGGCATAGACGAACTTGCGCCCGGGTGCGGACTTCACCGCGGCGACGGTCTGCGCGACCAGGCCCTCCAGCTTGTCGTAGGCGAGGCGCTCGGCGCGGCCGCAATGATGCAGGTTGTAGGTCGAGTCGATGATCGGGCGGTAGGTCACGACGAGGCTGCGCCGTGCGAGGCCGTCGAACAGCGGGCCGGCGCGGTACAAGGCCGCCGGCGCAGCGCCGAGCGCCGTGCGTTCGCCGCGGCGCTGGAAGGGCAGCGGCAAGCCCACGCAGCCCGCCTCGCCGAACAGCGTGAACCAGCCCGTGAGCCCGTGCTCGAACGGCGTCCAGCCGGTATAGGAGGTGGTGATGGCGCTCGCCGTGGTGGAAGGAAACACCGAAGTGATCGCGCCGCGCCGCTGCGAGAGCAGCGCGCCGCCCGCGCCCTCGCGCCGCAGGTAGTTGTCCCCCAGGCCATCCACGATCAGCAGCAGGACGTTCGCCGCGCACGCCGCTTCGGCCGCCGGCAGCGCGGCGAGCGGCGCATGGCGCGGCGCGCCGCCGCAGGCCTCGACCAGGGAGGCGATCAGGTTGACGAATCCGCCGCCCGCGTAGTCCGGTTTCACCATGCCCGCATGATAAACTTCGCCTCCGCTACCGTCGTGAGGTTTCCCATGCGGCACGAAGTCCACGTCCACGCCGACATCCCCATCCTCGAAGGGGTTTCCCGCAAGCAGGTCGAGTTGGCGTTCGCGCCCTGGCTCGAGTACCTGGACGCCGATGCGCTCGCCGACGTAAAGAGCCTGGAGGCCGACGAGCCGGGCATCCGCTTCGACGAGAAGGAGCTGCTGCTGCTGGTGTGCTGGACCGGCGAGATCGGCCGCAGCTTCGATATCGCGCTGCAGTCCTCGCTCGACAATCTCGGCCCCTATTGCTACGAGGCGGCCGAAGTCGACCTCACCGTGTACCTTGAGAACGGCGAGCAGGAATCCAAGCTCCTGTTCGTCGGGCCGACGGCGCAGGCGATCCACGAGGCGCAGCGCCGCTGCATGATCGAGGATATCTCGGCGCTGCTCGAGCGTCAGTTCGACAAGGAAAAATCCGCCGAAGTGGCGGCGCTGGTGAACCAGCTGTTCGACCGCGACTGGAAGGACAAGTCGGCCACGGGGGCGGAGAAGAAGCAGCCCGA
Source organism: Betaproteobacteria bacterium (assembly GCA_031389685.1). GTDB lineage: Bacteria > Pseudomonadota > Gammaproteobacteria > Burkholderiales > SG8-39 > JAABQT01. The sequence continues at coordinate 6,804 of JANMSV010000023.1, forward strand.
GCGCGCCTTCGAGTACGGCACGCGGCCCAGCCGCAAGAACCTGCACTAGGACAGTTCATTTGACGACGCCCCTTTCGAGGGGCGTTTTTGTTTGCGGAGTCGCCCATGGCAGCAGGCCCCAAGTACCCCGGCTTCGACACCCTCGCGCTGCACGCCGGCCAGTCGCCCGACCCGGCCACCGGCAGCCGCGCGGTGCCGATCTACCAGACCACGTCCTACGTGTTCCGCGACAGCGAGCACGCCGCGTCCCTGTTCAACATGGAGCGCGCCGGCCACGTCTACTCGCGCATCTCCAACCCGACGGTGGCGGTGCTGGAAGAGCGCGTCGCGGCGCTCGAAGGCGGCGTGGGCGCGATCGCCACCGCGTCCGGCCAGGCGGCGCTGCACCTTGCGGTGGCCACGCTGATGGACGCGGGCAGCCACATCGTGGCCTCGAACTCGCTGTACGGCGGCTCGCATAACCTGCTCGGCTACACGCTGAAGCGCTTCGGCATCGACACCACGTTCGTCGCCCCGGGCACGCCGGCGAATTTCCGCCAGGCGATCCGGCCGAACACGCGTCTGCTGTTCGGCGAGACGCTCGGCAACCCGGGGCTCGACGTTCTCGACATCCCGGCGGTGGCGGAAGTGGCGCACGATGCCGGGCTGCCGCTGCTGGTGGACGCCACCTTCACCACGCCCTACCTGATGCAGCCCTTCGCGCACGGCGCCGATCTCCTGTACCACTCGGCAACCAAGTTCCTCGGCGGCCACGGCGTCGCCATCGGCGGCGTGCTGGTGGATGCGGGTCGCTTCGACTGGGAAAAAAGCGGCAAGTTTCCCCAGCTCACCGCGCCCTACGCAGGCTTTCACAACATGGATTTCGAGGAGGAATCGGGCACGCGCGCGTTCCTGCTGCGCGCGCGGCGCGAAGGATTGCGCGACTTCGGCGCCTGCATGGCGCCGATGACCGCGTTCCAGATCCTGCAGGGCATCGAGACCCTGCATCTGCGCATGCCGCGCCACGTGGAGAGCACGCGCAAGGTGGTGCAGTTCCTCGCCGCCAATACGGCCGTGGAGAAAGTCGTCTACCCCGAGCTGCCGGGCCACCCGGACCATGCGCTGGCGCAAAAGCTGCTGCCCAAGGGCTGCGGCGCGGTATTCACCTTCGACATCAAGGGCGGGCGCGCAGCCGGCCAGCGCTTCATCGAGGCGCTGCGCGTGTTTTCCCATCTTGCCAACGTCGGCGACGCGAAATCGCTCGTCATCCATCCGGCCAGCACCACGCACTACCGCATGGGCGACGAGGACCTGAGGACGGCGGGCATCGGTCCCGGGACCGTGCGCCTGTCGATCGGGCTGGAGGACCCCGAAGACCTGCTCGAGGATCTCGCGCGCGCGCTGAAGGCGGCGCAAAAGTGAACCTGGCCGTCGACGGCCGGCAGGCTTTCGCCTACACCGCGGCGCACGCGCTCGACGCGGCGCAGCCGACCATCGTGTTCGTGCACGGCGCCGGGCTGGACCATTCCTCGTGGGGATTGCAGAGCCGCTACTTCGGCTACCACGGCAGGAACGTGCTCGCCGTGGACCTGCCGGGCCACGGCCGGTCCGACGGGCCGCCGCTCGCCATCATCGGCGAGATGGCTGACTGGGTGTTTCGCCTGCTTGATGCGCTCGAGATCGACAAGGCCGCAGTCGTAGGGCATTCGATGGGCTCGCTCGCGGCCCTCGAATGCGCCGCGCGCCAGCCCGCACGTGTTGAGCGCATCGCGCTGCTCGGGACGGCGTTCCCGATGAAAGTGGGCCAGGCGTTCCTTGATGCGGCAAAGGCGAACGACCCGGCCGCCTACGACATGGAAACCATCTGGGGCCATGCGTCGCAGGTGGCCCTCGGCGGCAACCCCAATCCCGGCATGTGGATGTACGGCGACATGCTGGCTCGGCTCTCGCGCCTCGCGCCCGGTGTCCTCTACAACGACCTCAAGGCGTGCAACGACTACGCGGGTGGGCCGCAAGCCGGCGCGCAAGTGAGGTGCCCGGCGCTGTTCATCCTCGGGCGCCGCGACCAGATGACGCCCGCAAAGGCGGGTCAGGCGTTCGCGCAACTGGTGCCGGGCGCGCAGCTGGTGCAGCTGGCGACTTCCGGCCACTCTCTGATGGTCGAGTCGCCCGACGCGACGCTCGACGCCCTGATCGAGTTCTTCGCCGCCTAGGTTTCCCAGCGCGAGCGCTGCACCACGGCGATGATGAGCGCACCGAACAGCGCGATGCCGGCGGCGATCACCGCGAACACCGCGGCCAGCGGCCCGGAAAACGCCACCACCAGCGCGCCGCCCGCCACCACCACGGCGAGGCGCACCGTGCCGGCGAGCACCGGCAGCACCATGCGCCCCGCGCCCTGGGAAGCGAAATACAGTGCCATGCCGGCGCCGAACAGCGCATAGAACGGCGCGACGATGCGCAGGTACTGGCTGCCGGCGGCGAGCACCGCGGGGTCGTCGCTGAAGATGCGGATCCAGGCGCCCGGAAACATGGCGACGGTGAGGCCGATGACCAGCGAAATGGCGGCGGCGAGCGCCGTGCCCGTCCAGGCGATTCGCTTGGCGCGCGCGCCGCGCCCGGCGCCGATGTTCGTGCCCACCATGATGACCAGCGCCTGGCCGATGGCGAACACCAGCGGAATCTGCAGCAGCTCGAGGCGCACGCCCACGCCGTAGCCGGCGAGCGCGGCGGTGCCGAAGCTGCCGACGAAGCCAGTGAGGATCACTGCGGTGAGCACCGTCTGCAGCGCGCCGAGCGAGGACACCGCGCCCACGCGAAGGATTTCCCGGAACACGCGCCATTCCAGGCGCCAGTGCGCGCGCCCGGGCTGCAGGCCTCCGCGCCAGACCATCGCGCCCATGAGGAGGCTGGCAACGAGGAACGCGGCGACGTAGGCGAGCGCCGCGCCGGCGATGCCCAGGCGCGGAAACGGGCCCCAGCCGAGCGTGAGCGCACCCGAGAGCGGGATTTGCACCAGCGCTGCGGCAGCCAGCGCGACCGCGGGGGCGAGCGTGTTGCCGCTGCCGCGCAGCACGCTCGCCAGCGTGTTGGCGAGCCACACGCCGACTGCGCCGGCGAACAGCACATGCGAGTAGGCAAGCGCCTGCGCGAGCGCCTCGCCCTGCCCGCCGAGGAGCGCGTACAGCGCGTCGCCGAAGGCGAGGAGCAGGGCGGTGAAGGCGAGGCCGCCGCCCAGTGCAATGACGAGTGCGTGCGCGACCAGGCTCTTCGCCGTGTCCTCGCGCCCGGCGCCGAGCGCGCGCGCCAGCGCCGAAGACACGCCGCCGCCCATGGCGCCGGCAGAGAGCATCTGCAGCAGCATTACCAGCGGGAAGACGAGCGCCAGGCCGGCGAGCGCCTCGGTGCCCAGGCGCCCGACGAAATGCATATCGGCAATCGACACCGCGGTCTGGAACAGGGCGAGCAGCGCGCCCGGCGCAGCGAGCCGCGCGAGCGTGGGCAGGATCGGGCTGTCGAGGATGCGCTGCGCGCGCGCGGTGCTCACCTGCGCAGCGTAGCGGAGATCCCCCAGCCCAGCAGCACGCCCAGCGAATTGGCCGCCATGTCCGCGAGCTCGAAGCTGCGGGTGCCCATGGCGCCCTGCGCAAACTCGAGCGCGACGCCCAGCGCGATCCAGCCCGTGCCGTAGGCAAGCCGTGTATAGCTAGATCGGTATAAGAAGCAAAACCAGAACATCAAGCCGCCGTAGGCGAGCAGGTGGCCCAGCTTGTCGCCGTAGGCGATGCCAGGATCGGGCGGCGAGGTCGTGAGCGACAGGACAATGATGCCGAAGGCGTAGGCCCAACCGCCGGCGACGGCCGCGGCGCGCATCAGAACAGCTTCATCTGCCCCGCGGGCGAGGGCGGCACGAACCTTGTGCAATCGAGCTCGGGCGTGCGGCGACCGCCGCCGTGGCCGTTGAGACCAAACTTGCGGCAGGCGATGGAGAAGCGCTGCGATATCAGCTCCGCGTAGTTTCCGGTGCCGCGCATTCTTTCGCCGAAGCGCGGATCGTTGTCCTTGCCGCCGCGCATCTGCCGCACGATGCTGATGACGTGCTCGGCGCGCTCCGGGAAATGCGTGGCGAGCCATTCCTTGAACAGGGCCTTCAGCTCGTGCGGCAGCCTGAGGATCACGTAGGCGGCTTCCTGCGCGCCGGCCTTGGCCGCCTGTTCCAGCACATGTTCGAGCGTCTGGTCATTGAGTGCCGGGATCAGCGCCGCGACCATCACGCCGCAGGGCACGCCCGCCTGCGACAGGGCCTTCAGCACATCGAGCCGCCGCTGAGGGCTCGCGGCACGCGGCTCGAGCTTGCGCGCCAGCACCCGGTCGAGCGTGCCGATGGAGACGTACACCTTGACCAGGTTCTTCTGCGCCATCGGCGCAAGGAGATCCAGATCGCGCTCCACCAGCGCCGCCTTGGTGACGATGGTCAGCGGGTGGTCGCATTCGGCGAGGATCTCCATGATTTGCCGCGTGATGCGGTACTTGCGCTCGAGTGGCTGATAGCAGTCGGTATTGGTCCCAAAGGCGATCGGAGAAACCTTGTAGCCGGGCTTCGCGAGTTCTTCCCTCAGCAACTCGGCAGCGTTGGTCTTGGCAAAGATCTTGGTCTCGAAATCGAGCCCCGGCGAAAGTTCGAGGTAGGAATGACTTGGGCGAGCGTAGCAATAGGCGCAGCCAAACTCGCAACCACGATAGGGATTGATCGACTGGTCGAAGGGAATGTCCGGAGAATCGTTCCGGGCGATGATCGAGCGCGCCCGCTCCACCGTGACGGTGGTCTGCAGCGGCTCGAGGGGCTCGTCCTCGCGCGCCCAGCCGTCGTCGAAGGGATCGCGCGCCTCGGTCTCGAATCGCCCCTGGATCTGCGAAAGCGCGCCGCGCTGGAGGTTCATTTCACTCTAGAATGATCGGGTTCCCGATACTGTATACATGAACAGTACCCGCCGCAACGTCGGGCTGCTCGCCGCCTGCCAGGCGCTGCTGCTCACCAACAACGCGACGCTCATCGCCATCAACGGCCTGGCGGGGCTCGCGCTCGCGCCGCGCGCGGCGCTCGCCACGCTGCCCGTGACCTGCTGGGTGGTGGGCGGGGCGTTGGCAACGATGCCCGCGTCGCTGCACATGAAGCGCGTCGGACGCCAGCGCGGCCTCAGCGCCGGCACTCTGTGGGGCATCATAGGTGCGCTGATCTGTGCCGCGGCGCTCTGGCTGCAGAGCTTCTGGGCGCTGTGCTTCGGCACGCTCGTCTTCGGCGTGTACAACGCCTACGGCCAGTACTACCGATTCGCCGCGGCGGACGCGGCCAGCGCGGACTTCAAGAGCACCGCGATTTCGCTGGTGCTCGCGGGCGGGCTGGTCGGCGGCATCCTCGGCCCGACCACCAGCCGCTTCACCGTGGACCTGATTGCGCCGCGTTTCACCGGCGCCTACCTGGCGCTCATCGGCTTTTCGCTCGCCACCATGCTGCTGCTGCGCTTCATGCGCATCCCGACGCCCGATGCGAGGACTCAGGCGGCGCCCGGCCGGCCGCTCGCCGAGATCGCGGCGCAGCCCAAGTTCATCATCGCCGTGATGGCGGGCGCCATCGGTTACGGCGTGATGAACTTCCTCATGACCTCGACGCCGATCGCGATGGGCGTGTGCGGCCATCCGTACGGCGACGCCGCCTTCGTCATCTCCTCGCACGTGATCGCCATGTTCGCGCCCTCGTTCGTCACCGGCCGGCTGATCAGGCGCCTGGGGGTGCTGCCGGTGATGTTCACCGGCGCACTGCTCAACTTCGCCGCCATCGGCATCGCCCTCTCCGGCATTGCGGTAACGCAGTTCTGGGGGTCCCTGGTGCTCCTGGGCGTGGGCTGGAACTTCCTGTATATCGGCGGCACCACGTTGCTCACCCAGACTTACCGCCCCGAGGAGATGGCCAAGGCGCAAGGGGCCAACGACCAGGTGATCTTCATCATGCTGGCGATCTCCTCGTTCACCTCGGGCCTCACGGTGACCGCGGCGGGCTGGGAGCGCGTCAACCTCTTCGCGCTGCCGATGGTGGCAGTGGTGGCGATCGCCATCGTCTGGTACGGCGTGACGCAGCGCGCGAAGACGAGCGCTGCATGAGGCCCCCGGCTACCGTCGGCCAGCCGCTGGCGCAGGTGGACACGCCGGCCCTGATCCTCGAGCTCGACGCTTTCGAGCGCAACCTGAAAACGGTCGCGGACCTGGCGCGCGGACGGGTGCGCGTGCGCGCGCACGCCAAGACCAGCAAATGCCCCGAGGTCGGCAAGCGCCAGGTGGCGCTGGGCGCGGTCGGCGTGTGCTGCCAGAAGGTTTCGGAGGCCGAGGCGATGGTCGAGGGCGGCATCGCCGACGTACTCGTCTCCAACGAGGTGGTGGGCGAGGCCAAGATCGAGCGCCTGGCGCGGCTCGCCGCGCGCGCGCGCATCGGTGTGTGCGTGGACGACGCGAGCAACGCCCTGGCGCTGGACGCGGCCGCGCGCCGCGCCGGCGCAAAACTGGACGTGTACGTGGAGCTCGAAGTCGGCATGGGACGCTGCGGCGTGGCGCCGGGCGAATCGGCACTGGCGCTCGCGCGCTCGGTGGCGGCCTGCGCGAACCTGCGCTTCGCCGGCCTGCAGGCCTACAACGGCCGCGCGCAGCACGTGAGATCCATGGCGGAGCGCGGCGCACTCATCGGCAAGGCCGCCGCCGCGGTGCGCATGACGCGCGAAATGCTGGAGAACAACGGCATCGCCTGTCCTATCGTCACGGGCGCGGGCAGCGGAACCTTCATGTTCGAGATCGAATCGGGCGCCTGGGACGAGATCCAGCCCGGGTCTTACGCTTTCATGGACGCGGACTACGCGAAGAACGAATGGGCGGCGCCGCTGCCGCGCTTCGAACATGCGCTGTTCGTGCTGACCACGGTGATGAGCCGCACGCGCCCGGATCGCGCGATCGTCGACGCGGGCCTTAAGGCCTCGAGCGTCGACTCCGGCATGCCCGCGCTGTGGCAGCGCCCGGGGCTGGCGTATACGCACGCTTCCGACGAGCACGGGTTCGTCGAGATCGAACCAGGCGCCACGGCGCCCGCGCTGGGCGAGAAGCTGCTGCTGGTGCCGGGACACTGCGACCCGACCATCAACCTGCACGACTGGTATGTTTGCGTCCGGGCGGGCGTGGTGGAGGCGCTGTGGCCGATCACCGCCCGGGGAGCTCTGGCCTGAACAGGCCGGCCTACGGCTGGGTGGTGGTGCTGTGCGCCTTTACCCTGATGTTCATGGGGTTCGGCGCAGCGTACTCCTTTGCCGCGTTCTTCACCGCGTTCCAGGCCGAGTTCGCCGCCTCGCGCGCGCACGTCTCGCTCGTGTTCTCGCTGTGCGCGCTGCTGTGGTTCTCCTGCGGTGTGCCCGGCGGCATGCTCGCCGACCGCTTCGGTCCGCGCGGGGTGTGCCTGGCCGGGGCGCTCGCCATCGCGGCGGGCATGGCGGGCGCAGCGCAGGCGTCTTCGCTCGAGATCCTCTACGTCACCTACAGCATCGGCATTGGCGTGGGCATCGGCCTGTCCTACGTGCCTTCAGTCGCCGCCGTGCAGCATTGGTTCGTGCAGAACCGCGCATTCGCCTCGGGTATTGCGGTGGCCGGCATCGGCGCCGGCAACCTGGTCGTGCCGCCACTCGCCGCGTGGATGATCAGCGCTTTCGGCTGGCGCCATGCCTATCTGGCGCTCGCGACGGCCACGCTCCTGCTTGCCGTGCCGGCGGCCCTGGCGCTCGGTAGCCGCGCCGCTTCGCGCGCGAGTGCGAGCGGCACCACACTGCAAGGCATGACCCTCGGGGCGGCGCTGAGGAGCGGCCCGTTCTGGATGATGTACGCGGTGGCGCTGCTGATCAGTGTGGGATTTTTCGTGCCGATGGTGCACCTGGTGCCGTTCGCGCAGGACGTGGGCCTTGCCGAGGCGCAGGGCGTGGCGCTGGTGAGCCTGCTGGGGCTCGGGAGCCTGGTCGGGCGCTTCGCGGTCGGCGCCATCGCCGACCGGCTCGGCCACGTGCGCTCGCTGGTGGCGATCGGCGTCGGCCTGGGCCTGATGTTCCTGCTGTGGTGGGTGGCGCGCAGCTTCTGGCCGCTGGCGGTATTCGCGGTGTTCTTCGGCACGCTGTACGGTGGTTACGTGGCGCTGGCGCCGACCATCTGCATGGAGATCTTCGGTCCGCGCGCGCTCTCGGCGATCATGGGCTCGCTGTACACGGCGGCGGGCCTGGGCACGCTGGTGGGACCGACCTTCGCCGGCGCGACCTTCGACCTGTACGGCAGTTACGACGTTTCGATCCTCGTTTGCGCGGCGCTGTCTTTCGCCGGCGCGGCGATCGCGGCGGCGCTGCGCGGCCGCATCGAGCGGCGCGCGTGAAGCGAGCGCCGGCACTCGCCGTCTCCGAGGAGCGCGGCGTCAGGACGCTGCATGTCGGCGGCGAAGCGATCCAGAGCTCGATGCGGCTCTCTGATCCCTACGCGCTGGAGCTCGATTACACGCGCTGCATGATGGCCTTCCTGCTGTTCCATCCGCGCCCGCGTCGCGCGCTGAAGATCGGCCTGGGCGGCGGTTCGCTGCCGAAGTATTTCTGGTGGCGATTGCCGTGGCTGCGCACGCGCGTGGTGGAGCTCGATGCGCGCGTGGCGGCGGTGGCGCGCGAGCAGTTCCACCTGCCGGCCGACGACGCGCGCCTCAGGGTGGAGATCGGCGACGGCGCCGAGGCGCTGGCGCCCGAATGCTGCGACCTGCTGATCGTGGATGCCTTCGCCGACGAGCATCCGCCGGCTGCGCTGGTGAGCCAGGCGTTCTTCGACGCCGCGTGGCTCGCGCTGGAGGCGCCCGGCGCGCTGGTCTTGAACCTGATGAACGACGACCCCAAGCTCGATGAGCGCCTGCAGCGCGTGGAGCGTGCGTTCGGCGGGGCGGTGCTCGCGTTCCACGCGCTCTACGATCCGAACGTGATCGTGATCGCGCTGAAGGGCGCGCCGCCGAGGTTCGACTGGGATCTGTTGAACAGCCGTGCGCAGGCGCTCGAGCGGCGCTACGGGCTGCCCTTCACGCGCTACGTGCCGCGCTTCAGGCGCATGAACCGGTGCGACGCACAGGCTCTTATAATCGCGCGGGAAGGGGGCGACGCATGATTCTGAGCAGCGACAGCTTCATGGAAAAAGGCGCGATTCCGGGGCGCTGCGCGTTTGCGGTGGCGGATGCGGCCACGCACGTCAAGCTCTCGGACAACCGCAATCCGCACCTGGCGTGGAAGGACCTGCCCGCGGGCACGAAGTCGCTCGCGCTGGTGTGTTGCGACAGCGACGTGCCCTGCAAACCCGACGACGTCAACAAGGCGGATCGCCAGATCCCGGCGACCCTGCCGCGCACGGATTTCTATCACTGGCTGCTGGTGGACCTGAAGCCCGAGGCCGGGCCGATCCGCGAAGGCGAGTTCTCCAACGGGGTCACCGCGGGCGGCAAATCCGGGCCGGCGGGGGCACGCGGCACGCGCCAGGGCGTGAACGACTACACCGCGTGGTTCTCGGGCGACAAGGACATGGCGGGGGATTACTACGGCTACGACGGGCCCTGCCCGCCGTGGAATGATTCCATCCTGCACCGCTACGTGTTCTCGCTGTACGCGCTGGACGTGGAGACCTGCCCGGTGGGCGCGAGCTTTCGCGGCGCGGAGCTGCTGAAGGCGATCCAGCCGCATGTGCTGGGCAGCGCGAAAATCACCGGCGTGTATGCGCTCAACCCGGCGGTGAAAACCTGAGCGAGCTGCTCGGCGGGCAGTGGGAACTGCTCGCGCTGATTCCCATCGCCTTTGCCGGGGCTCTGGTGTTCGGGCTCACCGGCTTCGGCTCGGCGCTCATCACCATTCCCCTGGCGACCCACTTCGTGCCGCTTCAGTTTGCGCTCGCACTCTATGCACTTTCTGACCTAAGCGCCGCGCTGCGCGTGGGTTTCGAGAACCCGAAGAACGCGGTGAAGGCCGAGTGGATCAGGCTCGTGCCGATGATCCTGGTGGGGACTGCGCTTGGTGTCACACTGCTGGTCAACATGCCGCGTGCGGCCGGCATGTTCGCGTTGGGGGCGTTCGTGTCTGGCTACGCGCTCTACAGCCTGTTCCGGCATGAGTCCGGGAAGATGATTGCCGCGGGCTGGGCCTGGATCGCCGGGCTAGCCGGGGGCATCACCAGCACGGTGTTCGGTGCGGGTGGCCCGCCTTACGCGATCTACCTGTCGCAGCGCGGGCTGAACAAGGAACAATTCCGCGCCACCATGGGATTTGCGACGTTGACGAGCATCTCGCTACGCGTGGTGGCGTTTCTGCTGACGGGGCTTCTGCTCGACGTGAAGGTCTGGCTCGTGGCGGTAGCTGTGGTGCCGGCGGCGCAGCTCGGAATCTATTTGGCGCAGCGGATGTTTCTGACGATTTCGCGCGAGCAGTTGCTGCGCGCGGTGGCGGTGGTGCTGTTGGCGACGGGGGGAAGCCTGGTGCTGAGGGCGCTCGGCTAGCCGCGGTACATGTATTCCCTGGTCCACGGCAGCAGGCTTCTGCGCGGATCCCCGTTCTTCACCGCCAGCACCTGCTGGATGGACACCCAGGCGCGCTCGAAGGCGTGCGCGCAGCCTGCGAGGTAGGTGCGCCAGATGCGCAGCCGCTTGTCGCCCGCGTAGTCCTTCGCTTTGTCGAGCTGAGCTTCCAGCCGGTCGCTCCACTGGCGCAGCGTCTTCGCGTAGTGCAGCCGCAGCGTTTCGGAATCCATCACTTCCAGCCCCGCCGCGCCCATTTCCCGGATCACCAGCGACAGGTGCGGCAGCTCGCCGTGCGGGAACACGTACTTCTCGATGAACTCGCCGCCGCCCATGCCCACCGCGCGGCTGTCCGGGTCCACCGAGGTGATGCCGTGGTTCAGCACGATGCCGCCATCGGCGAGCAGCCGCCGGATGGCGCCGAAGTACACCGGCAGGTTCTTCAGCCCGACGTGCTCGAACATGCCGATGGAGGCGACCTTGTCGAACACGCTCTCCCCGGGCACCTCGCGGTAATCCTGGATGCGCACATCGCAGCGCTCCTGCAGGCCCGCCGCGCGGATGCGCTCATTGGCGAGCGCATGCTGGTTCTGCGACAGCGTGATGCCGAGGGCTTTCACGCCGTAGCGCTCGGCGGCGTGCATCACCAGCGCCCCCCAGCCGCAGCCGATGTCCAGGAAGCGGTCGCCGGGCTTGAGCCGGAGCTTCCTGCAGATGTGGTCGAGTTTCTGCTCCTGCGCGGCGGCGAGATCCTCGCTGCCGCTGCGGTAGTAGGCGCAGGAGTAGACCATGCGCGGATCCAGCCACAGCGCGTAGAAGTCGTTGGAGACGTCGTAGTGGTAGCGGACCGCCTCGGCGTCGCGCCTCTTCGAGTGCACATTGCGGAAAAAGGACGGCAGGCGGCCCTTGCGCGCCGGGCCCCAGTGCTGCGCCAGCCCCTCGGCAACCCGCATCGCGTCGGCGATCGGGCCATCCACCTCGAGGTGCCCCTCGACGTAGGCCTCGGCCAGCTTGGCCAGGTCGGCGTTGAGCAAGTAGCGCAGCGACGCGGCGCTCGGCACGCGCACCGTGACCGTCGGGCGGTCCCCGAGCGGGTAGCGCTTGCCGTTCCACAGCTCGATGGCGACCGGCAGGCTGGCGCCGGCGCGGAACTCGCCGACCATCTTTTCGATGCGCGATTCGAGCATCACAGGGTTATGCCGTCCGGGTCTACGACGATCTGTCGCGCATGGTAACGAATTCCTCGGCCGCCGTGGGATGGATGCCGATGGTGGCGTCGAACTGCGCCTTGGTGGCGCCGAGCTTCAGCGCGATGCCGATGCCCTGGATGATCTCGCCGGCGTCCGGCCCGATCATGTGCGCGCCGAGCACGCGCTGCGATGACGCGTCTACCACCAGTTTCATGAACGTGCGCTCTTCGTGCCCGCCGAGGGTGAGCTTGAGGGCGCGGAACGCGGTCTTGAAGACCTCCACCTTGCCGTGCCGCTCGCGCGCGCGCTCCTCCGACAGCCCCACGGAGGCAACATTTGGATTGGAGAACGCCGTCGTGGGCACGTTGTCGTGGTCCATCGCAGTGGGCTCGTTGCGGAACAGCGTCCTCGCCAGCGCCATGCCTTCGGCGGTGGCCACCGGCGTGAGGTTGAGCCGGTTGGTGACGTCGCCGATGGCGTGGATCGAATCCACCGAGCTCTTCGAATACGCGTCCACCACCACCGCGCCGTCGGCGGCGAGCTTCACCCCCGCGGCCTCCAGCCCGAGGCCGGCGGTGTTCGGCTTGCGCCCGGTGGCGAACATGACGAGGTCTACTTCTTGCGCGGCGCCGTCCTCATAAGTGACGCGGATGCCTTGCTCCAGCTGCGCCGGATTGGCCTGCAGCCGCAGCGCCACGCCCTTCTTCGTCATTTCCCCGGCGAGCCGCGTGCCGAGTTCCGCGTCGAAGCCGCGCAACAGCCGCGCACCGCGGTAGGCGAGCGTGGTCTGGACGCCCAGGCCGTTGAAGATCGACGCGAATTCGACCGCGATATAGCCCCCGCCCACCACCAGCGCGCGCCGCGGCAGCTTCTCCAGATGGAAGGCCTCGTTGGAGGTGATCGCCAGTTCGCGCCCGGGGATCGCCGGCACCCGTGGCCAGGAGCCGGTGGCGACGAGAATATGGCGCGCCGTGTGGCGCGCGCCGTTCACCTGCACGGTGTGTGCGTCGAGCACCGTGGCGCGGCCGCGCAGGATCTTCACTCCCGCCTGCGCCAGCGCGTTCTCGTACACGCCGTTCAGGCGCGCGATCTCGCGGTCCTTGTTGGCGAGCAGGACGTCCCAGTCGAAGCGCGGCTCGCCCACCGTCCAGCCGAAGCTGCGCGCCACCTCGAAATCCTCGCGGTAGTGCGCAGCGTAAGCGAAGAGCTTTTTCGGGATGCAGCCGACGTTGACGCAGGTGCCGCCGAAGCGGCCGGACTCCGCGATCGCGACGCGTGCGCCGTAGCCGGCGGACACGCGGCTGGCGCGCACGCCGCCGGAGCCGCCACCGATGGCAAAGAGGTCGAAGTCGAGCTTCAGCTTACTTCAGCGCCGCTACTTCAGATTGGGGAGATTGATCTCCACCAGCTCGAGTTGCGCCGCAAGCGCCTTGTGATCCGGCTTGTCGGCGAGCCACTTGAGCGCTGCGCGGATCGTCTGTTCCAGCTGCGAGCGTGGCGCACCTGCGCTGCCGGCGAGCATCTGCGCAAGCTCACCGAGGCTGGCGGAGCGGGCGGCGTCGCGGATCTGGCCGAGGCGCTGCTCGATGCCGGCGCGATCGAGATTGGTGACCAGCTTCAGCGTCTTGTCGTGCGTGCTCATCGCGCGCTCCCTGGGCAGTCAGCCTGCCGACGGGGATTGTACCAGCGTGTAGCGCTGCTCCGCGGCGCGCACGCGTCCTTCCGCCGCGAGCTTGTCCAGGTGCGCAGCGAGCGAGCGTATCGCCACGCCATGCAGCCGCGGCTGCACGTCGTCGTACACCTCGAGCACCAGCTCCTCGAGCGTCGGCGCGCCCATGCGCGACAGCGCCGAGAGCACCTTGGACTCGCGTGCCAGGCGGTGGCGGATCAGGCGGCGCGCCTCGCGATGCGGCTCGCCGATCAGGTAGCCGTGGCCGGGCGCGAGGATCAGGATGTCCTCGCCGAGCAGCAGCTCGAGCGATTCGAGGTAGGCGCGCATGTCGCCGTCGGGCGGATTGATCACCACGGTGGAGCCCTGCATCATGTGATCGCCCGTGAACAGCATGCGCGTGTTCTCGAGGAGGTAACACAGGTGGTTCGATGCGTGCCCCGGCGTATGCAGCGCGCGCAGCGTCAGGCCGCCGAGCATCAGTCGGTCGCCGTGCGCGAGCTCGCGCTCGGGCGCGAAGCTGCGGTCCTGGCCGGGATGCTCGGGCGCGGGGCGGCCGATGAGCACCGCGCCGGTGGCCGCCTTGATCGCCGCCGCCGCGGGCGAGTGGTCCAGGTGCGTATGGGTGCACAGCACCCAGCGGATGCGGCCGGCGCCGGCGGCGAGCACCGCGGCGATGTGAGAATCGATCGCCGGGCCCGGGTCGATGACCGCGAGGTCCTGGTCGCCCACGAGGTAGGTATTGGTGCCGGGCCCGGTCATCATGCCCGGATTGGGGGCGATGAGGCGCGTCACATACGGGTCGAGGCGCTTTGCCACCCCGGGCTCGAGCGCGATATTGGTCTGCCCGGCCTCGTCCGGATCGCTCCAGTGGATCTCGAAATACTGCGGGTCGCGGCGCCGGAACAGCGCCGCCGCGCCGTCGGGCCCCAGCGCCCAGCAGGCGCGGTTGGTCTCGACTTCGGCCTCGCGCGCGTGCTCGAGCGCGTCCTTGGCGCGCGCAAAGCGCATGAGATCGGCAAGGGTGTTCCTGGTGGCGAATACCAGTTCCATTTCGCCGCGCGTTTCGCGCTCGATCGCCTCCTGCGGCCGCAGCCAAAGGCTGGAGATCAGCTCGCTGCCGTCGTGCGAGCCCGCTTGCTGCGCGGGCGCCAGCGCGAGGAAAAAGCGCGTGTCGAAACGCCGCGCGCGCCCGGGCGCGGTGATCCAGTGGCCGAAGTAGGCCAGGTCGCCCGCGCGCAGCAGCAGCCGCTCGCGTTCGAGGAAATCGGCGAACGCCAGCTTGCCCGCGTGCAGCGCGGCGCGGTACTGCGCGAGCTGCGCCGCGCGCGCCGCGTCCACCGGCCGGCCGTTCTCGCCTTCGGCGAGCAGGATGCCGGACTCCTCGAAGCACTCGCGCACCGCCGCCACCCAGTAGGCGAGGCCGCCGACCTCCACGCCGAGGCGCGCGTTCGCTTCCGCGTCCGAAAGGCCGGCGACGCGGCGCAGCACGCGCAGGTCCTGGTCGGCCTTGTCGAGCGCGCCACCAGGGAACACGTGGGCGCCGGCGAGGAACGCCGCGCTCTTCGTGCGCTGCAGGAGGAAGGCCTCGGGCCCCAGGCTGCCGTCGCGCAGCAGCAGTACCGTGGCCGCGGGTCGTGGAACGAGCTTGTCCGCCATTTCAGGCCGCGCGGCCCGCGCGGTCCTTGTCGTTTTGCGCCTTGATCAGCGCGCGCGCCTGTTGCCAGTCGGCGTCGGTCATCTTGTCGAGTTCAGTGAAGTAGGCGCCGGTGGCAAGGTGCCCGCCGCCGTCGATGGCGATGGTCTCGCCGGTGAGCCACTCGCAGCCGTCGGCCATCAGAAAGGTGGCGAGATTCTGCAGTTCCGACATCTGCCCGTTGCGCCGCATCGGGTTCACCTCGTTGCTCGAGCCGAAATCCGCGCCCGGGCGCAGCCGCTTGGTGGCGCCTTCGGTGGGAAAGGGGCCCGGCGCGATGGCGTTGAGGCGGATGCCGTGCTTGCCCCATTCCACGGCGAGCGACTTGGTCATCACGTGCAGCCCGGCCTTGGACATCGCGGAGGGCACGACGTAGGGCGACCCGGTCCATACCCAAGTGACCAGGATCGAAATCACCGAGCCCGGGTGGCCGCCCTCGATCCAGCGCTTGCCCACCGCGTGCGTGACGTAGAAGCTGCCGTGGAACACGATGTTGGCGATGGCGTTGAAGCCGTTGGGAGTCAGGTCCTTGGTCGGGCTGATGAAATTTCCCGCGGCGTTGTTGACCAGGCCGGTGAGCGGACCGGATTCGTCCCAGATGCGCTGCGCCATCGCGTCCACCGCCGCGTAATCGCGGATGTCCACCGCGTGCGTGCGCACCTTGCCGCCGTGCTTGGTGGTGAGTTCCCTGGCGGTCGCTTCGAGCACAGCGCCGCGCCGGCCTGCGATCCACAGCTCGGCGCCGAGTTCGAGGTAGCGGGCGGCGATCTCCTTGCCCAGGCCGGTGCCGCCGCCCGTGATGAGGATGTTCTTGCCCTCTAGCAACCCGTCCTTGAACATGCGCTCTCCGTGCAGTAGGGCGCTATTGTAAGGTCAGCTCAGGCGCTCATTGCCAGATGTGAATCCGCAGCATGGCGGGAACGTTCAGGGCGCGGCACAGAATGTCGTACGCGGATTTCTTCGCCGCGGCACTCGCGAAGCATCGATAGGCCCTGCTCAAAGATCACTGTTCATACCGGCATTCATGTCACCGAGGAGCCAAGTCGGGAGGTCGCGCTGGCCATGCAGCACGCGCCAGACGTCGATGTGGTCGCTGCGCTCGATGTAGAAGACCAGATGCGGGTAGCGCGTCAGCGGCCAGGAACGCAGACCGGGGAGGTCCAACTCATGTGCGTAGCGAGGTGAGCCAGTGGCAGGATGGCGTCCGATGTGGACATAGGCCTGCTCCAGGGCTTCGATGAAGCCCAGCGCAGCCTGCTTGGCGTCCTCGCTCAGGTAGTGCTC
>JANMSV010000066.1:0-4589 GCA_031389685.1 Betaproteobacteria bacterium
ATCGGTCGCCGGCGCGCTGCGCAGCTCGGTGGCGCGGATGACCGTCGCCGGCTCCGCGAAGCAGAGCGCGGGGAGCAAGGCAAGCAGGAACGCGGTTCTCATGGTTTGCGGCGCGGTTCGAACAGTTCGACGGCTTGGGCGCGGCCCTTGGCCTGGAAGGTGCCACATGATACGAAATCGAACGCGCCGGCGCAGCGTTCCATGGTTGCACGCGAAACAAGGATCCTGCGCCCGGCCTCCTTGGTCAGGCCCTCGATGCGGCTGGCGAGGTTCACCGTGTCGCCGATCGAGGTGTACTCGCGGCGCCTCTCCGAGCCGATCAGCCCGACCACTGCCGGGCCCGAATGCACGCCGATGCCGACGACGAAGCCTTTGCCCGCCTCGCCCAGCTCGTCCCTGAAGGCGAGCAGGGCGTCGGCCATCTCCAGGGCGCAGGCGACGGCGTGCTGCGCGTGTTCCGGGTCGTCCAGGGGCGCTCCCCAGAACGCCATGATGGCGTCGCCGATGAACTTGTCCAGGGACCCGCCGTGGCGAAAAATCACTTCCACCTGCAGGGTGAAGTAGCGATTGAGGATCGCCACCACTTCTTCCGGCGGCCGGGTTTCCGACAACGTGGTGAAGCCGCGGATGTCGGAAAACAGCAGCGTCACCTCGCGCGTGCGGCCCCCGCCCTCCAGCCCGCCGCGCTCCATCAGCTGGCGCACGACGTGAGGATTGACGAAGCGCGAGAACATGGCGATCGCCTCCTCGCGCGCGCGGCGCTCCTTGAGGTAGGCGGCGATCGCCGCGGCGAAGTACAGCAGCCACGCCGCGCCGAGCGGCGCAACGAGCGGCAGGAGCAGCAGCCGTCCCGCGGCGAACCAGCTTGCCGCCAGCAGTGCGGCGCTCGCGGCTCCAAGACCGGCGGCGACGCGACCGGCATTCACGTTGCGCAGGAACGCGGCGTAAAGCAGCGCGACGAGCAGGAGTGCGACTCCCGCGGGCACCCAGGTACCGGTCTCGCGCATGGCGCGGCCGTTCTTCAGGTTCTCGATCGCAGTGGCGAGAATTTCGACGCCGGGCTGCGTATTGGAAAGCGGCGTGACGCGCAGGTCCCCCAGCCCAGGCGCGGCCGCGCCGATCACCACGATCTTGCCCGTGAACTCGTCCTGCGGCCGCTGGCGCTTGCTGCGGCCGAAATCCTCGTACAGGTCGCTGAAGGAGGCGCGCGGCAGCCCGCGCGAACTGGCGCGCCAGGCGAGGATGAAGTCGTCGGCATCGGGTACGCCGAAGCCCAGGTCGAGGGCGACGCGCGCCGGCAGCGACGGCAGCTCCCAACCGCCCACCACCGAGCGCAAAAGGTAACGCCGACCGACGTGGTCCGGGTCCTCGACGAAATTGATCGGCCCGCCGCGCCACAGCTCCGAGGGCAGGGCGAGCGGCGGCACGACCGCAATGCGCGTATGCGGGTCGGCGCCCGGGCGGCGCACCAGGCCGAGCAGCGGACCGAGTTCGGCTGCGCTCACGCCGTTCGGGTCGTCGCGCCGGTCGAGCTTGAGCATCGGAAAGAAGACGTTGGATAACGGCGCCACTGCCTCGACGAACGCGCGATCGCTCTGCGGGCGAAAGCGGTCGGGCTCGGAGAACATCAGGTCGAAGACGATGGCGCGCGGCCTTTGCGCGGCGAGGCCGAGCACCAGGTCTGCGTACACCTCGCGCGGCCAGGGAAAGCGCCCGGCGTCCTGTTGCATCGCGGCGAGGCTCTTCTCGTCGATATCGACGATCACGATGCCCGGGTCGGGCGCGAGGCGCGCGGCATGTTCGCGCACGAAGGCATCGAGCAGGCGGTTCTCCAGCGGCTGCAGCGCGTGCAGGGAGAAGATCTCCAGGGCCCCGAGGGCCAGTGCGGCGAGTGCGAACCCGGCTAGCAGGCGCTTCATCGCCGATCCGAGAGCACCTCGGCCAACGCGTGGAACAGGTCCACCGAGGCATCGAGCTCGTCCTTGTTGATCGACACGCTCTCCACGTTCACGCCGAGCGGGATCTCGCGCGCGTAGTCGTGCGCGAGGATGCGCCGCAGGTTGTCGCGGCAGATCTCGATCGAGCGCGCGAGCGGCTGCGGCGCGCCGAGGATCGAGCGCTGCGTGTCCTCGGAGATGCGCACGCCCAGCCATTGCAGGAAGGCCACGGTCTTCTCGCGCCCCACGGGCGTGAAGGTAAGCACCACGCGCCGCGGGGCGACTCCCGCGCCGCGGCAGTCGCGCGCGTAGGCGGCGAGCAGGCGCTCCGTGGCGTGCGCGTGGTACACGGTCTGCGAAATGAAGTAGCGGCAGCCCTCGAGGCTCTTCGCCAGCATGCGCGCCGACTCGCTGCGCTGCGCGCCGTGGCGCTCGGCGATCACCACGCCGCCCACGGTGTAGCCGGCGGGATGCGCGGCGGCGAGCTGCAGGGCGCGCGACAGCGGCAGCGCGTGCGCGACGCCCGAGGTCGGGCGGCCGACGATGGAGAGGAAGTCCGTGCCGTAGTCGCGCGCCGACTCGCCGAGCCAGGCTTGCCAGTCTGTTTCGTCGGCCTCGCCCACGCACTTGTAGGTGATGGCGGTCTTGCCGGTGTGCCTGGCGAGGCGCCGCGCGTAGCGGCGCGGGTCGACGGTGCCGGTGAAGGCGAAAGGGCGCGGGTGCTGGGTGCGCCCGGATTCGTCCTGGATGTCGTAGACCACGAGCCCGTCGAGCGGCAGGTGGCGCACGCGCGCGGCGAGCTTCTCGGCGGCGCCCGCCACCACCGCTTCATCGGCACCCGCGCGCGGCGGCGTCGTGCCGTAGAGCAGCACGGTCTGGCGCGGGTCGAGGAGCGCTTCCTTGAGCCGGCTCACCTGCCGTCGATGTAGGGCTTGAGCGCTGCGAACACGGCGCGATTGGCGGGCGCTTCCAGCCCCGCCTCGCGCGACATGCGCGCCACCGCGCCGGAGAGCCAGGGCGCCTCGAGCCTGCTCCCGCCCTCCAGATCGGCGGCCATCGAGGCGCGCATTTCGGCCGGCAGGCCGTCGACGAACTTGAGGGTTTGTGCGACGAAGTCATCGCCGAGCTTGACGCCGCGCTTTCTGCCGAGCGCCCAGGTTTCGCGCATGCAGGCTTCGAGCAGCCAGCGCAGGTCGGGATCTGCGCGCACCACGCCGACGGTCTTGCGCGTCACGGTGGTGGTGGCGGAGATCGACACCAGCAGCACGAACTTCTCCCACAGCACGCGCACGATGTCGTCGGTGAGCTCGGCTTCGATCTTCGCATCCTTGCAGGCGGCGAGAAAGGCTTCCGAAGTCTTCTTCTGTGCCGGGAGCACCGGGCCGAAGCGCAGACGCGCCATGCTCCCGGTCTGCACGATCACGCCCGGCTCGGCGATGCGTCCGGCGATGTAGGCGGCGCCGCCCATCACGCGCCCGGCCCCGAGCACTTTGCCGACGCGCTCGATCGACTCGACGCCGTTTTGGAACGGGATCACCACGCCGCCTTTGTCCACCAGTGGGCGGATGCGCTGCGCGGCGCTCTCGGTGTCCCAGAGCTTGACGGCGAAGAGCACGACTTCCGCGGGGCCGAGCTCGGCAGGGTCTTCGGCGGCGCGCACCTTGATCGTCGCATCGCCCAAGGGACTCTTGAGCGTGAGCCCCTTTGCCTTGATCGCCTCGAGGTGCTTGCCGCGTGCGACGAACGACACCTCGTGCCCGCCCTGCGCGAGGCGCCCGCCGAAGTAGCCGCCGACGCCGCCTGCGCCCATCACCGCGATTTTCATGGTCTGTCGACCCTTTCAATGGTTATGCGGCGCTCCGGCAGTAGCACTGCCGCTAGCGCCCAGGACACGATGCTGTAGACGATTGCCCCGCCCATGCCCGCCCAGAAACCGCCCACCTCGAAGCCCCTCAAGGTCGAGCCGACGAACCAGAACAGGAGCCCGTTGATCACGAAGATGAAAAGCCCCAGCGAAAGCAGCGTCGCCGGCAGGGTGAGCAGAATCAGGATCGGACGGATCACGGCGTTGACGAGCCCCAGCACGACCGCCGCCACCATCGCGGTCCAGAAGCTCGACACCGCGATGCCCGGCATTACGTACGCCACCGTGAGCAGCGCCAGCGCGTTGATCAGCCAGACCAGCAGCAGCTTGAGCATGGGCGCCTCCCTCAGTAACGGTAGTGGTCGGACTTGTACGGCCCGGTCTTCGCCACGCCAATATATCGCGCCTGCTGCTCGGTGAGCTCGGTCAGCTGCGCGTTCAGCCTCTTCAGCTGCAGCCGCGCCACCTTTTCGTCCAGGTGCTTGGGGAGCGTATACACCCCGATCGGGTACTTGGCGGTGTTCGTGTAGAGCTCGATCTGCGCGATGGTCTGGTTGGCGAAGGAAGAACTCATCACGTAGGAGGGGTGCCCCGTGCCGCAGCCCAGGTTCACCAGCCGGCCCTTGGCCAGCAGGATGATCTGCTTGCCGTCCGGGAAGGTGTTGTGGTCGACCTGGGGCTTGATCTCTTCCCACTCGTATTTCTCGAACGAAGCGACGTCGATCTCGTTGTCGAAGTGGCCAATGTTGCAGACGATGGCCTGGTCCTTCATCTTCGCCATGATGTCG
>JANMSV010000089.1:0-17517 GCA_031389685.1 Betaproteobacteria bacterium
CGCTGATCACGCCGGCGAGTTTCGGGTATTCCTGCTTGAGTTGGTCGATAAGCGTCAGTCCGCCGCGCACCTTGAACGAGCCGGTGGGTGTGTGGTTTTCATGCTTGACCCAGATTTCCATCCCCGCGCGCTCGTTCAGGAGCGGCCAGCTGTATTGCGGGGTGGGCGGCACGGTCGCGTGCACAAGGCGCGCGCCATCGTCCAGTTGCTGTCGTGTGAGGCCGAGGATCATTTCGGTCGCTTGTCGATGACGCGCTTCGCCTTGCCGATCGAGCGCTCGATGGTGCTGATCGGCACGAGCCTGACGTCCGCCGACACGCCGATAGTGGACTTGATGTGGTGCTGCAGCCTGGCGGCGGAGCCGGCGTCGGCGGTCCCTGGCGCGAGCTCCACCAGAACCGTAAGGCGGTCCATCGGGCCATCCTTGCTCACTTCCATCACGTAATGGGGCGAGAGCTCCGTCTGTTTAAGGATCAGCTCCTCGATCTGCGTCGGGAACACGTTCACCCCGCGAATGATCAGCATGTCATCCGAGCGCCCGGTGATCTTCTCCATGCGCCGCATCGAGCGCGCGGTGGGCGGGAGCAGTCTGGTCAGATCCCTGGTGCGGTAGCGGATCACCGGCAGCGCTTCCTTGGTCAAGGACGTAAAGACCAGCTCGCCCTTTTCTCCCTCGGGCAGGACTGTGCCGGTCTCGGGGTGCACGATCTCGGGATAGAAATGGTCCTCCCAGATGGTGAGGCCGTCTTTGGTTTCCAGGCACTCCTGCGCCACGCCCGGCCCGATGACTTCCGACAGGCCGTAGAGGTCGATGGCATCGAGCGAGGTGCGCGCCTCGATCTGCTTTCGCATCTCGTTGGTCCAGGGTTCCGCGCCGAAGATGCCGATGCGCAAGGACGCTTTCTTCGGGTCGAGACCCTGTTTTTCCATCTCGTCGGCGATCGCCAGCATGTAGGAGGGCGTCACCATGATGATGTCGGGCTTGAAGTCCTGGATCAGCTGCACCTGGCGCTCGGTCATGCCGCCCGAGAGTGGGATCACGGCGAGGCCCAGGCGCTCGGCGCCGTAGTGCGCGCCCAGCCCGCCGGTGAAAAGCCCATAGCCGTAGGCGACGTGCACCTTGTCGCCCGGGCGCGCGCCCGCGGCGCGGATCGAGCGTGCCATGACGTGCGTCCAGGTGTCGATGTCCTTCTGCGTGTAGCCGACCACCGTCGGCTTGCCGGTCGTACCGCTGGAGGCGTGGATGCGTACGATCCTGTCCATCGGCACGGCAAACATGCCGAAAGGATAGTTCTGGCGCAGGTCGGACTTCGCGGTGAACGGAAACTTCGCCAGGTCGGCGAGCGACTTCAGGTCCTTCGGCTTGACGCCCGCGGCGTCGAACTTCCTGCGATAGTGCGGCACCTGCTCGTAGGCGTGGCGCAGCGACCACTTGAGGCGCTGGAGCTGTAGCGCGGCGAGCTTCTTGCGCGAAGCCTTCTCGATCGGTTCCAAGGGGAACCCTTGCTTCGCGGGAAAGCGTTTCGCTTTCATTTGCCGCTGAAGTTCGGCTTGCGCTTCTCGAGAAACGCCGCCACGCCCTCGCGGTAGTCCTGGTGCCGGCCGACCTCGCGCTGGGAATCGCGCTCGAGATCGAGCTGCGCATCCAAGGTGTTGGTGGCCGAGGCGTAGATCGCCTTCTTGATCATGCCGTAGGTGTGTGTCGGGCCGCTGGCGAGGGTTTGCGCGAGCTTCTTCGCCTCGTCCAACAGCTTGTCGTCGTCCACGCACTTCCAGATCAGGCCCCAGCGCTCCGCGTCCTCGGCGCTCACGCGCTCGGCCAGCATCGCCATGCCCATGGCCCGCGCCGTGCCGGCGAGGCGCGGCAGCCAGTACGTGCCGCCGCAGTCGGGCACCAGCGCGATTTTCGCGAAGGCTTGCAGGAAGGATGCCGAGCGCGCGGCGAGCACGAGGTCGCAGGCGAGCGCGAGGTTGGCGCCGGCGCCGGCGGCGATGCCGTTCACTGCGCAGATCACGGGCTTGGGCAGCGCGCGAAGGCGCCGGACCAAAGGGTTGTAGTTCTTGTCCAGCCCGTTGCCAAGGTCCAGGTTCTTGTCCGACATGTCGCGCTCGGAAAGGTCCTGCCCGGCGCAGAAACCCCGCCCCGCGCCGGTGAGGAGCACTGCGCGGATCGACGCATCCGATTCCGCCTTCGACATCGCCTCGCGCAACAGGCCATGCATCCCGGCGACGATGGCGTTCAGCTTGTCGGGGCGGTTCAGCGTGAGGGTCATCACGCCCGCCTCGGTCGAAACAAGGACAGGGGGCATGGGCAAAGCTTAGCTAAAATCCGTCCCATTCCCAAGGGCATCGACGTCCCGGGCGCTATCCCGCTCTCCGAACTCAAGGCACGCACAAAATGACCTACGAATTCATCCTCAGCGAGAAAAAGGGCCGCGTCGGCGTGATCACGCTCAACCGGCCGAAGCAGATGAACGCGCTCAATGCCAAGGTGATGCAGGAGCTGGCCGCCGCGCTCTACGCGTTCGACGCCGACGAGGGCGTGGGCTGCATCCTGATCGCCGGCAACGACAAGGCCTTCGCCGCCGGCGCCGACATCGCCGCGATGAAGGACTACAGCTACATGGACGCCTACAAGGCGAACTACATCACGCGCGACTGGGAGCACATCAGGAACATCAGGAAGCCCGTGATCGCCGCGGTGGCGGGCTACGCGCTGGGCGGCGGCTGCGAGCTGACGATGATGTGCGACCTCGCCATCGCGGCGGAGAACGCCAAGTTCGGCCAGCCCGAGATCAACCTCGGCATCATGCCCGGCTCGGGCGGCACGCAGCGCCTGACGCGCTTCACCAGCAAGGCGATCGCCATGGACCTGTGCCTTAGCGCGCGCATGATGGATGCCGCCGAGGCGCTGCGGGCGGGGCTCGTGTCGCGCGTGGTGCCGGTGGAGAAGCTGATGGAGGAAGCGATGGCGGTGGCGGAGAAAATCGCCGGCTACTCGCTGCCGGTGGTGATGATGATCAAGGAATCCATCAACCGCGCCTACGAGACCACGCTCTCGGAGGGCGTGCTCTTCGAGCGCCGCGTGTTCCACTCCATGTTCACGCTCGAGGACCAGAAGGAAGGCATGGCCGCCTTCGTCGAGAAAAGGAAGCCCACGTTCAAGCACCGCTGATCCTGATCGTCGCCCACATCTTCTCGATGCTGGGGTTCTCGACCTATCCGGCGCTGCTGCCCGAGCTGCAGGCCGCGTGGGGGCTTTCCAACTCGCAGGCCGGGATCATCGGCAGCGTGTTTTTCGCCGGCTACATCGCCACGGTCTCGTTCTGGACCGCGCTCACCGACCGCATCGACGGGCGCTGGGTGTACGCGGCGGGCAGTGTGGTGGCGTTGGCCGGCTGCGCGGGTTTCGGGTTCGGCGCCCAAGGGTTCCTGAGCGCCTGCTTGTTCCAGGCGCTGATGGGCGCGGGGATCGCCGGCACCTACATGCCGGGCCTGCGCCTGCTCTCGGACGTCGTGCACGGACCAGCGCAAAGCAGATATATCGCGTTCTACACCTCGTTCTTCGGCATCGGCGCGGCGCTATCCTTCGCGCTGGCGGGCCTCATCGCCCCGATCTCCGGATGGCGGATGGCGTTCGTCTATTGCGCGGCCGGATCCGTGGTTTCCGGCCTGCTGGTTTTCTTCAGCGTCGCCGCCAAGGCGCCCTCCGGCGCCACGCATTCGATCCTCTTTCCCCTCGCCGCCTGGCGCAAGGTGCTTGGCAACCGGCCGGCCGCCGGCTACATCTTCGGCTACTGCGTGCACTGCCTGGAGCTCTTCGGCTCGCGCGGCTGGATGGTGGCCTTCCTCGCCTTTGCCGCGGGCGTGGGCACGGCCGGCGCCTCGCCCTGGAGCCCGCCGGCGATCGCCGCCTTCGTCAACCTGTGCGCCGTCCCCGCCTCAATCCTTGGCAACGAGATGGCGCTGCGCATCGGGCGCCGGCGCTGGATCCTGATCGTGATGGCCAGCTCGTCGCTCGCCGGCATCGCGCTCGCCTTCTCCGCGCCGCTGCACTGGGCATTGGTGATCGCGCTGCTGGTCTTCTATTCGAAGCTGGTGATGGCCGAGTCGGCCACGCTTACTGCCGGACTTGTGGCCGCGGCCCCGGCGGAACTGCGCGGCGCGGCGATGGGCCTGTACTCGCTCATCGGCTTCGGCGGCGGCATGTTTGGGCCGGCTGTTTTCGGCGCGGCGCTCGACCTGGCGGGCGGGCAGGGCAGCGTGGCCGCCTGGGCATGCGGCTATGCGGCAATCGGCGCCGGTTGCCTTGCCGCGCCCCTCGCCGCCAGACTATTCAGGGCTGGGCGCTAGTATCATCCGGACCAAGGAGGAGGGACCATGGAACGCATCTGGCTGAAGAGCTATCCCGCGGGCGTGCCCGCCGAAGTCGACTACAAGCAGTACAAATCGGTGGGCGACCTGGTGGACAAGAAAGTCGTGGAGTTCAGCGACCGCCCGGCTTTCCACTGCATGGGCAAGACCATCAGCTTCAGTGATCTCGACCGGATGACGCGCGCTTTCGGCGCCTGGCTGCAATCCAAGGGCTATGGCAAGGGCGCGCGGGTGGCGATCATGATGCCCAACTGCCTGCAGTATCCGGTCGCGCTCTATGGCACCCTGCGCGCGGGCGCAATCGTGGTGAACGTCAATCCGCTCTATACCCCCCGGGAACTGGAGCACCAGCTGAAGGACTCCGGTGCCGAAGTGATCGTGATCCTGGAGAATTTCGCCCACACGCTCGAAGAGGTGCTGCCGCGCACGCCCGTGAAGCACGTGGTGCTGGCTTCGCTCGGCGACCTGCTCGGCGTGAAGGGCCTGATCGTCAACTTCGTGGTGCGCAACGTGAAGAAGATGGTCCCGGCCTACGAGCTGCCCGGCGCGATCCGTTTCAACGACCTGCTCGCCGAGGCCGCTGGCAAGGCAATGAAGCCGGTCGAGGTCGGTCACGAGGACATCGCCTTTCTGCAGTACACCGGCGGCACGACCGGTGTGTCCAAGGGCGCGATGCTTCTTCACCGCAACATCCTCGCCAACATCGAGCAGGCCGCCTCCTGGCTGGTGCAGGGCATCGGCAACGAGCGCGCGATGATCATCACCGCGCTGCCGCTGTATCACATCTTCTCGCTCACGGTGAACTGCCTCAACATGATGAAGATCGGCGGGATGAACGTGCTGATCACCAACCCTCGCGACATCCCGGCCTTCGTCAAGGAGCTGGGCAAGCACCGGTACAACATGATCACCGGGGTCAATACGCTGTTCAACGCGTTTCTCAACAACGAGGAGTTCCGCAAACTCGACTTCTCGCACGTGAAGGTCTGCGTCGGCGGCGGCATGGCGGTGCAGAAGGCGGTCGCGGACAAGTGGAAGCAGGTGACCGGGAAGACGCTGCTCGAGGGCTACGGGCTCACCGAGACCAGCCCCTGCGCGACCATGAACCCGCTCAACCTCGAGGCCTACAACGGTTCCATCGGCCTGCCGATGCCTTCGACCGAAATTGTGATCCGCGACGATGACAAGAAGGACGTGAAACAGGGCGAGCCGGGCGAGATCTGCATACGCGGCCCGCAGGTGATGAAAGGCTACTGGCAGCGCCCGGACGAAACGGCGAAAGTCATCGGGCCCGACGGCTTTCTCTACACCGGCGACATCGGCATCATGGACGAGAAGGGCTTCGTGAGGATCGTGGACCGCAAGAAGGACATGATCCTCGTATCGGGCTTCAACGTGTATCCGAACGAGATCGAGCAGGTGGTGGCGATGATGCCGGGCGTGCTTGAAGTCGCGGCCATCGGTGTGCCCGACGAGCATTCGGGCGAGGTGCCGAAGCTGTTCATCGTAAAGAAGGACCCGGCGCTCACCGAGAAGGACATCCTCGAGCACTGCAAGGCGCAACTTACCGGCTACAAGCGTCCGAAGTACGTCGAATTCCGCACGGAGCTGCCCAAGACCAACGTCGGCAAGATCCTGCGCCGCGCGCTGCGCGACGAAAAGAAGGCTGCTTAGGAAAATAGCCACAGACCTCTTCAAGGGCCTCGCCTGGCTCGGCATCGCCATCGCCTCCTGGGGCGCGCTGTTCTCGGTGGCGAAGCGCACGCTGCCGGTGCTGGACGCGTTTTTTCTCGGCTCGCTGCGCTACGCCTTCGGCGTTCTGATCTTCATTGCCATTCTCTGGACAGTCGAGGGCAAGCAGGCGCTGCGCTACGGCGGGCGGTTCGCGCCCGCGGCAGTATTCGGACTGATCGGTTTCTGCGGCTTCAACCTGCTGGTCTGGTGGGGCCTTTCCTTCACGCGACCCGAGCACGCCGCGATCATCATGGCGCTGCAGACGCCGATGACGGCGCTCGCGGTATGGCTCACGCAAGGCAAGCGTCCGCAGCCGTTCACCATTGCCTGCGTCGCAGTGGCGATCGGCGGTGTGCTGCTGGTGGTGACCAAGGGCAGCCTCGTGCATGTGTTTGCGCAAGGCTCGCTGCTCGGCGACTTGCTCGTGTTCCTCGGTGCGGTGAGCTGGGTGATCTACACCATGGCGGGTTGGCATTTTTCCGGGTGGTCGCCGCTACGCATGACAGTGCTCACCGCGATCCCCGGCGCGATCGGCCTGATTGCGATCAACGCTGCGGTGATCGGGCTGGGATACTCGGAACTGCCGACATTCGAGGCAGTGTGGTCTGTGAAGTGGCAGCTCGCCTACTTCATCGTCTTCACCGTGGTGCTCGGCGTGCTCGGGTTCAACAACGGCGTCAAGTACCTCGGTGCGCTGAACACCATGCTGATGCTGAACCTCATTCCGGTCATCGTGTTCGCGATCGAGGCGTGGCTGGGGCGCAGCTACGCGGCGATCGAGCTGGTGGGGGCGGCAGTGGTGATCGGGGCGCTGGTGGCGAACAATTTTTTCCTGAGAAGGCAGGCGCAGAGCCGGTAACCTGCCCTACTGCGTGTCGAGCGCAAGCCGCCTGATCTCGTCAGACTCCACGATCTGCGACGGCAAGTCCTGCAGCGCAGTCCTGATCATCGCCGCCGCCACAAGGTCGGCATGGATCGGGCGATACTTTCCCAATAGCGGGCCCAGCACGACGCCGACCATCAATCCCAGCTTCTCCCCGAGACGCTCCTCCGTGCGCGGACCGGACAGCAGGGACGGCCGGAAAATGTACGTCTTTGGCGCCCCCGCCGCACGAACCGCTACCTCCATCTCGCCCTTTACGCGGTTGTAGAACACCTTCGCGCCCGGATCTGCGCCCAGGGCGGAGACGACGAGGAAGCGCCTTGCGCCGCCGCGCGCCGCGGCGCGCGCCAATGCCACCGGGTAGTCATGGTCCACGCGGCGGAAGGCCGCTTGCGATCCGGCCTGCTTGATGGTGGTGCCCAGGCAGCAATACACGTCCTCTGCATCGGCCCGGCGCTCTTCGATGCGATCGAAATCCACCACGGCAACGTTCAGTTTGGGGTGCGATATGCCCATCTCGCGGCGCGCCCATACGGCGACTGTTGCGTACTGCCCGGACTCGAGCAGCCGCCGAAGCAGGAAGGAACCGATGAGCCCCGAGGCGCCGACAGTCAGCGCCGCGCGGAGCGCGCGAGGAGACGCGCTCATGTTCTACAGCTCGTACCTCGAACCTTCGGTGCCCATCACCACCGGCTCGACGATCGAGCGCGGCAGGTGCGGCACGAATAATTCGATGAATTCGTAGGTATAGCGCCTGAGGTAGGCCCCGCGCTTGATGCCCAGGCGCGTGGTGCTCGATTCGAACAGGTGCGAGGCATCCAGCGCCTTCAGCCCTTGGTCGCGCTTCGCGTTGAAGGCCATCGCCGCCATGATCCCCACGCCCAGGCCCAGTTCGACGTAGGTCTTGATCACGTCCGCATCGAGCGCCGTGAGCACCACCTTGGGTTTCAGCCCGCGCTGCTCGAAGGCCTTCTCCACGAGGTTGCGGTTGGCGAAGGCGAAGTCATAGGTGACGATCGGGTACCTGGCCACCGCTTCGAGGGTGAGCGGCTTCACCTTGGCGAGTGCGTGGCGTGCCGGCACCACCACGCAGCGGTTCCACTGATAGCAGGGCAGCGACACGAGTTCCGGGTACAGCGCGATCTGCTCGGTCGCGACGGCGAATTCCGCCTCGCCGCGCATCACCATCTCGCAGATCTGCGTCGGGTTGCCCTGGTGGATGACGAGTTGCACGTCGGGATAGCGCCGCTTGAACGCGGCCACTGCCTTTGGCAGCGCGTAGCGCGCCTGGGTATGCGTGGTAGCGATGGTGAGCGAACCGAGCTTCTCGTTGGCGAACTCCTCGCCGGCGCGTTTCATGTTCGCCGCCTCGGCCAGAATGCGCTCGGCGATCGCCAGGACGGCCCGCCCGGGCTCAGTGAGTGCGGTGAGGCGCTTGCCGTGGCGCGCGAAGATCTCGATGCCCAGCTCCACTTCCAGTGCCTTGATCTGCTTGGAGATTCCAGGCTGGGAGGTGAACAAGGCCTCTGCCGCGGCCGAGACGCTCAAGTCCCGGTGGGCGACTTCGGAGAGGTAGCGGAGCTGCTGTATTTTCATAATAACTGGAATGCATAAGAGTACAACATCTTAGTCTTTGCGGGCATAACGCCAGGGCCCAGAATGTGCGGCCATGGAGCCGTCTTTCGTCCTGCTCGGGCTGGTGGTCGGGGTGCTGGTGGGTGCAACCGGCGTGGGTGCAGGGTCGCTTGTTACCCCGGCACTGGCGCTCGCGGGCGTGCCGCCCGCGGTCGCCGTGGGGACCGACCTCGCCTACGCCGCCGTTTCCAAATCCGCCGGCGCAATCGCGCACCGTGTGCAGCGCACGCTCGACCTGCGCGTTGCGGGAATGCTCGCGCTGGGCAGCGTTCCTGCCGCAGGCCTCACCGTCCTCGCCCTCGCCGCGACCGGCGCGCATCACAAGAGCGGATTCATTGCCGGGGCGCTCGCGATCGCGCTGATCCTCACCGCGCTGGCGCTTCTCGGCGGCCGCTTGCTGCTCGCATCGCTCTCTGCGCGCTACGACCCGTGGATCGCGCCGCTGCGCACGCCCCTGACGGTGGCCGCCGGCGCGCTCCTCGGCTTGCTGGTGACCGTGTCCTCGGTCGGCGCGGGGGCGCTCGCCGCGATGTTCCTCGTTGCGCTCTACCCCGCCATGCCTGCGGTGCGCGTTGCCGGAACGGACATCGCACACGCCGTGCCGCTGACGCTGGTGGCGGGTCTCGGCCACTTCTGGCTCGGCACGGTGAACCTCGGGCTGGCCGCAAACCTGCTCATTGGGTCGGTGCCGGGCATCGTCGCCGGCAGTCTCCTGGCCGGCCGCCTGTCGGACGTGGTGGTGCGGCGCATTCTGGCCTTCGTCCTGCTCCTCGCCGGCGTGCGCCTCGCCGTTGCAAGCTTTTAGCGCCATGTACCTCTACGACCCAATCGACCAGAGGATCGTGGATGAGCGCGTGGCGCAGTTCCGCGACCAGACGCGGCGCTTTCTCGCCGGCAAGCTGTCCGAAGAGGACTTCCGGCCCCTGCGGCTGCAGAACGGCCTCTACGTCCAGCGCTACGCGCCGATGCTGCGCGTGGCGATCCCCTACGGCATCCTGTCCTCCAAACAGTTGCGCATGCTCGCGCACATCGCACGCAGGTACGACCGCGGCTACGGGCACTTCTCCACCCGCCAGAACATCCAGTACAACTGGCCGAAGCTCGAGGCGGTGCCCGACATCCTGGCGGACCTTGCCAGCGTGCAGATGCACGCCATCCAGACTTCCGGCAACTGCATCCGCAACATCACCTCCGATCACTTCGGCGGCGTGGCGCGCGACGAAGTCGTGGACTCCTTCGTGTGGTGCGAAATCCTGCGGCAGTGGTCCACCTTCCACCCCGAGTTCACCTACCTGCCGCGCAAGTTCAAGATCGCGGTGAACGGTGCGCAAGCCGACCGCGCCGCCACGTTCCTGCACGACATCGGCGTGCATGCGCTGCGCAATGCGGCAGGGGAGATCGGCTTTCGCGTCATCGTCGGCGGTGGCATGGGCAGGACGCCGATCGTCGGGCACGTGATACGCGAGTTCCTGCCCTGGCCTCACCTGCTCACCTACGTTGAAGCCATCCTGCGGGTCTACAACCGCTTCGGGCGGCGCGACAACATTTACAAGGCACGCATCAAGATCCTGGTCAAGGAGCGCGGGCCGGAACAGTTCTGCGACGAGGTCGAAGCGGAATGGGCGCAGATCAAGGACGGAGCGTCGACACTCACCGAAGCCGAAGTGCGCCGCATCGCGGGCCGCTTCACGCGCCCGCAGTACCAGCCGCTGGAGGACTTGAGGCTCCCGCAGGACGGGCCGTACGGTGCCTGGCAGAAGCGCAACGTGTTCCCGCACAAGCAGCCTGGTTACGTCGCGGTGACGCTGTCGCTGAAGAAGACGGGTGTGCCGCCGGGGGATGCCACGGATGCGCAGATGGATGCCATCGCCGATCTCGCGGAGCGCTACAGCTTTGGTGAGCTGCGCGTCACGCACGAGCAGAACCTGGTATTCGCGGACGTGCGCCAGGACCAGCTGGAATCTCTGTGGCAGCAGCTTCGACAGCTTGGTCTCGCCACCCCGAACGTCGGCCTGCTGACCAACATCATCGCCTGCCCCGGCGGCGACTTCTGCTCGCTCGCCAACGCCAAGTCGATCCCGGTGGCCGAAGCGATCCAACGCCTGTTCGACGACCTGGACTACCTGCACGACATCGGCGAGCTCGACCTCAACATCTCCGGTTGCATCAACTCCTGCGGCCACCACCACGTCGGCCACATCGGCGTGCTGGGCGTGGATAAGCAGGGCGAGGAGTGGTACCAGATCACCATCGGCGGGAACCAGGGTTTGACCCCGCTCGGAACGCCCGCTGCCGTCGGCAAAGTGATCGGCCCGTCTTTCGCGCAGCACGAGGTGCCCTGGGTGGTGGAGCGCCTGATCGAGGTCTATCTGCAGCGTCGCGAAAGCGACGCCGAGCGCTTCGTCGACTGCGCGCACCGCCTGGGCATCGAACCCTTCAAGCAGAGCGTCTATGGCCATCCTGATTCGCCGCGGCAAGATCGCGAGCCCGTCCCAGCCTGAGGCCGGCGAGGTGCTGCGCCTCGAGCCGCAGGACGACCCGGCGGGTATCGCCGATCGCCTGGCCGGCGCTGCGCGCGTGGAAGTAAACTTCCCGAGGTTCACCGACGGGCGCGGCTACTCGACCGCGCGCCTGCTGCGCGAGCGCTATGGCTACCGGGGAGAGTTGCGCGCCGTAGGCGACGTGCAGCGCGACCAGATCCTTTACCTGCAGCGTTGCGGCTTCGATGCATTTTTACTGCGCGATGACCAGGATGCCGACGAGTCGCTCGCCGCGCTTGCGGACTGCAGCGAGGCCTACCAGGCTTCGGTCGAGCGCCCCCAGCCGCTGTTTCGCCGCCGATGAGCCGCGCCACCGACACCCGCCTGCTGCTCGAGCGCATCGCCTCGGCCTACTCGCCCGCGGCCCTGTCCTCGAGCCTCGGCGCCGAGGACATGGTGCTCACCGACATGGTGGCGCGCGAAGGCCTGCCGATCGAGATCTTCACCCTCGACACCGGGCGGCTGCACGCAGAGACTCTGCAGCTGATCGCGCGCGTCCAGGCGCACTACGGCCTCGCGCTGCGCGTGATGCACCCGAGCACGCAACAGGTGGCCGACTACGTCACGCAGCACGGCCGCGACGCGTTCTACGGCAGCGTCGAGCTGAGAAAAAAGTGCTGTGGCATCCGCAAGGTGGAGCCGCTCAGGCGCGCCCTGGAGGGAAAGCGTGCCTGGATCGCTGGGCTGCGCCGCGAGCAGTCCGCGGCGCGCGCCGGCCTGCGGCTCGCGGCCTTCGACAGCGAACTGCGCATCGCCAAGTTCAACCCGCTCATCGAGTGGAGCGGTAACGATGTCTGGGAATACATCCGGACCCGCAAGGTGCCCTACAACCCCCTGCATGACCGCGGGTATCCATCGATCGGCTGCGAGTCTTGCACGCGTGCCGTTGAACCGGGTGCGGACGAACGCTCGGGACGGTGGTGGTGGGAGCAGGACGCAAAGAAGGAGTGCGGGTTGCATGTGACGCAACCGGCCGCAGAGCCGGGTTTTGCCCTTAAAAACGATCTCCGGTTCTTTGGCGGCATGAATCTCGCCGCCAAAGAACCGGAGACCATGGAAATTCAATCCCGCGCCGCGCCCCGCAAATCGGCATGACCCCCGACCGCTCCCACCTCGACTGGCTCGAATCCGAGGCGATCTTCATCCTGCGCGAGGTTGCGGGGGAATGCGCGCGCCCGGCGCTGCTGTTCTCCGGCGGCAAGGATTCGCTGGTGCTGCTGCGCCTTGCGGAAAAGGCGTTCCGCCCGGGGCGCTTCCCGTTCCCGCTGCTGCACATCGACACGGGGCACAATTTCCCCGAGGTGATCGCATTCCGCGATCGCCGCGCGGCCGAACTGCGCGAGGAACTGCTCGTGCGATCGGTTGAGGATTCCATTGCGCGCGGCACGGTGCGGCTGCGCTCCGCCGGCGAAAGCCGCAACGCGGCCCAGTCGGTGACGCTGCTCGAGGCGATAGGGGAGTTCGGTTTCGACGCCGCCATCGGCGGTGCGCGCCGCGACGAGGAGAAGGCGCGCGCCAAGGAGCGCGTGTTTTCCTTCCGCGACGGCTACGGGCAATGGGATCCGCGCAACCAGCGCCCGGAGCTGTGGGACCTCTACAACCCGCGCGTCAACGCCGGCGAGCACGTGCGCGTGTTCCCGATCTCCAACTGGACCGAACTCGACGTGTGGCAGTACATCGGGCGCGAGAAGCTGGAAGTGCCGTCGATCTACTACGCACACCGCAGGCCGGTAGTGCGCCGCAACGGCCTGCTGGTCCCGGTCACCGACCTCACGCCGCCTGGCGCTGGCGAAGCAGTCGAGGCAGTCTCGGTGCGCTTTCGCACCGTCGGCGACGTGAGCTGCACCTGCCCAGTCGAATCGGTGGCAACGACCGTCGACGAAATCATTGCCGAAACCGTGGCCACGCGCGTCACCGAGCGCGGCGCCACGCGCATGGACGACCAGACATCGGAAGCGTCGATGGAACGCAGAAAGCGGGAGGGGTACTTCTGATGTCAGGCGTCGATTTGGCATTTAAAAACGGTCTCCGGCTTTTTGGCGGCGAGATTCATGCCGCCAAAAAGCCGGAGATCATGGGAAACCCATCGGAGGCTCCGGCCCATTCGCGTCGCCTGGCCGATCAGGGCATGAACCATACTGGTTCCGTCCTGCGCTTCACCACCGCCGGCAGCGTGGACGACGGCAAGAGCACGCTGATCGGGCGCCTGCTGCACGACACCAAGCAGATTCTCGAGGACCAGTACGCGGCGGTAGCGCGGGCATCGACAAAGCGCGGGTTGGCGTCGCCCGACCTGTCACTGCACACGGACGGCCTGGAAGCCGAGCGCGAGCAGGGAATCACCATCGACGTCGCCTACCGCTATTTCGCCACGCCGCGGCGTAAGTTCATCATCGCCGACACGCCCGGCCACGTGCAGTACACGCGCAACATGGCGACCGGCGCGAGTACGGCGGATGCCGCGGTGATCCTCGCCGACGCCGGCAAGGGACTGCTGCCGCAGGGCAAGCGTCATCTCTACATCGCGCACTTGCTCGGCATCCGCGACATCGTGGTGGCGGTGAACAAGATGGACCTGGTCGGCTATGGACGCAGCGCATTCGAATCGACGCGCGACGCGTTTGTCCGCTACGCCGCGCCGATGAAGATTCCCAACCTCCAGTTCGTGCCGATTTCAGCGCTCGCCGGCGACATGGTGGTGGAGCGCGGCGCGGCGATGTCCTGGTACCGGGAGCCGACACTGCTCGAACGCCTGGAATCGATCGAGCCTGCCGCGGCAGTACGGGCGCGGCCGTTCCGTTTCGCCGTGCAGCTCGTGCAGCGCGTCCGCGGCCACCGCCGCTACCTCGGCCGCGTCACCTCGGGCACGGTGCACGCGGGCGAGGAAGTCTTGGTTCTGCCTTCGGGCCGGGGCAGCCGGATCGACGCTATTTACACCTTTGAAGGCTCACGCGACTCGGCGCTCGCCGGCGACGCGGTGGCGCTGGCGCTCGCCGATGACCTCGATATCTCGCGCGGGGACCTGATCGCGGCAGCCGCCGGGGCGCCGCGCGCCGCACAGGCCGTGCAAGCGACGCTCGTCTGGCTCTCCGGCGAGCCGCTCGACCCGCAAGGGCGCTACCTTCTTAAGCACACCACGCGCACGGTGCGCGCTCGCGTGGCGGCGGTGAACCACGTCATGGATGTGGATGTGCTGGAGCCGCACGCAGAGGGTGCGCGCCTGGGCATGAACGACATCGGCCATGTGACCCTGGACCTCGCGCAGCCGGTGTTTGCGGATCCGTACGCAGAAGACCGTGCAATGGGCGCATTCATCCTGATCGACCCCCACAGCCACCACACGGTGGCGGCGGGAATGCTCCGGTGAGCGGCGTCGTCTATCTCGTCGGCGCCGGGCCGGGCGCGCCCGACCTCCTCACGGTGCGCGCGGCCCGGCTGCTCGGCGAGGCCGGTATCGTGTTCCACGACGCGCTCGTGCATCCGCAGACGCTCGCGCTCGCCGCGCGTGCGGAGAAAGTGGCGGTGGGCAAGCGCTGCGGTCGGCATTCAACCGTGCAGAAATTCATCAACAAGCGCCTGGTGGATGCCGCGCGCCGCCACCAGGTGGTGGTGCGCCTCAAAGGGGGCGACCCGATGCTGTTTGGCCGCGCGCAGGAGGAAATCGACGCGCTTGCCGCGGCCGGCGTCCACTACGAGGTCGTGCCGGGGGTCACCGCCGCATTGGCCGCCGCCGCCGAGTTCGGCGTGTCGCTCACGCGGCGCGGCCTGGCGCGCAGCGTTGCGTTCATCACGCCCAGGGTAGGCGAGGGCGAGGCAGCGAACGATTGGGTGCGGGCAGCGCAAGCTGCGGATACAGTCGCGCTCTACATGGGCGGCGGCGAAGCCCGAGCCATTGCGGCGGCCCTGATTGCCGCAGGCATGCCGGGGGCGACGCCAGTTGCGATTGCGGAGAGCGTTTCGCTCGAGGGCTCCCGCGTGGTCGCCGGGCGGCTGGACGAACTCGAACGACTCGCCGCGCAGCGCGGCAGTGGCCCGGCGGTGGTGCTCATCGGCGAAGTTTGGCGCAGGCTCGTCCTGCGCGCCTCACAACCGCGGGCAAAGACTCTCCAGAACGCCTAGGCGGCTGCCCGCACCGGGACCGCTTGATAGCGCGCCAGCAGCTCCGCCTGGTTCCTGCGCGCCGCTGCCACGCTCTGCGCCTTGATGTGGCCATAGCCGCGGATCGATTCGGGCAGCGAAGCGATCTCGATCGCCAGTTCGAGGTTCTCGCGCGTGAGGCCTTCAAGCAGCAGGTCCACCGTCGACTCATAGTGCTCGATCAGCGTGCGCTCCATGCGCCGTTCTTCCGTGCGGCCGAAGATGTCCAGCGGCGTGCCGCGGAGCCATCGCAGCTTCGCCAGCAGGCCGAAGGCGCGCATCATCCACGGGCCGAACTGCATCTTCCGCGGTTCCCCTGTCACCGGATCGGGCTTGGCGAGCAGCGGCGGGGCGAGGTGGAAGTTCACCTTGTAGTCGCCCTCGAACATGCTCTCGATCTTCTTCATGAACTCGCCCGAGGCGTATAGGCGAGCCACTTCGTATTCGTCCTTGTAGGCGAGGAGCTTGGCGTAGTAGCGCGCCACGGCTTGCGCGAGCCTGGTGCCGCCGACCTTGTCCTGTTCCGAGATGCGCACCCGCCCGACGAGCACTTGATAGCGCGTTGCGTAGGCTGCGTTCTGGTACCCGGTGAGGAACTGCGCGCGCCGCTCCACGAGCTCCTGCAGGTTGCGCGAGAAGTGCTGTCCGATCCGGATCACGTCGGCGGGCATGGCAATGCGCCGCACGCGCTCCAGATCCACCGCGGCGCGCCGCCCCCAGAGAAAGCTCTGCATGTTGAATTCGACCGCAACGCCGTTCAGTTCGATGGAGCGCTCGATGGCCTCGCGCCCGAGAGGCACCCAGCCCTTCTGCCAGGCGTAGCCGAGCAAGAACATGTTGGTGGCGATGGAGTCGCCCATCAGCGCCGTGGCGATTTCTGCCGCGGGCACGATATCGACGTTCTTTTGCCCGCAGGCTTCGGCGATGTCGTGCTGCAGGTTCGAGCCCGGCAGCTGCCAGTCCGGGTTCGTCACGAACGCCGCGGTTGGCGAGGTGGTCCCGTTCAGCACCGCACGGGTGCGTCCGGCGCACATTTTCTCGAGCGCATCGCCGCTCGCGCTCACCACCAGGTCGCAGCCGATGACCAAGCGCGCGTCGCCCGTTCCCAGGCGGGCCACGTGCACCTCGCTGGCGCTGGCGGCGATTTTCACGTGCGACATGACCGCCCCATACTTTTGCGCCAGGCCGGACATGTCGAGCACCGATACGCCCTTGCCTTCGAGGTGGGCCGCCATGCCGAGAATCTGGCCGATGGTGATGACGCCGGTGCCGCCGATGCCCGTGACGAGTATGCCGCAGGGCTCCTGCAGTCCGGCAGGGGTCACCTCCGGGAGCGCAGGGAAGTCCTCGCCGCCCACGCGCGCGCCGGACTTGCCTTTCTTCAGTTGCCCGCCTTCCACAGTGACGAAACTCGGGCAGAAACCCTTCACACAGGAAAAGTCCGAGTTGCAGCTCGACTGGTTGATGGTGCGCTTCCTGCCGAACTCGGTCTCGAGCGGTTCGACCGAGAGGCAATTGGACTTTGCGCTGCAATCGCCGCAGCCTTCGCACACCATCTCATTGATCACCGCGCGCTTGGCAGGATCAGGATAGGTGCCGCGCTTGCGGCGGCGGCGCTTTTCCGAGGCG
The DNA here is from genome assembly GCA_031389685.1 of Betaproteobacteria bacterium. Classification (GTDB taxonomy): domain Bacteria; phylum Pseudomonadota; class Gammaproteobacteria; order Burkholderiales; family SG8-39; genus JAABQT01. Next base: position 16,933 of record JANMSV010000089.1, read on the forward strand.
CAGGTCTGGTCGTAGATCAGCGCCGAAACGCCCGGCTGCTCACGCAGTTCGCGCTGCACGACGTCGAGCTCGTCGCGGTGCCGGATCGTGACGCCCGGCGCCCAGTTCGTACCCCGCGGATACTTTTCCGGTTCGTCCGTCACGATCACGATCGGCTGCACGCCCTCGGAGGCGATCTGGCGTGAAATGATCGACGGGTCGAGCGGTCCGTCGTGGTGCTGCCCGCCGGTCATCGCGACGGCGTCGTTGTAGAGGATCTTGTAGGTCATGTTGACCTTGGCCGCCACCGCGGCGCGGATCGCGAGCAGCCCGGAATGGAAATAGGTGCCGTCGCCGAGGTTGGCGAAGATATGCTTTTCCTCGGTGAAGGGCGCCTGCCCGATCCAGGGCGCGCCCTCCGCGCCCATGTGCGTGAAGGTCGAGGTGCTGCGATCCATCCACACTGCCATGAAGTGGCAGCCGATCCCGGCGGTGGCGCGGCTGCCCTCGGGAACGCGCGTGGAGGTGTTGTGCGGGCATCCGGAGCAGAAGTACGGCTGCCGGATGGCGGTGACGCGCGGTTTGGCGAGCGCCTTTTCCTTGAAG
>JANMSV010000092.1:0-2695 GCA_031389685.1 Betaproteobacteria bacterium
GGATGCGCGGAGATGCGCAGCAAGATGCCCGACTGGATGCCGGGCAGCGGCGCGCTAAACGTGAAGCTGAGCGGCGCCGTGGAAGTGCCGCCTGTGGGCACGGCAGGCTCCGGAAGCGGCAGCTTCCGCATCGGCAACGACGGGGCCATCAGCGGCAGCGTTGCGACCAAGGACGTACCGGGCACGATGGCACACATCCACCTGGGCGCCAAAGGCAAGAACGGCCCGGTGATCGTTCCGCTGGTCAAGAAGGGCGATGCCTACAGTGTGGCGGAGGGCCACAAGCTCACCGACGCGCAGATGAAGGCATTCAAGGAAGGCAATCTGTACGTCAACGTCCACAGCAACAAGTACAAGGGCGGAGAAGTGCGCGGCCAGTTGCAGCCCTGAATCCGCGTCACCGCCCGGCGCCGGCGCGCGAGGCGAGCCAGGTCAGCACGAGTACCGGCAGGCCGAGGACCGCGGTGCCGATGAAGAAGGCCGGGTAGCCGTAATTGTCGACCGCCCAGCCCGACCAGCCGCCGACGAACTTCGGCAGCAGCAGCATCACCGAGCTGAACAGCGCGTACTGGGTGGCCGAGTAGGCGACGTTGGTGAGCCCGGAAAGGTAGGCGACGAACGCGGCGCTGGCGATGCCGGCGCTCAGGTTGTCGGCCGAGATCGCGAACACCAGCGCGGGCAGGTCGTGCCCCCGCGTGGCTAGCCAGGCAAACAGCAGGTTGGTCAGCGCCGACAGCGCCGCGCCAAGCATCAGCACGCGCATCACGCCGTAGCGCAGGGCAAGCACGCCGCCCAGCGCGGCGCCAGCGAGCGTCATGAACACGCCGTACACGCCGGACACCGCGGCGACTTCATCCTTGCTGAATCCCATGTCGCGATAGAACGGATAGGACATCACGCCCAGCACGATGTCCGAGATGCGGTAGGTCCCGATCAGCGCGAGCACCAGCAGCGCATGCCAGCGATAGCGCAGGACGAAGTCGAGGAACGGGCTCACCACCGCGGAGTACAGCCACGATAGCGGGGGCGAATGCAGGCGGGCGGCCATCTCGCGTTCCCGCTGCACGGTGTCGGGCGAAACCACCACCTCGGGCTCGCTCGAAAACAGGACGGTGACGATGCCCACCCCGATGAGGCCGGCCATGCACAGGTACGCGATTACCCAGGGCGTGTGCTGGTAGGTCGCTTCGTCGGGGTCGAAGGCCGCCGCGATCCACAGAGCGCCCGCCGACGCGGTGATCATCGCCGAGCGATAGCCCACCTGATAGGCCGCCGCCATGGCCGCCTGCCGGGAAACGTCCGCGGATTCGATGCGGAAGGCATCCAGCGCGATGTCCTGGGTGGCCGACGCGAAGGCCACCATCAGCGCAAAAGCCACCAGCTGGTGCAGGTCATGCACCGGGTCGGTGAGCGCCATGCCCGCCAGTCCCGCGATGATGGCGAGTTGCGCGGCGAGCAGCCAGCTGCGCCGGCGGCCAAGCGCGCGCGTGAGCAGCGGCAGCGGCACGCGGTCGACCAGCGGCGCCCATGCCCACTTGAAGGCGTAAGCCAGGCCGACCCAGCTGAGAAATCCTATCGTGGTGCGGTCGATGCCGGCTTCGCGCAGGCGATACGACAAGGTGCCGAGCACGAGCAGCAGCGGCAAACCCGCAGCAAAACCGAGCAGCAGCATGCGCGCCACGCGCGGCTCGGCATAGACGCGCAGGTCCTGGAGCCAGCCGCGAACGCGGCTAGAGCTCGCAGTCATAGTCGATGACCAGCGGCGCATGGTCGGAGAAGCGCTTCCTCTTGTAGATCGCCTCGCGCTTCGCGGTGCGCGCCAGGCCCGGCGTGGCGATGTGGTAGTCGATGCGCCAGCCCACGTTCTTCGCCCAGGCCTGGCCGCGGTTCGACCACCAGGTGTACTGCTCGGGCTTGGCATTCAGGCGGCGGAACACGTCCACCCAGCCCAGTTCCCCGAACACGCGCGACAGCCACGCGCGCTCCTCGGGGAGAAAACCGGAATTCTTCTGGTTGGCGCGCCAGTTCTTCAGGTCGATTTGCTGGTGCGCGATGTTCCAGTCGCCGCACAGCACGACCTCGTGGCCCGAGCGCCTGAGCTTGCGCAGCTGCGGCACGAACGCGTCCAGGAAACGGAACTTGGACTGCTGCCGGTGCTCGCCCGACGAACCCGAGGGCAGGTACAGCGACACCACTTTGAGCTTGCCGAAGCTCGCTTCGAGGTAGCGGCCCTGGTCGTCGAATTCGCGCACGCCGAAGCCACGCACCACCTTGTGCGGCGCGACGCGGCTGAAGAGCGCGACCCCGGCGTAGCCCTTTTTCTGCGCCGGGTAGAACTCGCCGTGCAGACCCTTGGGTGCCAGCATCGACGCCTCGAGGTCGGACTCCCGCGCCTTGATCTCCTGCAGGCACACCACGTCGGCCTTTTGTGCCGCGAGCCAGGGGTACAGGCCCTTTCTCGCCGCCGAGCGGATGCCGTTGACGTTGAGGCTGATGATCCTCAAGACGACGCAAAGCTGGAAACGCCGCCGTGCGCGGCGGACCAGGCCGCCGGCGCATGGAGGAATTTCTCGACTTCGTCGACCTGTGCCGCAGCGAGGTAGTTGCCCTGCTGCACCACGCGCAGCACGTCCCACCAGGTGGCGAGGTGGTGCAGGCGCACCCCGAGCTCGCTCATCACCTGCTTCGATTCGGG
>JANMSV010000101.1:0-19488 GCA_031389685.1 Betaproteobacteria bacterium
CTGGTCGTACTCCTCGCGCGACACGAGCTTGCCCTCCGGCGTCACCGGCTGGTCGACCCAGGCGCCGATGGAGCGGCGGAAATGCGTCGAGGGCAGCGACAGCCGCAACGCGTGCCCGGCGCGCTCGATGACGCGGTTCCAGCGCTTGAGGCCGATCTCGCAGTCCTTGAGGTAGGACTCGCGCATCACTTCGTTCAGCGCGTTCAGCATCGGCACGTGTTCCACGCCCTTCGGCGTCTCGAGCTTGAATTGCGCGGCGCGCAGCGCGTGGTCCTCGTACTGCGACTCGTCGGGGCGGCCCTTGACGCCGTTGGCGAAATTGGACGCAGAGTTGGACGAGATTTCCGAGCCAAACAGATCCAGCGAGGACGAGCACCAGAAGTTCAGGTACTTCTGCAGCAGCGGCAGGTCCACGGCGCCGGCGGCGCGCACTTTGGCCGGGTCGTCGGTGCCGAGTTCCTGCATCACTTCCAGCGTGCGCTTGACCACGCGCCCCAGGCCGGTCTCGCCCACGAACATGTGGTGCGCTTCTTCGGTGAGCATGAAGCGGCAGGTGCGCGACAGCGGGTCGAACGCCGACTCGGCGAGGCTCTTGAGCTGGTACTTGCCGTCGCGGTCGGTGAAGTAGGTGAAGCAGAAGAACGACAGCCAGTCCGAGACCGGCTCGTTGAACGTGCTGAGGATGCGCGGCTTGTCGGCGTCGCCCGAATGGCGCGCGAGCAGTTCCTCGGCCTCCTCGCGGCCGTCGCGGCCGAAGTAGGCGTGCAGCAGGTACACCATGGCCCACAGGTGGCGGCCTTCCTCGACGTTCACCTGGAACAGGTTCCTCAGGTCGTAGAGCGACGGGCAGGTGTGGCCGAGCAGGCGCTGCTGCTCCACCGACGCCGGCTCCGTGTCGCCCTGCGTCACGATCAGGCGGCGCAGGGTCGAGCGGAATTCGCCCGGCACCTGCTGCCACGCGGGCTGGCCCATGTTGTCGCCGAAGCCGATCTTGCGCTCGGCCACCGGGTTGGCGAGGAAGATGCCCCAGCGGTAATCGGGCATCTTCACCGCGCCGTAGGTGGCCCAGCCGTCGGCGTCCACCGAGGTGGCGGTGCGCAGGTAGACGTCGGATTTCTGGAAGTCGCTCGGCCCCATGCCCTGCCACCATTGCAGGAAGTGCGGCTGCCAGTGCTCCAGCGCGCGCTGCAGGCTGAGGTCGTTCGCCAGGCCGACGTTGTTGGGAATCTTCTCGCTGTAGTTGATGCCGGACATGGCTACACCCGCTCCTTGTTGAATTTGGCCTTCGCGCCGGTGCCGTACACCTTGAGCGCGCCCTGCTCGCCGATCGCGTTGGGGCGGATGAAAATCCAGTTCTGCCACGCCGACAGGCGGCCGAAGATGCGCGTCAACATGTTTTCCCGCCCGGTGAAGCGCAGGCTCGCCTCCATGCCGGTGAGCGCGTCCGGCGACAGGCTGGCGCGCTCCTCGATGGCGATGCGCACCTCGTCTTCCCAGTCGAGCTCGTCCGGCGTGGCGGTGACCAGCCCCAGCTCGCCCGCCGCCTTGGCGTCGTAAACCTTGCCGCGCTCGAGCTCGGGCACGGTGCCGCAGTAGCGTGCGCTCAGGCGCGAGTCGCCGCTGACCATCGGGTAGGTGCCAAAGTTGAGTGCCGACAGGGCAAGGGTGGCGCCGTTCCCGGCATCCAGCATGAAGCTGCGGTCGGCGGCCAGCGCCAGTTCCAGCAGCGTGCCTGCAAAGCAGGAGCCGGGTTCGATCACCGCGAAAATCGAGCGCGAGGACACGTCCAGCCGCGCAAGCGTGCGGCGCAGGTAACCCAGCGTCTCGCGCACGAACCAGTCGGCGGCATGTTTTTCGAGCAGCGCGTCGAGCTCCAGCATGCTCGCGATGTCGCCCTTGGTCTTGAGGATCCACAGCCCGGCGTCGAGCTGGTTGTGGCGCAGGTCGAGGATCGCGCGGTCGAGCTCCCGGGCGAGGCGCAGCGGGTACCAGTCGGCGCTGCGCTCGAGTTTCACGTTGTCCGGCCCACGCACCGTGATTGCCGCGGTGCCGGTCGCAGCATCGATCTGCACGTGCACGATGCGGTTTTCGCCCAGCGGCGCGAGCGCCACGCCCTGGCCGCCGGGGCGATCCGAGAGTTTGGCCAGTTCCAGCGCGCGTGCTTTCACGGCGTCCGCGAACTGCTGCGGCTTGGCGACGTGGTCCACCAGCTTCCATTCTTTGGCGCGATCGGCGCGCACCCCCTCGGCGGTGGTGCAGAACACGTCGGCGAGGTCGCGGCGCACTTTTCTCTTGTCGATGATGCGCGTCAGCCCGCCGGTGCCCGGCAGCACGCCGAGCAGCGGCACTTCAGGCAGGCTCACGGTGCTGGAGCGGTCGTCGACCATCAGGATCTCGTCGCAGGCGAGCGCCAACTCGTAGCCGCCGCCGGCGGTGGTGCCGTTCAGCGCGGCGAGGAACTTCAGCCCCGAATGCTCGCTCGCGTCCTCCAGCCCGTTGCGCGTCTCGTTGGTGAACTTGCAGAAGTTCACTTTCCAGGCGTGCGAGCTGGTGCCGAGCATGTAGATGTTGGCGCCCGAGCAGAACATGCGGCTCTTGCCGCTGGTGAGTACCACCGCCCGCACCTCGGGATGCTCGAAGCGGATGCGGTTCAGCGCGTCGTGCAGCTCGATGTCCACGCCCAGGTCGTAGGAATTGAGCTTGAGCTTGTAGCCGGGCACGATGCCCTGGTCCTCGGCGATGTCGAGGGTCAGGGTGGCGAGCGGGCCGTCGAAGGATAACTTCCAGTGGTTGTACTGCTCGGGCGAGGTGTCGAAGCCGACCTCCATCATGCCTCCTTCGCGGCGAGCGCGCGAAGTTCAGCCAGGTTCTGCCGGACCGTGCGCCCGGAAGTGTCCAGTATCACGCCGGCGCGCGCATAAAGCCGGTCGCGGTCCGCGAGCAGGCGCCGGATTTCCTCCAGCGCCGACGGGCTGCCCGTGAACGGGCGCAGGTCGCCCTGCGCCATGACCCGCTGCATGTGCTCCTCGGGCGTGGCCTTGAGCCATACGCAGGTGCAATGGTCGAGCAGCAGGTTGTAGGTGTCGGGATCGGTCACCAGGCTCCCCCCGGCGGCGATCACCGCGCGCGCGTATTCCTTCAGTACGCGCGCCAGTGCCTTCCTCTCGAAGCGGCGGAATACCTCCTGGCCGTACATCGAGAATACTTCGCCCAGCGGCGCGCCGGCTTCCTTCTCGACTTCGCGGTCCAGTTCGATGAACGGCAGGTCGAGTGCCTGTGCAAGTTTCGCGCCGAGCGTGGACTTGCCGGCGCCGCGCAGTCCGAGCAGGGCGATGCTCCTGTTCTTCGACGCGTCGCCGTGCTCGCGCACCAGCACCTCGACCGGGACTTGCATGGCGTGCGCGAGCTTGCGCAGCAGCAGTACCGAAATATTTCCCTGGCCCGCTTCGAGCTGCGCCAGGTAGCGCTCGGAAACACCCGAGGCGAGCGCCAGGGCCTTGCGCGTCATGGCGTGCGCGGCGCGCCACGCGCGCACGCGCTCGCCGAGGCGCCCGAGGTAGGCGGCTTCGGCCCGGTCTTCGCGCTGCAGCGTGCTCGGCGGTGCGCCCATGCGATATAGTGCTTGCTGGATGGATACGTGTGCATTATAGTGTGCGGCGCATGAAAATCAACATCCTGGTCGGCACCATGACCGGCACGGCGCAGTTGTGCGCGCAGGAAATCGAGCTGGCCCTGGACGGGGACGAGGTCCAAGTCGTGACCCTGCTGATGGACAAGCTCGATCCGGCGGTGTTCACCGACCGCGCGGCGGTGTACCTGGTCTGCACCTCGACCTATGGGCAGGGCGACGTGCCCGACAACGCCAAGGCGCTGTACGAGGCCCTGTGCACGCAGAAGCCGGACCTCTCGGGGGTGCGTTACGGCGTGTTCGGCCTGGGCGATCGCACCTATGCGGAAACCTACAACTTCGGCGGCAAGCGCTTCGACGACATCCTTACGCAACTGGGGGCGGAGCGGATCGGCGAGCGCCTGACCCACGACGCCTCCAGCGGCACGCTGCCCGAGGAGATCGCGCTGGACTGGGCGCAGCAGTGGGTCGAAAAGGTGCGCGAGCGGCTGGCCCAGGCGGCCTAGAATTGCGCGCGAGGAGGATCGCATGGAACTAGCACGGGCCGACCATTCCGTTACCCCGCCGCGTGTCGAGGTGCCGCGCGAGTACAACGCGGCCTACGACCTGATCGAGCGGAACCTGCGGGCCGGGCGCGGCGCCAAAGTCGCGTTCCATGACGATGCGGGTTCGCTGACCTATGGCCAGCTTGCGGAGCGCGTGAACCGCTTCGGCAGCGGCCTGCTGGCGCTGGGCCTGCGCATGGAAGACCGCGTGCTCATCGCGATGCACGACAGCGCAGATTGGCCGGTGGCCTTTCTGGGCGCGATCCGCGCCGGGATCATCCCGGTGGCGGTCAACACGCTGCTCACCAGCAAGGATTACCAGTACATGCTGACCGACAGCCGGGCCAAGGCGCTGGTCGTTTCGGCAGCGCTGCTGCCGCAGTTCAAGCCGGTGCTGGAGGGGCTGCCGTTCCTCAAGCAGGTCATCGTTTCGGGTTCTTCATTCGACGACGTGCTGGCGAAGGGCCAGCCGCAGCTCGAACCCGCGCCGACCACGCGCGACGACGCCTGCTTCTGGCTCTACTCCTCGGGCTCGACCGGCATGCCCAAGGGCACCGTGCACGCGCATTCGAGCATCATCGAGACCGCGGAGCTGTATGCGCACGGCGTGCTGGGGATGGCGGAGTCGGACGTAGTGTTCTCGGCGGCGAAACTGTTCTTCGCCTACGGCCTGGGGAATTCCTTGTCCTTCGTATTGGCTGCCGGGGCGAGCGCGGTGCTGATGGCGGAGCGGCCGACGCCGGCCGCCGTCTTCAAGCGGTTGACTGAGAAAAAGCCGACGCTGTTCTACGGCGTGCCGACGCTTTATGCGGCGATGCTTGCCGACCCCAAATTTCCGAACAAGGAATCGCTCGCGTTGCGCATCTGCGTGTCGGCGGGCGAGGCGCTGCCGCCGCAGATCGCGAAAAGCTTCAAGGAAAAGACCGGGCTCGACATCCTCGACGGGATCGGCTCGACCGAGATGCTGCACATCTTCCTTTCGAATCATCCGGGCGATCTGCGCTACGGCACCACGGGCAAGGCGGTGCCGGGCTATGAGCTGCGGCTCGTGGACGAGCAGGGCAATGCGGTGCAGCAGGGCGAACTGGGCGAACTCGAAATCTCGGGACCGACCAGCGCGATGTACTACTGGAATAACCGCGCCAAGAGCCGCGCCACGTACACCGGGGCCTGGACCAAGAGCGGCGACAAGTACACGCAGGACGCGGACGGCTACTACGTCTACGGCGGGCGTACCGACGACATGCTGAAGGTAGGCGGGATCTGGGTGTCGCCGGCGGAAGTCGAGGCGGCGCTGGTCGGCCATCCGTCGGTGCTCGAGGCGGCGGTGGTCGGCATGCAGGACGAGCAAAAGCTGGTGAAGCCCAAGGCTTACGTGGTGTTGAAGCCCGGCGCCAAGGCGACCGACGAGGAACTGAAGGCGCACGTCAAGTCGACGCTCGCGCCGTACAAGTATCCGCGCTGGATCGAGTTCGCGGCGGAGCTGCCGAAGACGGCGACGGGGAAGATCCAGCGGTTCAAGCTGCGCTAAATTGACGAGCGTAAACAAATAGTTTACCATCTGCGGTGATTCGATCCTTCGCCTCGTCGGAGACGGAGCGGTTCTTCGTTACCGGGAAATCTCGGCGTTTGCCGCCGGAAATCCGGACGCGCGTGGCGATGCGGCTCACGCAACTCAATGCAGCCGTGAGGATCGACGACTTGCGCTTTCCGCCATCGAATCGGCTGGAAGCCTTGAAGCACGATCGCAAAGGGCAGTGGAGCATACGTATCAACGATCAATGGCGCCTGTGTTTCCGGTTTGTCGGCAGCGATGCGTTCGATGTGGAAATTGTGGATTACCACTGAGGAGCAGACGATATGAGCAACAAGAGCGGTCTGCCGCCAATTCATCCCGGCGAGTTCCTCAAGGAAGCGCTGGAGGAGCTGGGTGCGTCCCAGGCGGAATTCGCGCGGGCTATCGGGATTTCGCCGATGCGAATTTCGCATGTCGTGAACGGCACGCGCCCCGTTACGGCCGAACTGGCGCTGCTTTTCGGGCGTGCGTTTGGACAGACGCCGCAGTATTGGCTCAATCTTCAGTCAGATTACGATCTGAAGACCGCGGAGCAGGAGATCGGCAAGCGGCTCCGCGCCGTACGTCCGCTGGCTCACGCTTGAAAGACCCGTACGGATTGCCGCTGTCGGTTGCGTCGGCGCGCGCGCGGTAAACTAGCCGTTTCGCCGATCACGAGGAATCTCATGGCACAACCGAACGAAACGCGCGGCGCCGATCCGAGCATGGACGGAGCGACGCTGTACCTCGAGGAAGTCTTCACCGACCGGCGCATCGGCACCATCCGGCGCCTCACGCCGGTCAAACCCGACGCCACCACCGATGTGGCGCGGCCCGTGATCTATGTCGGCGAGACGCAGGTGATGACGCAGGTCGGCACATTGCCCATCGCTTTCGAAATCCCGGCCTCGACGCTGGAGGGCGCCGCGAAGCAGTTCGGCGGCCTCGCCAAGGAAGCGATCGATCGCGCCATGAAGGAACTGCAGGATCTGCGCCGCCAGGCGGCCTCGTCCATCGTCGTGCCGCAGGGCGGCATTCCCGGCGGCGGGATGGGCGGCGGCAAGATCCAGATGCCCTAGGGCTTTGCCGGCGGCGGTGGTGGCGGCACCGCGGAGCGCGGCTCGCGGCGCTGCATGGCATAACCCGCCACCGGGACCTTGTGTCCCTTCGCGTACATGCACTGCTGGTACGCGAAGTCGTATCTACGCTGCGTGTTGCGTGCAGTGCCTTGTGCGGCGCCGCTGCCGGCGAGCGCACCGACCACCAGTCCCGCGCCCGCTCCCGAACCCGCGCCCTGATGCCCGCCGATCAGGGCACCCGCGGCCGCGCCCACGGCGGTGCCGACCACGGCGCTTTTCACGCCGCTGTCCATTGCGGCCTTGTCCGGCGTCGATCCGTCCACCTGGAAGCTCGCGTATTGCCGGCACTCGAAGTCATCGGCGCGGAACTGCTCGAAGGTCTTGGTGCTGCCGGGCAGCACCAGCACGCTCGGCCCTGAAGGCGTGCTGACGCAGGCTGCCAGGACGAGCGTTGCGCCCAAGGCTATCGCGGCGGCGCGTGCGGTACGACTCGGTGCCATGGGTTCGCGCATTGCTTGACGTAGGGATAGTAGGTATTGGAATCGGGACAGAAATACCAGTATTGGCTGGCGTCCAGCTCCTGTGCGGAAGGGTCCTTCTCGATGTAGACCTGCGACTCGGGCCGGTAGGCCACCGCGGGACCGCCGTAGTAGTAATAGGGGGGGCCGAAATACCACGGCGCATGCCAGAAGAACGGCCCTCCGATTACCACGCCGATGCGCGCGCGATGCCGCCCCCGATCCGCGGAAGCCGGGCCGGCAAGGAGCCCGATGCAGGCCAATGACACGAGAAAAAGCGCGCCACGCATGCAGCAAGGCTAATCTTCTCTTGCCGCCGGAGGCGTAACAATTTGTATCATGCGGCCGATGCTGATCTGCGTCCTCGGCGCCGGCCCTGCCGGCCTGCTGTTCGCGCTCCTCGCCAAGCGCCGTCATCCCGGCTGGCGCATCGAAGTCCACGAGCAGAATCCTGCCGGCGCCACGTTCGGCTTCGGCGTGGTGTTTTCTCAAGGGGCGCTTTCCTTTCTCGAGCGTGACGCGCCCGACCTGCACGCCGAGCTCACCGCGCGCATGGAATCCTGGCCGATGCAGCGCATCGTGCACCGCGGCGAGGCCGTGGACGTGGACGGCAACGGCTTCTCCGCCATCGGGAGATTGGAGTTGATCCAGTTCTTGCAGCAGCAATGCCGAGCCGCGGGCGTGGTGATGCACTTCGGCCTGCGCCTGGAGTCGCCACCGCCGGCGGATCTCGTGGTCGGCGCCGACGGGCTGAATTCGGTGGTGCGCCAAGGCCAGGCCTTCGAGCCTGAAATCGAGTGGCTAAGCAACCGTTTCGCCTGGTACGGCACGCGCCAGCGGTTCGACTGCCTGTCGCTCACTTTCCGCGAAAACGAACACGGTGCCTTCGTTGCGCACCACTACCGCTACGGCGCGGACATGAGCACCTTCATCGTGGAGTGCGACGCCGCGACCTGGGAGCGCGCGGGCCTGGAGCGCATGCCGGACGTCGAATCCCGCGCCTACTGCGAGGGCGCGTTCGCGCCCGACCTGGGAGGAAATGCGCTGCTGTCGAACCATTCGCTGTGGCGGCAGTTCCCGTTGCTGTCCAACCGCCGCTGGTCGGCCGGCAATGCCGTGCTCATCGGCGACGCGCTGCGCAGCATGCACTTCTCCATCGGCTCGGGCACGCGCCTCGCGTTTGAGGACGCCATCGCGCTCGATCGCGCCCTCGGTGGAGCGGGGGAGGACGTGCCACGCGCGCTGGCGGCCTTCGAGCGCGAGCGCCGGCCGGTGGTGGAGAAGCTCTACGCCGCGGCCAGCGCAAGCTCCTACTGGTACGAGCAGTTCCCGGAACGGATGCGCCGCTTCGATGCCCTGGGGTTGGCTTACGACTACATGACCCGCAGCGGGCGCATGAGTGCCGAGCGGCTGCGCGCCGTCGCGCCCCGCTTCATGGCCCGGGTGGACGCTGCAGGGACTTCGGCTTAATATTGGAACAATGGTTCAAGTTTTGAACGTGGGTTCCGTGCGACCGGGTTCGGCGCGCGTGCGCGAGCGGAACGAGGCGAGGCGCCTCGACATCCTGCGCGCCGCAGCGCGCGTGTTCCGGCGCCGCGGCATCGCCGCCGCCGGCATGCGTGAAATCGGCGAAGAAGCGGGCCTCTCGCCGGGCAACCTGTACCACTATTTCTCCGGCAAGGACGAGATCCTGCTGTTCTGCCAGGAGCGGACGCTGGAGCGCATGCTTGCCGCCGTGCAGTCGGCGCAGGGCACCGCCGCCGAGCGGCTGCGCTCGGTCCTGCACGCGCACGTGCACTGCATGCTGGACGAACTCGAAGGTGCCACGGCGCACCTCGACGTGGAATCACTGCCGCCGAAGCTGCGCGCGCCGATGATCGGCAAGCGCGACGCCTACGAGCGCGCGGTGCGCGCCATCGTCGCCGCAGGGGTGAAAAGCCGCGAGTTCGCGCGCTGCGACGCCGCGCTGGTCACGCGCGCCATGCTCGGCGCAGTCAATTGGACGGCGCGCTGGTACCGGCCGGACGGCCTGCAGGGCGCGGACGAGATCGCGGACGCGCTGTCGGACTACCTGGTGAAGGGACTGGCATGAATGCGGTGCGCATGAAGCTGCGCGTGAACGGCGAGGAACAGGAGATCCTGTTCCATCCCTACAAGACCTTGCTCGAAGTGCTGCGCGAGGAGCTCAACCTCACCGGCACCAAGCATGGCTGCGAGCTGGGCGAATGCGGTGCCTGCGCGGTGCTGGTGGACGGGCAGCCGCTGCTTTCCTGCCTGGAACTGGCCCTCGAATGCGAGGGGCGGCACATCGAGACGGTGGAAGGGCTGCAGCAGGGCGACAAGCTCCATCCGCTCCAGTCCGCGTTCGCCGACCTCGGTGGTGCGCAGTGCGGCTACTGCACGCCGGGCATCCTGATGACGGCCAAGGCGCTGCTCGACCAGGAGCCGAACCCGAGCCGCGAGCGCATCCGCGAGGCGATCTCCGGGAATCTATGCCGCTGCACCGGCTACCTGCAGATCTACGAATCGATCGAGGAAGCGGCGCGGCGCATGCGGGAGGGCGCATGAGCGCGCAGAAGAAAACCCGCTTCGAGGTGCTGGGCAAGGCGCGCCGCCGCGTGGACGGGCGCGCCAAGGTCACCGGGTTGACCAAGTTCGCCGACGACATCGTGCTCGCGCGCATGCTGCACATGAAGCTGCTGCGCTCGCCGCACCCGCATGCCGTCATCGAGTCCATCGATTTCGCCAAAGCAGCTGCGCATCCCGGCGTGCACCTGGTGCTCACCGGCAAGGATTTCCCCATCACCTTCGGCATTCTGCCGGTATCGCAGGACGAGTATCCCCTCGCCAACGAGCGCGTGCGCTACGTCGGCGACCCGGTGGCCGCGGTGGTGGCGAAAGACGAGCAGACGGCCTGGCAAGCCTGCGAGATGATCGAGGTGAAGTACCGGACGCTGGCGACCATCTCGACGCCGGAAGAGGCGCTCTCGACGCCCGAGCCGCGCATCCACGAGCACGGCGAGCAGGGCAACATCCACCGCATGCAGGCCTTCGAATTCGGCGACGTGAACGCGGCGTTGGCGAAATCGGATCACGTGTTCGAAGACTTGTTCTTCTACGAGGGCAACACGCACCTGCCGCTCGAACAGCACGCAGCGGTGGCGGCACCGGACGGTGAGGGCAAGCTGACCCTGTGGTCCTCGACCCAGGTGCCACACTACATCCACCGGGCCCTTTCGCGGGCCTTGCGCATGAACGCGGCGCACATTCGCGTCATCGCCTGCCCGAATGGTGGCGGTTTCGGCGGCAAGTGCGACCTGCACAACCATGAAATCGTGGTGTCGCGCGCGGCGCTGAAACTCGGCCGCCCGGTGAAAGTGTGCCTGAACCGCGAGGAAGTGTTCTACATGCATCGCGGGCGCCACCCGGTGCTGATGAAGATGCGCACCGGTGTCACCGCGCAGGGCAAGCTCACCGGCATGCACGTGCAGACGCTGCTCGACGGCGGCGCCTACGGTGGCTACGGCGCAGCGAGCACGATCTACACCGGCGTGCTGCAGACGGTGACCTACGAGCTGCCGCGCTACAAGTTCGACGCCTGCCGCACCTTCACCAACAAGCCGCCCTGCGGCCCGAAGCGCGGCCACGGCACGCCGCAGCCCCGCTTCGGCCAGGAGGTGCAGCTCGACAAGATCGCGGAGAAGCTGAAACTGGACCCGGCGGAGCTGCGCCTGGGCATGGTCGCCAAGCCCAATTCGCTCACCGCGAACTGGCTCAGGATCGGCTCCATCGGCCTGGAAGAATGCATCCGGCGCGTGGTGGCGTCGTCCGACTGGAAGAACCGCTTCCGCAAGCTGCCGCCAGGGCGCGGCCTGGGCATCGCCTGCGGCGCCTATCTTTGCGGCGCGGGCCTGCCGATCTACGGGAACAAGATGCCGCAATCGGGCGTGCAGCTGCTGCTCGATCGCAGCGGGCAGGTGACCGCATTCTGCGGCGCGACCGAAATCGGGCAGGGCTCGGACGATGTGCTGGCGGCGATCATCGCCGAGGTACTCGGCATCGATCCCTACGACGTGCGCCTGGTCACCGGCGATACGGCGCTTACGCCGGTGGACCTGGGCTCGTATTCGAGCCGCGTCACCGTGATGATGGGCAACGCGGCGATCCAGGCCGCCGAGCGCGTGCGAGAGCAGCTTGCGGACGCAGCGGCGGAACAACTGATGGTGATCCCGGACCGGCTGGTGTTCTCCCAGGGCCGCGTGTTCCTCGCCGAGGATCCCGCCAAGGGCATGAGTTTCGCCGAGGCCGTGGTGTACGCCGAAACCAAGTTCGGCACCCTGGGCGCGGTGGGTTCCTACGTTCCACCCCGTTCCCCCGGCCGCTACAAGGGTGCGGGCGTTGGGCCGTCGCCCGCATACTCGTACACGGCTTGCGTGGTCGAAGTGGACGTGGACCAGGCCACCGGCTGGATTACCGTGCCGAAAGTCTGGATCGCGCACGACATCGGCCGCACCATCAACCCGGTGCTCGCGCGCGGGCAGGTCGAGGGCAGCGTGTACATGGCGCTCGGCGAGGCGCTGATGGAAGAGCAGGTGTTCCGCCGTCTGCCGCCCAAGATGTCCGGCGCGCTGGTGCATAAATTTCCTTCGATGCTCGAATACAAGAGCCTCACCTCGCTCGACATGCCCGAGGTGGTGACCGAACTGGTCGAGGATCCGGATCCGAACTGTCCCTTCGGCGCCAAGGAAGTCGGGCAGGGGCCGCTGCTGCCGGTGATGCCGGCAGTGGCCAATGCGATCTACGACGCGGTCGGCGTGCGCATCGACGAGCTGCCGATCACGCCCGACAAGGTGCTGAAGGCGCTGGAACTTAAGGCCCAGGGCAAGAACCCGCGCGTGGGCCCCGAGCGTTTTCCGCAAGTGCCCTATCCGCCGCCGATGATCGTGCCGCCGCCCTGGGAAGGCGGCGACGGCAACGAGGTAAAGAAAAATGATGCGCTTGCCGTGGTTTGAGTTCCGCGCGCCGCGCACGGTCGCGGAGGCGGCGAAGATCCTGGCGGGCGAGGGCCCGCAGGCGATGCTCATCGCCGGCGGCACCGACCTGATCCCGAACATGAAGCGGCGCCACCAAGCGCCGAAGATCCTGGTGTCGCTGCGCAGGGTGACCGAGCTGAAGAAATCGAACGGCACGCTGGGCGCGGGTCTGACGCTCTCCGAACTGGTGCACGACGGCGCGGTCAGGGAAAACTACCGCGGGCTGTGGCAGGCGGCGGCGCAGGTGGCTACCGTGCACCTGCGCAACATGGGCACGCTGGGCGGGAACCTGTGCCTGGACACACGTTGCACCTACTACAACCAGAACCACGAGTGGCGCAAGGCGATCGACTTCTGCCTGAAAAAGGACGGCGACATCTGCTGGGTGGCCACTGCGAGCAAGCGCTGCGTGGCGGTGTCCTCGACCGACACCGCGCCCGCGCTGATCGCGCTGGGCGCGAAGGTAACGCTGGTGTCGGCGCAGGGCGAGCGCGTGGTGCCGCTCGATGCGCTGTACAACAACGATGGCATCGACTACCTGACGCGCCGCGCGGACGAAATCCTCACCGAGGTCAGCGTTCCGCTGGGCTGGACCAGCAGCTACTGGAAGCTGCGCCGGCGCGGCGCCTTCGATTTCCCGGTGCTGGGGGTGGCGGCTGCGGTAAAACTGGCGCGCGACGGAACCGTGCAGGAAGCCAGGATCGCGTTGGGCGCCGCGGCTTCGCGGCCGTTCCTCGTCGACAAGGCGGGCGAGTTTCTCAAGGGAAAGAAGCTCACGGACGAGGCCATCGCGGAGGCGGGCGTGCTCGTCGCCTCGCGCGCCAAGCCGCTGGACAACACCGATCTCGACCTGTATTGGCGCAAGGACGTGGCGTCGCATTTCGCCGCCTATGCGCTGCGCGAAGTGCGCGGCGACGATGTGCGCGAGGCGCGCCTGCGCATTGCCCGCCGGGCGCTGTAACATCCCACCGCATGCAAGTGCGTCCGATCGCCGGCGCGATGGGCGCCGAGATCCTCGGCGTGGACCTGGCGCAAACCCTCGACGCCGCCACGGCCGCGGCCATTCGCCGCTCGCTCCTCGAGTACTTGGTGATCTTCTTTCGCGACCAGACGCTGACGCCGCCGCAGCAGCTCGAATTCGCGCGTGCCTTCGGCGAGCCGGTGGAATATCCGCAGCTCAAGGGTTTGCCGGAATGCCCGCTGATCACTCCGGTGGTCAAGCTGGAACACGAACGTGTCAATTTCGGCGGCGTGTGGCACTCGGACACGACCTACCTTGAGCGCCCGCCGATGGGCAGCATGCTCTACGCGCTCGAAGTGCCGCCACAGGGCGGCGATACGCTGTTCGCCAACCAGTACCTGGCCTACGAGACGTTATCCGACGGCCTCAAGCGCACGCTGGCCGGACTGACGGGCGTCAATACTTCGACCAAGGCCGCAGCCTCCAGGACGCGCGAGGACCGCATGCGCGCCAGCGGCGAGGAACTCAAAGTCCTGGTCGGCGAGCATCCGGTGGTGCGTACGCATCCGGAGACGGGGCGCAAGGCGCTGTACGTCAACATTGGCCACACGGTGAGCTTCAGGGGCTGGAGCGAAGACGAGAGCCGGCCGCTGCTGGACTACCTGTTCGCGCATCAGGTGCAGCCCGAATTCACCTGCCGCTTTCGCTGGCAGCCCGGCTCGCTCGCGTTCTGGGACAACCGCTGCGCCCAGCACAACGCGGTGAACGACTACCACGGCCAGCGGCGCGTCATGCACCGAGTCACTCTCGCGGGAGAGGCGCCTCGCTGACGCCGATGCGGCGTCGCACCATTTGATTCGATAGCGTGACCTCGCGGCGTACAGTGGGATACGGTCGCCAAGCTGTGAGAAGATTCACAGCATAGAATTCCTGGCGGAGGTGCCATGAAAGGTATTCACCTGAAAAAACTGCCCGTGATGGCGGTGGCTGTCGCGCTCGCGGCCGCGAGCTGGAGCGTCGCCCTGCCCGTGCAGGCGCAGGCCAAGCCCGTCATCCTGCGCTTCGCCGCCGACTTCACGCCGCCGCCGCACCCCGCCGGTTTGGCCTTGAAGCATTTCGCCGAGCAGTTGCCGAAGGCCATCCCCGGCAGCGAGGCGCGGCTGTACTACGCCGGCGCGCTGTACACCATTCCCGAGGCCTTCGAGGCGATGCGCCAGGGAAACCTGGAGATGAGCTGGATGCAGATGGGCAAGGCGGCGCCGGTGGACGCCTGGATGATGACGATCGTCGGGCCGGGCGTGCTGACGACGGTCGGCGCGGTCGATAACCTGGAGAAGACCAAGACCTACCAGATGCTGGTCGATCGCCTGGCGAAGAACCACGCGATCAAGGTGTTCGGCGTCGGACAAATGAGCTTCGGCATGGGCGTGGGCGGCAAGAAGCGCTACACGAAGCCCTCCGACTTCGTCGGCCGCAAGATCCGCAGCATGGGCCCGGTCGAGAACCCCTCGCTCGAGTCCTGGAAGGCGAACCCGGTGGTGATGGCCTTTGGCGAGGTGCCGACCGCGCTCGAATCGGGCGTCATCGACGGGCTGATGACCAGCCTTGGCGGCTTTTACGCCACGCGCGAGCAGGCGCCTTTCTACACCACCGGCGGCGCGGGCGTCTTCGCAGGGGACTACTACATGGTGAGCGCGAGCCGGCGCTGGTGGGACCGCCTCACCCCGGCGACGCAAGCCGCACTGGAGAAGGTCATCTTGGAGACCATCCAGACGCAGAAGGAACTCAACTGGTGCAACGACAAGCTGACCTATGAGAAGTACGGCACCAAGGATCCGTCCAAGCCGGGCGTGTACTGGATGACACCGCAGGAAGCGACCACGATGACCAGCGCGGTGGGCGACGCGACCACGCGCTTCGTGAAGAGCAAGATGCCGCCCGAGGCGGCTCCCTGGGCCGACACCTTCGTCAAGGAAGGCCGCGAGCTCTCCAAGCAGCACCCGGTCGGGTCGTCGTGGATCGAGAAGGTCGACTGCTCGAAGTACGCCTCGATAATCATCATCAAGTAGCCGAGCGCCGAACACCAGCCCGGGCGCGTGGAAAAAGCGTACGCAATCTGGCGGGCCTTCCTGGACAGGCTCCTCGGGCCCGCGGCAGCGCTGCTGCTGCTCGGCTGCACGCTGCTCGCCCTGCTCGAGGTGGTACGGCGCTACGCCTTCGGCCTGTCGTTCTACTGGCAGCAGGACTTCGTCACCTACGTCATCCTGAGCGCGGTGTTCCTGTACTTCTGCATCGCGCAGCGCAACGAATCGCATATCAGCGTTACCGTATTCCTTGAGCTCGCCGAAGCGGTCGGGCCGCGCGCGCGCAAGGCGGCCGAGTTCGTCCGGCTGGCCTCGGTGATCTTCTCGTTCCTGTTCCTGCTGGCGGTGGTGTGGTGGGGCGTCCCGGAGGTGATGGACAGCCAGAAGTACAACTCGCGCACCGAGAGCCTGCTGCTGCCGCTCGCGCCCTTCCTCTGGATTCTGCTGATCGGCTTCGCCTTCATGGCGATCCAGCTCTTCTTCCAGGTCTACCGCGACATCCAGAAGATGCGCGGCCGGACCGTCCTCGAGGAACCTCGCGAAGACGACAGCAAGATGCTGCTGCACTGAGGGCCTGAAGCATGCTCATCGTCGGCATCGTCGTCTTCATCCTGCTGATCGTCGCGATCCCGATCGGCATCGCGCTCTCGGCGAGCAGCGCGGTCTACATCCTGATCGACCCACTGCTCGAGCCCGAAGTGATCTTCCGCGCCTTCTTTAACTTCATCAGCAAATACTCGCTGATGGCGATCCCGCTGTTCATCTACGCCGGCTACCTGATGGAGCGCACGGGCCTGATCTCGCAACTGTTCAAGTTCGCCGACGCGCTGGTGGGCTGGCTGCCCGGGGGGTTCGGTGTCTCGACCATCTTGGCTTGCGTCCTGTTCGCCTCGATCTCGGGTTCGAGCGTCGCCTCGGCCGCGGCAATGAGCGTCATCGCCATCCCGGAGATGAAAAAGCGCGGCTATCCGGACTGGCTCTCCTCGGGCATCGTCGCCGGCAACGGCGGCATCGCCATTCTGATCCCGCCGAGCATCCCGCTGGTCCTGTACGGCATCGTCACCGAGACCTCGATCGTGAAGCTGTTCTTCGCCGGCGTCATCCCGGGCCTGCTGCTGGCGCTGACCAGCATCATCGCCGTGATGATCATCAGCTTCCGCGTCAAGCTGCCGCAGGGCAGCTTCGAGCTGGCACGGCTGGGTCGCGAATTCATCGGCGCGCTGCCGGGCCTGGGGATGCCGGTGATCATCCTCGGCGGCCTCTACGGCGGCGTCTTCACCCCCACCGAGGCCGCTGCGGCCGCCTGCGGCTACGCCATGATCTTCGGCCTCGTCACCGGCCGGGGCGAGTTCATGGCGCAGCTGGTGCCGATCACGCGCCGCGCGCTTAATCTCACCGCTGTGATCCTGTTCCTGGTGGGCAGCGTCGGCGTGTTCCAGTTCCTCGCCGCCAACCTCTACTGGCCGCAGCAGATCACCCAGATCGTCACCGGCTGGGGGCTGTCGCAGCTCGGCTTCATCTTCGCCTATATGGGCGTGCTGCTGATCCTCGGCTGCTTCGTCGACGGCGTCGCCATGATCCTGCTCACCGTGCCGGTCATCTTCCCGATCGCCTACGCGCTCAAGGTCGACCCGATCCACCTCGGCGTGATGCTGACGCTCGCCGTCGAAATGAGCGTCGTCACCCCGCCCGTCGGCCTGAACCTGTTCGCCGTCAGCGGCGTCTCCAAGATCCCGATCGCCACCGTCATCAAAGGCTCCATCCCCTTCTTCTTTGCCGACCTGGCGACGCTGCTCATCGTCATTTTCGTCCCCGCCACGGCGACCTGGCTGCCGAGCGTCCTCGTCCAGACCGTATTCAAGTAGGAGCTATTGCAGGTCGGCCATCTCCTGCGCGGACAAGCGGATCGAGGCTGCGCCCGCATTCTCCTCCAGGTGCTCGAGCTTGCCGGTGCCGGGGATCGGCAGCATGACGGGTGACTTCGCCAGCAGCCATGCGATTGCCACCTGCGCCGGCGCGGCCTGGAGCCGTGCGGCGACGTTTTTTACTTTCGCGGATCTAAGTGCCGAGCCGGCCCCGAGCGGGTACCAGGGCAGGAACGCGATGCCGAGGCGTTCGCAGGCTTGCAGCACGTTTTCCGACGCCCGGTTGTCGATGCTGTAGCTGTTCTGCACCGAGACCACGGGCGCGATGCGCCGCGCCTCGTTCAGTTGTGCGACGCTCACGTTCGACAGGCCGAGGTGCCGAATCTTGCCCGCCATCTGCAGGTCCGCGAGGGCGCCGAAAGACTCGGCGAAAGGGACTTTCGGGTCCGGTGCATGCCATTGGTACAAATCGATGCGTTCGAGCCTGAGCCGCCTGAGGCTGCCTTCGAACGCGCGCCGCAGGTGCTCGGGCCGGCCATCCGGATCCCAGCGTGGGGCGCTCGGACGCACCAGGCCGCCCTTGGTGCCGATGACCAGATCTTTCGGATACGGGTAAAGCGCCTCGGCAATGAGCGACTCGCTCACCTCCGGCCCGTAGCTGTCGGCCGTGTCGATGAAGTTGTGCCCGAGCTCGTAGGCGCGCTGCAGGACCTTGAGCGCATTGGCGCGGTCTTTGGGCGCGCCCCAAACTTGCGGCCCGCACACGCGCATGGCGCCGAAGCCAAGGCGGTTCACGGACAGGTCGCCGATCGGAATGGTGTTCATGCCTGCCTCATCAGTGGACGCATGGCGATGAGCCCGAATACCGGTCCCGGCACCAGCAGGAGAAAAAGGTACTGTACCGGGACCCACGCCGCCACCGTGTTCAGCAGCTGGATGCTGAAAATGGTGATGGCAAAGCCGATGCAATTGGCGATGGTGAGCGCCGAGCCGACGAGCTCGCGCGGCGCGTGGGCAGCGTTGAGCGCCGAGAACTGGGGCGAATCGCCGACCACCGCCACGCCCCAGAGCAGCAGGAACGCGAGGAACACCGGCGCGGGTGCGGCAAACAGCAGCGGCGACAGCAGGCAGCAGGCGCCGGAGACGGCCAGTTGCACGAAGGCGACGCGCGCACTGCCCGCGCGCAGCGAGACCAGGCCGCCGCCGGCGCATCCGGCGGCGCCCGCCGCGATCACCGCGAATGCCCACAGGGAAACGTTGCCCGCGTCGGGCCGCGACGCGAGCAGCAGCGGCACGAAGGCCCAGAATGCATACAGTTCCCACATGTGCCCGAAATAGCCGCAGGCGGATGCGCGGAAGCTGCGCGAGTGGAAGATCGCCGCGAGGGCGGCGGGATCGAACTTCGCGCCCTTGCCCAGAAACGGACCATCCGGAACCAGGAGGAACATCAGCACGCCGCCCAGCGCGGCCAGCCCGGAGACGCCCGCCAGCACCGCTTCCCAATGCCATGACTGGCCCAGGCCCTTGAGCAGGTGCGGAAACGCGGTCCCGAGGACCAGCGCGCCCACCAGCAGGCCGAGCGCGTTGCCGAGATCCTTCCGGTACCAGCCCGAGGCGATTTTCATTCCGACGGGGTAGATGCCGGCGAGAAAGAATCCGGTGGCGAACCGGGTCGCCAGCAGCGCAGCCAGACTGCCGTCGGCGGCGTAGGCGGAAAGATTGGCAAGCGCGCCCAGCAGCGAACAGGCCAGGTACACGAGGCGCGGGGAGTAGCGGTCGGCGATCGCGAGGAACGCGAACACCAGCGTGCCGGCGATGAATCCGAGCTGCACCGCCGAGGTGACGTAGCCGAGTGCCGCCTGCGCAAGACCCCACTCCCGCTGCAGGTCGCCGAGCACCGCGTTGCCTGCGAACCAGATCGCCACGCCCGCGAACTGCGCAGCGACGATGACCGGAAGGATGCGCGCGGGCCGTTGAACAATGTCGGTCACTGGGGGAGGCTATCATTCGCCCTCCATGAAGACCACGCATGCAACGGTGCGCGGCTGGGTGGCTGAGGCGAGGCGGATCGTGGTCCTCACCGGCGCCGGCATTTCCACCGATTCCGGGATTCCCGATTTCCGCGGCCCTCAGGGGGTGTGGACCAGGAACCCGAAGGCCGAGAAACTCTCCGACCTGCGCTATTACATGAGCGACCCGGAAGTGCGGCGGCTTTCCTGG
>JANMSV010000107.1:0-8861 GCA_031389685.1 Betaproteobacteria bacterium
CCAGGAAAATCACGGGCGTCTCGACCAACCTGCAACGCTGCGAGCTCCTTTGGTTGACTGGTTTGAGTGCTCAGATTTCGGAGGCGATGAGCCGCGCGCCCTGTGGCATGACGCCGTCCTCGAGGGTGCGCCACAGCGCGATCAGCAATTTCCTCGCCAAGGCGATCGAATCCGATGCGGCGCATGCGCAGGCCCCCGCCGGCGAAGCGTGCCCGATACCATTGGCTGAGCGCGCTCTTGTGCTGGAAGCGCAACCACAGCCAGGTGATTCCCACGATCATGGCTCTGACCCGGCGATTGCCCGCCTTGCTGATGCCTTGGTCGCGTTCAGATTCGCCACTGTTGTACGGAGTACCGACCAATCCGGCGAGGGCAGCCACTTCACGCCGATTGCGGAAGGCTCGCCAACCAAAGAACTCCTTCACCAGCAGCCAGGCGCTGGTTGGGCCGATCGCCCCCAGACGCATCAGATGAACGACTCTGCGCTCGGCTTCGGATCGAGGGTTCTGCAGCCGTTCGCGGCGCGTGGCCTCCAACTGCTCGATCTGGCGCTCGACGAGGACCAGGCGCTCTCGCTCGCGCTCAAGCTCGGCCTTCAGCTCCACGGGCAAGTGGCGGCCATCCCAGAGCGTGAGGCCGCCAAGCCGCAGCCCAAGCGCGCGCTTGATCGTGAGCCGTACGCCCTGCGTGACCAGCAAGGATTGAATTCGGACCCGATGCGCGAGCCGTTCGCGCTTCAGGCGCTCAAGCTCCCGGTGCAGGTGCCTGGCATCTTCCTCTTCGATGCTCGGGACGCGCAGCACGCTCCAGCCGCCGCGCTCGCCCGCGTGATGCCGGATCAGCTTGGCGAGCAGCCGATCGCCGTCGAGCCGATCGGTCTTCACGTGCCGCAGCCGCCTGCTCACCTCGATGCTGGCGGCGTCCACCACTTGGTTCTCGATCCCAATGCGCACCAGGTGCCGGTGCAGCCCGAAGCCGTCCCGGCCCGCCTCGTAGCAGCTCAGCACCCGGGCCGAAGCGGGCAGCTTGAAGCGCTCCTTCGCCTTCGCCACCGCGCAGCCGAGCGCCGCCAGATCCGCCGCCGGCACCGACACCTGGCGGTGCTTGGCGCCGTCACCGAACGCCAGCCTCCGACTCCTGTTGCTCAACTCCAGCGCCATGTACAGCACTGGCGCCAGTACGCTAGCTTCCGTTTTATGGGTCGCGGGGTTCATCTTCTGGTCTCCTTCTCTCATGGGTTGAGAAAGCCACCAGAGGGTAAGCCTCGCGGCCCTACATAGAATCTATCCGTCCGATGGATCGCTGTGCGTGCTCTACCCGCTGACCGATGAACAGATCGAAGCCATGGAGGAATTTCTTGAGCAGCCCAGACCAGCCTCCCACTGACAACGAGCCCACCGAGGCGCCGGCCGCAACGACGAAGCCCGTCCGTTACGTCTTCACCTGTGGCAGTGGACCGTGCCAGCTTAGTTACGAGTTCGAGAACGAGCCGCAGCCGCGCAAGCAGCGTAAGCTGGCGCCGCCCGAGCCCGAGCGCGACCAGTAGGAAGTTAAATGAACGAACCGGATAGCCCAGGTTTTCTGCAGCGGCTGCTTAGGGGTCCGACCCTCAACGGGTGGGGTTTTCTCGTCGGGCTAGTCGGACTTGGCTTTGCTGGCTACACATATTTGGAAAGCAAAGTGGAGCCGTTACTGGTCGCGCGTTTGAATGCGGTTCGCACGATAGTGGTTTCCCCGGAAGGGGTAGAAAACCTGCAAGTGCTTGCGGATGGCAGGCAGATCAAGGGACCAATAACGGCAGTCCAGGTTGCTGTGTGGAACGCGGGTAGACGGCCAATTAAGGGGACAGAGGACGTGTTAGAGCCGATCGGGTTAGAAATGGAGGGGAAGGCGCCGATCATCTCGGCGCGCATATTGAGACTTAGCCGCGAAGTTACCCGCTTCGAGAAGGATCAGTCAGGTAAAGCGGAAGGGCTTTTGGGTCTGCGATTTCGAATTCTGGAGCAAGGCGACGGCGCGCTTCTTCAAATCACTTATATGGGGAACGACAAGCTGCCGGTAATAGGCCGGGGCGTCATCGTCGGCCAAAACAAGTTCGAAGTTACGACGCCGTCCGAGCAAAAACGCCTTAGTGAGCAGCCGACGCCGCGATGGGTCCGACTGCTCCTATTCGCGGGGTTGTTCGTTGTCACCGCCTTCGCAGGGTACTTCTTTGTTGCTTCTGAGCCCAAGGCAATACCAAGCGCTTTTCGGGCACTCCGAGCACGTCCAATCGAATGGGGGGCGCTGTTGCCGTTGGTCCTTGTCGCGATTTTTATTGTCATGATTGTATTAACTGTAGCTGAGATGATAGTTGCGTCGGCTACGCTGCTCCCGCCATTTCCGTTTAACTAATCCTCGCGGGGCTGTGGAATGCAGCGCGCGCGCAATCCTCGGCGGCCTCTCAGCGCCTTGGGGGTCATGTCGGGGGTCATGTTTGCCTTGCGAACCGGGTCACTCGGCGCTTTCCCCTATGATCGCCCCTCCTCGTTCGATTCCCGCCGCCTCCACCGCGCCGGATTCCGCCATCTGCGATGGAACGGCCAGATCAGCTCACGCTATCTCAGGCCGGAATTGATTTTTTCCAGCATCGCGGACCCGGGGCACAAATCCTTCTCCCCAAGCTTATTGAACGCCGCCTCGTAAGTGTTGAGGTGAGCATGCAAGTCTTCGGCCTCGGGTGAGAGGTAAAGCAGGCCCGTTTTTCACCAATAGTTTCACCAATAGCGGCTCTCGATGCGACATAAGCGCCATTGTGCGCCGTGGTGCCGCGACCAAGGAGGGGAGTATGGGCGTTCCGCGGAGCGCCGAGCGGCCAAGGGCGGATAGATTGTCCTAGCCGTCGTTCTCCACTGCCAAGTTAAGCCCGGCTGCTTTCAAAATCACGTGCAGCGTGGACAGTCGAGGATTGCCATCGGAGGAGAGGGCGCGATAGAGGCTTTCGCGCGGCACGCCAGCCGCCTTGGCGACCTTCGTCATGCCGCGTGCTTCCGCAACCGTTCGCAGTGCCGCGAGGTAGATGCGTCGATCCTTGTCTTCCGCAGCCGCGTTCAGATACTGCGCAGCAACCTTTGGATCTGCGCGCAGTTCGGCGACTAGCCACTCCCGGTGCGAAACGGTCAGGCCCTTCCGCGCGGCGCGCGCTTTTTCCGATTTTCGTACTCTTGCCATAGTTCAACCGCCGCGTCCAAAATACACCCGGTATCCTGGACTCCAATCGATCCGCAATTCGCTGAAACCGCCAAGGATTGTGACGGATTTGCGCCGTAGGTATCCCTGAATGGCCCTGTTTCGCGTTGACTGTCAGAAAATCGGCAAGCGCTGCGACGCTGATGCTAGTGGCGCTGCTGGTAACGCTTGCCGCTATTAACGAGTAGCGTTAATATCCGCCCGTGATCAAGTCCTTTGCGGACAAGGACAGCGCCCGAGTATTTGCCCGAGAGTACGTGCGCCGGCTGCCGGCAACTTTGCATCCGGTGGCTTGGCGCAAGCTGGCGCAGCTCCATGCCGCGACGCGCCTTGACACTCTGCGCCTCCCGCCGGGCAACCGGCTCGAGGCGCTGAAGCGCGACCGGGCGGGGCAGCACAGTATTCGCATTAACGACCAATGGCGTATCTGCTTTGTCTGGAAGGACGGTGACGCATACGCGGTCGAGTTCGTGGACTATCACTGATGGAGAACGACATGGCCAAGCGCAAATTCGAGCCGGTGCACCCTGGCGTGGTGCTCGCGGAGGACTTCCTCAAGGGGCTGGAAATCAGCCAGTACCGTCTCGCCAAGGGGATCGGGGTATCGCCTCGGCGCATCAATGAGATCGTCCAGGGCAAGCGCGGCATCACAGCCGATACCGCGCTGCGGCTCGGGAAGTTCTTCGGCATGGAGGCGCAGTTCTGGATGAATCTACAGTCACACTACGACCTGGAGGTCGCGAAGGACGCGATTGCCGGCAAGCTCGACCGCGAGGTCGAGGTGCTGAAGGCCGCCTGACAGCATGCGCGAATAGGCAAATAGTGCCAATCACACTTCTGCTTCCCGGCGAGGAATCAACCTCGCGCCCCGAGCCCAGGCGCCCATGATCCGCGTCTACCGCGAACTCGAAGGCTCGATGCGCCTTGCCGCGCACGTGCTGCGGCGCTGCTGGGTGCTGCGCCTGCCCCCGGTGGCGGAGGAGTTCGCGCGCCAGATCTATTTTTTCACCAATAGCGGCCCTCGACGCGACATAAGCACCATTGTGCGACGCTGCGCCGGGGTTGCGTAGCACCAAGGGAGGATTTCATGGAACGTGGCGCGGGCAGCCTCGGATTGATTTGCCTATCCGTAAATCCAGAAATTGAAAGTTGAGCAGCACCCGCCATACCAGGATTCTCTTCGCCTCGGGGGCCTCGGCCTTGGCAATCATCGTCTGCAGCTCGGAGAGCGTGATGGTCGAGATCAGACGTTGATCTGTAGTGAGTCCGTCAATTCGGCGCGCGAACTGCTCCCAGCCCGCGCGGTGATGCACCAACGCCGAAATGGCGTTGGTGTCGAACATCCAATTCACCGAACGCGCTTCTTGCGCGCCGGGCGCAGCGCGGCATCCGCGCGACGGTCCGTCCACCCGGGTTGTTCGCGTGCCGCGAGTTTAATCGGGCCGATCTCCCTGAGCAGTTTCAGCAGATTGCCCTTGCGTCGGGGCAGGATGGAAATCACGCTAGCATACGCACAGGAAAATCAATGGCGGCGCATGGCGCTCACACCCCCGACAGCCGGGCGTTGGCCATCGTTAGGCGCTCGACCAGGATTTCCATGAAGGCGCGGTCGAACTGGTGCCGGCAGGTATCCGAGGCCTGCGCCAGCTTTTGCGTCGGCACCGAAATGATCTTCGCATCGGTCAGCACGGTGACGTCCGCACCGCGCAGTTGCGCGTCCTTGGACAGGTAGGCCATCTCGCCGAAGCATTCCCCGGCGTGCAGGACGTTGAGCAGCTTGCCCTTGCGGGTCACGCGCACCTGCCCTTCGGCCAGCAGGCAGAAGAAGTTGCCGGGCTCGCCCTCGATCATCAGCAGCTCGCCGGCCTGCGCGCCGCGCCAGTTGGAAATGCGCGCCACTTCCCACAACTCGGCGTCGGTGAAATTGCCGAAGAACTGCAGTTTGCGCAGCGACTCGAACTTGTCCGAATCGGCGAACTTTTCCCGGCGCCCGCCGAGGTCCTCGTTGCGGAACACTTCCGCCAGGTCGAGGGAGAAGTCCTCCCAGGTCTGGTAGCGGCGCGTGAGGTCCTTGGCCATCGCGCGCTTCACGATCTCGTCGAGCGCCGCGGGGATCTGCGGGCGGTAGGAGGAGGGCGGCTGCGGCTCGACGTTGGCGATCTGGTAGATCAGGCTGAAGTTGTTGGTGGCCTGGAACGGCAGGCGCCCGGCGAGCAGCTGGTACAGCACCACGCCGAGCGAATAAATGTCGGTCTGGTGGTTGAGGCTGTGTTCCTTCACCTGCTCGGGCGACATGTAGGCGGGCGAGCCGATGGCCGAGATCTGCGTGTTGTCGCCGCTGGCGATCAGCGCCGCGCCGAAGTCCGACACCTTCACGTCGGTCTCGCCGGTGACCAGGATATTCGCGGGCTTGAGGTCGCGGTGCGTGATGCCCATCTTCTGCGCGAACTCCAGCGCACGCGTGCACTTGAAGATCAGCTCCACCACGCGGTCGATGGGCAGCAGGTCCTGCGCGTCGCCGTGGCGTTCCAGCGTCCCGCCGTCCACGTATTCCATCACGATGTACTGCTGCCGGTCGTCGGCCACCGCATCGTAGATCTGGCAGATGTGCGGGTGCTGCAGCTTGCCGGCGAGCGAGGCTTCCGTGACAAACAGCTTGCGATACAGCTTGCCGCGGTTCAGGTCCTGGAACGCTTCCGGCATCACCAGCTTGACGGCGACGTTGCGGTCGTAGAATGGGTCGTTGCACAGGTACACGACGCTGGACGCGCCACGCCCGAGCTCCTTGAGCACCGGGTACTTGCCGATGCGCTCCGGGAGCGCGGCGGCCGGCTCGGTCATGGCCCCTTGCGGCGCTTGCGCGCGCGCGCCACCGCAGCCCTGACCTGCGCGGGCGCGGTGCCGCCGGGGTGGTCGCGCGCGGCCACCGAGCCTTCCAGCGACAGGCTCTGGAACACGTCCGCGCCGATCGCCGGCGAAAAGCGCTTGAGCGCCGCGAGCGGCAGGCCGGACAGATCGCAGCCCACGGCTTGCGCTTCGCGCACCGCGCGCGCCACCACGCCGTGCGCATCGCGGAAGGGCACGCCCTTCCTTACCAGGTAGTCGGCGAGGTCGGTGGCGGTGGCAAAGCCCTCCAGCGCCGCCGCGCGCATGGCCTCGGGCACCGGCTGCATTCCGGCCACCAGCTCGGCGAACACGGTGAGCGAGTCCTTGAGCGTATCCGCGGCGTCGAACAGCGGTTCCTTGTCTTCCTGGTTGTCCTTGTTGTAGGCGAGCGGCTGGCCCTTCATCAGCGCGAGCAGCGCCACGAGGCTCCCGATCGCGCGCGCGCTCTTGCCGCGCACCAGCTCGGGCACGTCGGGGTTCTTCTTCTGCGGCATGATCGAGCTGCCGGTGCAAAAGCGGTCGGGCAGGCGCACGAAGCCGAAGCGCGGGCTCATCCACAGCACGATCTCTTCCGCAAAGCGCGACAGGTGCACCATGGCGAGCGCGGCATGCGCGCAGAACTCCACCGCGAAGTCGCGGTCCGACACGGCGTCGATCGAATTGGCCGCCATTGCCTCGAACCCCAGCTCGCGCGCGACTCGAGCGCGGTCGATCGCAAAGGTGGTGCCGGCGAGCGCCGCCGCGCCCAGCGGCAGCACGTTGACGCGCCCGCGACAGCCGGCCAGGCGTGCGCGGTCGCGCTCGAACATCTCGAAATACGCCATCAGGTGGTGGCCGAAGGTCACCGGCTGCGCCACCTGCAAATGGGTGTAGCCCGGCATCACCAGCGCGGCGTGGCGCCCGGCCTGCACCAGCAGGGCGTCCTGCAACCGGGCGAGCTGCGCGTCGATGGCGTCGATTTCGTCGCGCAGCCACAGGCGCACGTCGGTCGCCACCTGGTCGTTGCGCGAACGCGCGGTATGCAGGCGCTTGCCGGCCTCGCCGACGAGCTGCGTCAGCCGTTGCTCGATGTTCAGGTGCACGTCCTCGGCGTCGAGCGACCAGGCGAAGGTTCCGCTCTCGATCTCCGCGCGGATCGTTTTCATGCCGCGCTCGATGTCGGCGAGATCGCGTTTGGCGATCACGCGGCAAGCGGCGAGCATGCGGGCATGCGCGAGCGAGCCCGCGATGTCGTACTGCGCCAGGCGCCGGTCGAAACGCACGGACGCGGTAAAGCGCTTGACCAGGTCGCTGACCGGCTCGTCGAAGCGCTCGGACCAGGGCGCGAGCGCAGGCGCGGCTGCGCGCTTATTGCGCGGCTGCCGCTTGGAAGCTGGAGGGGCCATGGGGCATACTCGGAACCGCGGCGTGCCGCAGTATGCCAATGAGTATAAAGCAAAACTTTTCGGACCCTGCCTTGCCGGACTTCCGCAACTTCGGCGTGATCGCCCGCGTGCTGCTCGGGGTCAACGCGCTTGCCTTCGCCGCATCTCTGGTCGCGGAACCGACCTGGGGCGGGACGATGGAACGCTTCCTGCGCGGCGCGACGCTGGTCGAGCCGATCCTGCTGGTGACCCTGGTGGTGCTGTACGCGCTCGCGCCGCTGCTTGCGCGGCTGCGCTATTGGCAGGGCTGCGCGGTGGTGGTGGTGTTGACACTGGCGCTCAGCGGCGGCATGCACCTGGCGCTGGCCGGCATGGACGCGGTGGCCGCGCCCGGGCTCGCGCGCACCCTGGCGCTGGCGGCGCTGGCCGCGGGCGCGCTGCTCGCCTACCTGCGGCTGCTGACCAAGGCTTATTCTCCGGCACTGGCGGAAGCGCGGCTGCAGGCGCTGCAGTCGCGCATCCGGCCGCACTTCCTGTTCAACAGCCTGAACGCGGTGCTGTCGCTGATCCGCCGCGATCCCAAGCGCGCCGAGCGCGCGCTCGAGGATCTCGCGGACCTATTTCGCGTGCTGATGCAGGACAACCGCAGCTTCGTGCGTCTGGCGGACGAGATCGAGCTGCTCGAGCGCTACGCGAGCCTCGAGCAGTTGCGCCTGGGCGACCGGCTGGCCATCGAATGGGAGATCGAGGACGCACCGCGCGACGCGCTGCTGCCGCCGATGGTGCTGCAGCCGCTGCTCGAGAACGCCGTGTACCACGGTGTCGAGCCCGGCACCGGCACCGGCCGGGTGGTGGTGCATATCGAGCGGCGCGGCGCACGCGTGCTGGCGCGAATCGAGAATCCGTACTTCGAGGAGCATGCGCGGCGCGCCGGCAATCACATGGCGCAGGAGAATATCCGCGAGCGCCTGCAGCTGTTCTTCGACGCCGAGGCGCGCCTCGCGACGCGCATCGCCGGCGGGCGCTACCAGGTCGAAGTGGAAATTCCCTACCGGGCGGCGCAACCATGAGCGCGCTGCGCGTGTTCATCGCCGACGACGAGGCGCCGGCGCGCGAGCGCCTGAAGGAGCTGCTCGCCGACATCGAAGCGGAGCTGCCCACGCGCGTAGTGGGCGAGGCGACGAACGGCCTCGAGGCCGTCGAGCAGCTGCCCGCGAGCGGCGCGCAGCTGCTGCTGCTCGACATCCAGATGCCCGGGATGGGCGGGCTGGAGGTGGCGCGGCACCTCGCCGGGCTGCAGGCGGGCCCGGCGGTGGTGTTCGTCACCGCCCACGACCGCCACGCCGTGGAGGCGTTCGAGCTGAACGCGCTCGACTACCTGGT
>JANMSV010000164.1:0-3229 GCA_031389685.1 Betaproteobacteria bacterium
TGTCGGTGGTTTGCTTGTGGCTGTCGCCCTCCTTGTGGCGGCGATTTTCATTCGGATTCCTATGGGCCCAAGTGCTCGTGAATTGCAGAGCCAGATCGACCAAGCTCTTCCCAAGGGGAGCTCTCGCGAGCGAGTGGCTGAATTCGTTAGGGGATCCGGCATGGGGGAAGGAACTTACCTTCAGCGAGAGCGAATGATTAATGCGATGGTGCACGGCGTATCGAAAGGACTGCTGATGGAGACATCTCTTTACATACGTTTCCGATTCGACGAAAAGAGTCAGCTGGAAAGCTTCACGGTGGAGGAAGTTTCCACCGGCCTCTAATTTCGATGTACACGCCAATCATCGCAACACGCCAATGCTAGTAGCCAACGCTGCCTGTACCACCGTATGGCGCTGGAATCAGAGCGAGCCATTCTCTCAAGTTACCAGTGGGCCAAAGAACCTGGGCGGGTCGCCACTCGAGACGAACGAAGCATGAAGACCTAATGCGGTAGAATCCCTCCCCCAAAGTACGCTGAGCAATCAAGGCCCTTCGGGGCCTTTTTTCATTTGCACCATGATCGGCATCGGCATCGCGCTGTCCAAGGGACGGATCCTCGAGGAGACGGGGCCGCTGCTCGCGCGCGTCGGCCTAAACCCTAGGGAAGACCCGGAGCGCTCGCGCAAGCTGGTCATCGCCACCGTGCGCCGCGATGTCAGCCTGATCATCGTGCGCGCCTCCGACACGCCCACCTACGTCGCGCACGGCGCCGTCGACCTCGGCATCGCCGGCAAGGACGTGCTCGCCGAGCACGGCGGGGAAGGCCTCTACCAGCCGCTCGACCTCGGCATCGCCAAGTGCCGCATGATGGTCGCGGTAAGTAAGGGCTTCGATTACGCAGGCGCGGTGCAGCAGGGCGCGCGCCTGCGCGTCGCCACCAAGTACGTGCACACCACGCGCGAGTTCTTCGCTGGCAAGGGCGTGCACGTGGACCTGATCCGGCTTTACGGCTCGATGGAGCTGGCGCCGATCCTGGGACTGGCCGACGCGATCGTGGATCTCGTCTCCACCGGGCGCACGCTCAAGGCGAACAAGCTGGTGGCGGTGGAGGAGATCATGCCGGTGTCGGCGCGCCTCATCGTCAACCAGGCGGCGCTGAAGACCAAGCGCGGCGCATTGCAGCCGCTGATCGACGCCTTCGCCAAGGCGGCCAAGCGATGAAGCTGCGGCGCCTTTCGACGGCAAGCGCCGGATTCGACGCCGAGCTGGCGGCGCTGACGCGCTACGAAGCCGCCCAGGATGGGGCGGTGGAAGCGGCCGTGCGCGCCATCATCGCGGACGTGCGCAGGCGCGGCGACGCCGCGGTGCTCGATTACACGCGCAAGTTTGACCGCCTGCAGGCGCGCAGCATGGCCGAACTGGAGATATCGCGCGCGCAGCTCGACGTTGCGCTCGCTTCGCTGCCCGCCGCGCAGGCGGCGGCGCTGCGCGAGGCGGCTGAGCGCATCCGGCGCTTTCACCAGCGCCAGCTCTCGCAGTCCTGGGACTACACCGAGGCCGACGGCACGCGCCTCGGCCAGCGCGTGACGCCGCTCGAGCGCGTAGGCGTCTACGTGCCCGGCGGCAAGGCGGCTTACCCGTCCACCGTGCTGATGAACGTGATTCCGGCGAAGGTGGCGGGGGTCGGCGAGATCGTCATGACGAGCCCGAACGCGGAACCGATGGTGCTCGCGGCGGCGGCGCTCGCCGGCGCGGACCGCGTGATCGCGATCGGCGGTGCACAGGCCGTTGCCGCGCTTGCCTACGGAACGGAGTCGGTGCCGCGCGTGGACAAGATCGTCGGCCCGGGCAACGCCTACGTCGCCGCGGCCAAGCGCCAGGTGTTCGGCCAGGTCGGGATCGACATGATCGCGGGGCCCTCTGAGATCCTGGTGATCGGCGACGGCACGACGCCCGCGGACTGGGTGGCGATGGACCTGTTCTCGCAAGCCGAGCACGACGAGGTGGCGCAGGCGATTCTCCTTTCGCCTTCGGCCGCCTACCTGGATGCGGTGGAGGAGAGCATCAACAAGCTGCTGCCGACGCTTTCCCGGCGCAAGGTGATCCAGGCGTCGCTTTCGGCGCGCGGCGCGCTGATCCAGACGCGCAGCCTGGAGGAGGCTTGCGCCATCGCCGACCGCATTGCCCCGGAGCACCTGGAACTGTCGGTGGACAACCCCGACGCGCTGCTGCCCAAGTTGCGCCACGCCGGCGCGATCTTCCTCGGCCGGTGGAGTTCGGAGGCGATCGGCGACTACTGCGCGGGTCCGAACCACGTGCTGCCGACCTCCGGCACCGCGCGCTTTTCCTCGCCGCTCGGCGTCTACGATTTCCAGAAGCGAACCAGCGTGATCGGCGTATCGCAGGCGGGCGCCGCGACGCTGGGACGCCTTGCGGCGACGCTCGCGGAGGGCGAAGGGCTTTCCGCGCACGCACGCTCGGCGGAAATCCGGGGTCAGACCCCAGTTTCAGACAAACCAAAAGAAAGGGGTCTGACCCCATTTTTGATCCGGCCGGAGATCCTCGCGCTCAAGGCCTACCACGTCGCTGATGCCGAGGGCATGGTGAAGCTCGACGCGATGGAGAATCCCTACCCGCTGCCCGCGCAGATGCGGCGCGAACTCGGCGAATTCCTATCCCGCGTGGACCTCAACCGCTATCCGGACCCCACCGGCAGGAAGCTGCGCGAGCTGCTGGCGAGGAAGATGCACGTGCCCGCGGGCATGGAGATCCTGCTCGGCAACGGGTCGGATGACCTGATCCAGATCGTGACCTTCGCCTGCGCGCGTCCCGGCGCGGCGATGATGTTCCCGGCGCCGACCTTCGTCATGTACTCGATGGACGCCACGCTTTCGGGCATGCGAGCGCTGCGCTACGAGTTGCGGGAGGACTTCACGCTCGACCGCGATGCCTTCGTCGCCCGGGTAAAGGCCGAGCAGCCCGCGCTGATCTTCATCGCTTACCCGAACAACCCGACCGGCATCCTCTACCCCGAGGAGGACATCGTCGCGGTCCTGCGCGTGGCGCAGGGACTGGTGGTGCTGGACGAGGCATACCATGTATTCGCGCGCAAGAGCTTCATGCCGCGGCTGGCTGAATTCCCGAACCTGGTGGTGATGCGTACCGTGTCCAAGCTGGGACTCGCCGGAATACGGCTCGGGTACCTGGTGGGGCGGCCGGAGTGGATCGGCGAGTTCAACAAGGTG
>JANMSV010000184.1:0-3208 GCA_031389685.1 Betaproteobacteria bacterium
GGCCGGCGCCGGAAACAACCGGTCGAACGGGTTCGAGGTGAACAGCATGAAGGCGAGAAAGCCTGCGCTTACCAGCCCCAGCACGCCGAGCACTCGCGCCGCCATCTCCTCGGGCAGGTGCGCGCTGAACAGGCTGACCGCGAACATCCACACGCCGAGCATCACGCACCACAGCAGCAGCGAGCCCTCATGGCTGCCCCAGGCCGCGGCGACGCGGTAGTGCAGCGGCAGCGCGCTGTTCGAGTTCATCGCCACGTTCTGGACGGT
Organism: Betaproteobacteria bacterium; assembly: GCA_031389685.1. Taxonomy (GTDB): domain Bacteria; phylum Pseudomonadota; class Gammaproteobacteria; order Burkholderiales; family SG8-39; genus JAABQT01. The sequence continues at coordinate 268 of JANMSV010000184.1, forward strand.
GAAATCGTTGGCGACGAAGGCGTACACGAGGCAGCCGAAGGCGAAGGCCAGCAGCAGCGCCTGCGCCTGCGCCGCGGGGCGCGCCACGCCCATCCACACCGCATCGCCACGCGCGGCGCCGGCGAGCGGCAGCACGCCCTGCAGCAGCGCGACGATGAGCGCGAGCGACAGCGCGAGTTGTCCGAGCTCGGGGATCATTTCAGGGTCTTCGCCATTCTTTCGGCGGTCTCCTGCGCGCGCTTCACGGCGTCGGCGGCCTCCGGCGGCATGTAGTTCTCGTCGTGCTTGGCAAGCACCTCGCGCGCCCGGAACACGCCGTCGGCGCCCAGTTGCCCCTGCGCCACCACGCCCTTGCCCTCGCGGAACAGGTCCGGCAGCGCGCCCTGGTAGACCACCGGGACGTGCTGCGCGGTGTCGGTGACGACGAAGCGCACCTCCACGCCTTCGCGCTTCACGCTGCCCGCTTGCACCATGCCGCCGATGCGGAAGGTCTTGCCTTGCGGCGCCTCGTGGGCGGCAATCTGCGAGGGCGTGAAGAAGAACACCAGGTTCTGCTCGAACGCGGAGAGCACCAGCGCCGCCGCCCCGCCGAGCGCGGCAAGGCCCAGGGCGATGACGGCCAGCCGCCTATGCCTTGGCTTCACGTACGCGCCTCCTCAGGAAAATGATTTCGAGCGCGAGCGCGGCGAAGGTCACGGCGTAGGACCCCCAGACATAGAAGCCGTAGCCGCCCATCGCCCAGAACTCGCCCCAGCTGCCCCAGTTCATTCTCTCTCCCGGATGATGCAGCGCACGCGCGTCAGCGAAGCGGCGATGCTGTACGCCCAGAACGCCAGCGCCATCAGCAGCATGCCCGTGAGCATGGTGCTCGCCATGCTTGGCGCGCGCGTCAGGCTGACCGACGCGCCCTGGTGCAGCGTGTTCCACCACTGCACCGAGTAGTAGATGATCGGGACGTTGACCACGCCGACGATCGCCAGCAGCGCGCCGGCGCGGTCGGCGCGCCGCGGATCGTCGATCGCCGCCTGCAATGCCATGAACCCTAGATACAGGAACAGCAGGATAAGTTCCGAGGTGAGCCGCGCGTCCCACACCCAGTAGGCGCCCCAGGTCGGCCGGCCCCACAGCGCCCCGCTCCACAGCGCGATGAAGGTGAACAGCGCCCCGGTGGGCGCGATCGCGCTGGCCATCATGCCCGAGAGGCGCGTATTGAAGGCGAGCCCGATCGCCGCCCAGAACGCCATCACCACGTAGAGGAACATCGACATCCAGGCCGCGGCGACGTGGATGAAGATGATGCGGTAGGCCTCGCCTTGCTGCGCGTCGGTCGGCGCGACGAAAAAACCCACGTACAGGCCCGCCGCCGCCAGCAGGACGGCCAGCACGCCGCTCCAGCGCGCGAGCGTGCCGGCGAGCGGGAAGAAGGTCTGCGGCGACGCGAACCAGAACCAGCGCATGGTTGAACTCATTCCGTAGAAATGCGTAAAGCTGCGGCGATCGCCCAGGGCGCGAACGCCGCGGCGAGCACCAGAAACGCCGCCAGCAACTGCAACTGGCCTTCGGGCGCCAGCCCCGCGGCCGCCATCTCCACGCTGCCCGCGCCCATGATCAGCACCGGCACGTACAGCGGCAGCACGAGCAGCGCCAGCAGCACCCCGCCGCCTCGCAATCCCAGCGTCAAGGCGGCGCCGATGGCGCCAATCAAACTCAGCACCGGCGTACCAAGGACCAATGATAAGGCAAGCGTGCCGTAGAGCGTTTGAGGCAGGTCATACTGAAGTGCGATGAGCGGCGCGATCACCACCAGCGGCAGCCCGGACACCAGCCAGTGGGCGAGCACCTTGGCGGCGGCGATGACGCCCAGCGGCGACACGCCGAGCAGCATCTGCTCCAGCGTGCCGTCGGCGTGGTCGGCCGCGAACAGGCGCTGCAGCGACAGCATCGAGGAGAGCAGTGCCGCCACCCAGATCACGCCGGGCGCGATCGAGCGCAGCAGGTTCGGCTCGGCGCCGATGCCCAGGGGAAACAGGCTCGCGACGATGACGAAGAACAGCAGCGCCGTGGCGACGTCGCTGCGCCGGCGCAGCGCAAGGAGCAGGTCGCGGGTGACGATCGTGCGCGCGGCGTCGAACACGTCAGGCAACGACCAGCTCGACGACGCGGGTGGCCGCCATGCCCGGATCCTGGTGCGTGGAATAGACCGCCGCGCCCCCGCGCCCGATGTGCGCTTCGATGAGGACGCGCAGCATCGCCACGCCGGCCGCATCGAGCGCGGTGAAGGGCTCGTCGAGCAGCCACAGCGGCGCGGAGGCGCTCAAGCACAGGCGCGCGAGCGCCGCGCGGCGTCGCTGGCCCTGGGACAGCCTCTTCACGAACGCCGCGCCGGAAAGACCAAAGCGCGCGAGGGCGTCGCGCACCGAATCCGCGGCCACGCGCATGCCGGCCAGGCGGCAGGCGATCGCCAGGTTCTCCTCGGCGCTCAAGTCGTCCTTCACCGCCGGCGCGTGGCCAAGGTAGACGATGTGGCGCGCGTACTCTTCGCGCAGCGTATGAATCGGCGCGCCCTGCCAGCGCACCTCGCCTGCCTGCGGCGAGAGCAGGCCGCACAGGATGCGCAGCAGGCTGGTCTTGCCGCTGCCGTTGGCGCCGGCAATGCGCAGCAACTCGCCGCCGCGCAGCGCAAAGCTCAGGCCGGCGAACAGCACCCGCTGCTGGCGCACGCACTCCAGTCCCGCTGCTTCCAGCATCGCATCCCACAGGGTGTTGACTACGCACTATTTTTGCAGAAATCCGCGCCCCTCACCGAACTGGATGGCCGGGAGCGGCCCCGCGCATGTAAAAAAAAACCTGCGGGTTCGTTCCCGCAGGCCTCGCCCGAGACAGTGTCCGCCGGCTTAGAACTTGTACTTCGCCATCGCGTAAACGATGTCGGCAGTGTACG
>JANMSV010000192.1:0-4448 GCA_031389685.1 Betaproteobacteria bacterium
GAGGACCTCTCGTTCACCTTCAAGAATCGCGGCACGCCGATGCCCTACGAGCCGCTTGCGGTCTGGATGATCGACCAATGGCGCCAGATCGGGGTAAACGTCAAGCAGGAGGTCATCGAGCCGGCGGCCTACTACACGCCGCTGCGTGCCGGCGACTATCAGGTGGCAATGGACTTCCAGTGCGGGTACATCGTCGAGCCGGATCTCGACATGTACAAGTTCCTGTCGGCCGACCGCAACCCGGCCAACTACGCGCGCTACACCGACCGGGTGCTGGACGATCTGTACGATAAGCAGAGCAGCGCCACCAACGTGGAAGAACGGAAGAAATACATCCGCGCCTTCGAAAAGCGCCTGCTCGACGAGGAAGCCCACTACGCGATGACGCTGCAATGGCATCGCATCATCCCGCATTCGTCCAAAGTCCGCGGCTGGCAGATCACGCCCAGCCACTACCTGAACAACACGCTGGACACGGTCTGGCTCTCGGAATAACAAGAGCAGTTCCGGCCGCGGCGCGCGCATCTGTGTATTGCGCATTGCGCGCCACGGCCGGCATGACGTTCCCATGCTGAAATACATCATCAAGCGGCTGCTCCTGATGATTCCGACCCTGCTCGGGGTCGCGATCCTCATTTTCGTACTGCTTCGCGTGGTGCCCGGCGACGTCGTCGAGGCGCGCTACCTCAGCCAGGGCAGCCAGTTCCAGTCGCAGGACCTGATGGACCAGGAAAGGAAGAAACTCGGCCTCGACCAGCCGGAGTGGAAGCAATTCGCCACCTGGATGTGGGGAGTCGCGCACCTGGACTTCGGGGTTTCGATGTGGACCGGATCGCCGATCACCGAGGAAATCAAGCTGCGCTTCGCGCTGTCACTTCAGCTGGCCATCATGGCGAGCACCACCGCGGTGCTGCTCGCGATCCCGCTCGGCATCCTCGCTGCCGTCAAGCAGGACAGCTGGGTGGACTACGCCGTGCGCGTGTTCTCGATCGCGGGGCTGGCGATGCCCTCGTTCTGGCTCGGCATCCTGATGATCCTCGGCATGCTGATTTTCTTCAAGTGGCTGCCGCCGATGGTGTTCACGCCGCTGTGGGTGAACCCCTGGGAGAATTTGGCGCAGCTGATCTGGCCGGCGCTCGCCGTCGGTTACCGCTACTCCGCGGTGGGCACGCGCATGATGCGCTCGACGATGCTCGAAGTGCTGCGCGAGGACTACATCCGCACCGCGCGCGCCAAGGGGCTGTGGCTGAAGCTGATCCTGTCGCGCCACGCGCTGAAGAACGCGATCCTGCCGGTGCTCACCATCATGAGCCTGGAGTTCGCGTTCCTGCTCGGCGGCCTGGTGGTGACCGAGCAGGTGTTCAACCTGAACGGGCTGGGCATGCTGTTCGTGGAAGGGATTTCACATCGCGACTACACGCTGATCCAGGCCCTGGTGATGCTTGTCGCCACGGTGTTCCTGCTCGTCAACTTCCTGGTCGACATCGCCTACGCCTGGCTCGACCCGCGCATCCGCTACCGCTAGCCATGGCCGCCAGCCCGCAGACCGTGGAGGAACTGGCCCGCGCCGGGACTGCAGCGGACGGCTGGGCGGCTGCGGTCGCGGACTTCGTGCGGCGGCGGCCGCTCGGCGCCATCGGCGCCGCGATCATCCTGGTCATGGTGGTGATGGCGGCAACCGCGAACATCATTGCGCCCCATGATCCGCTGGCGACCGATTACGGCGCGATGCTGAGCGCACCCGGTCGCGGCCACTGGCTCGGCACCGACGCTTTCGGCCGCGACGTGCTGTCGCGCATGATCTACGGATCGCGCACCGCGCTGATGGTCGGGCTGGGCGCGTCGTTCCTCGGCGTCGTATTCGGCTCGCTCATCGGCGTCGCCAGCGCCTACTTCGGCGGGAAATTCGACCTCATCGTGCAGCGCGTGATGGATGTGTTCTTCGCCTTCCCGGTCATCATCCTCGCGCTCGCGGTGGTGGCGATCCTCGGCACCGGGGCCGGCAACGTGATCCTCGCGATCGCCGCGCCGATGGTGCCGCGCTGCGCGCGCGTGGTGCGCTCGAGTGCGCTGTCGGTGCGCGAGATGCCGTATGTGGACGCCGCACGCGCGTCCGGCTTCGGCCACGGGCGCATCATCCTGCGCCACATGCTGCCGAACGTGATGGCGCCGATCCTCATCATGGGAACCGCATTTCTCGGCGAAGCGATCCTGCTCGAGGCCTCGCTCTCGTTTCTCGGCCTGGGCGTAACCGAGCCGACCGCCGCCTGGGGCCTGATGCTGCGCGGCGCGGCGGTGGAGTTCGCCGAGACCGCGCCCTGGATGGCGTTTTTCCCCGGGCTCGCCATCAGCCTCGCGGTGTTCGGCTTCAACCTGTTCGGCGACTCGCTGCGCGACGCGCTCGACCCGCGCCTGCGCACGCAGTAGTGCCGCGCCCGGCTGAAAACCAGCGCGCTGGCCGGCACCAAAGCCCGGCGCTGGCGGAAGGGGAGGGATTCGAACCCCCGAAGGCCGCGAGGCCCTTCCGGTTTTCAAGACCGGCGCATTCGACCGCTCTGCCACCCTTCCGTCTGGTCCCTCTGCCGACAGAAAATTATTCTACCCGCCGCAGGAAATTGAAACTTCGCCATTGTTTGGTAGTCTTAGGCTGTGTCAGCCAAATTGGAGGAACAAAATGCAACCTGAATTGAAACCGATCCCGGCAAACGACCGGGGCCTGGGCCGCGACGGCCCGCGTTACGCGCCGGGCGCCACGCTACCCGACGTCGGCGCGCAGAAGGTTCTGCGCAGCACCTACCTGCTGCTCGCCCTGACCATGGTGCCGACCGTGATCGGCGCCTATATCGGCATGGCCACCAGCAGCGTCATCATGGCGAGCCCGATCATCAGCACCCTGGTGATGCTGGCTGCCGTCATCGGCCTGCAATTCGGCATCGCCGCCAACCGCAACAGCGGCATCGGCGTGGCGCTGTTGCTGCTGATGACCGGCCTGCTGGGCTGGTTCCTCGGACCGCTCCTGAATGTCGCCCTGTCGCTGAACAACGGCATGGCGCTGGTGGGCTACGCGGCGGTGGGTACCGGCGCGATCTTCCTCACCATGGGCGCGATCGCCTCGACCACCAAGCGCGATTTCAGCTTCATGGGGAAATTCCTGTTCGTGGGCATGATCGCCCTGCTGGTGGCGATGCTCGCCAACATGTGGCTGCAGATCCCGGCGCTGGCGCTCACGATCTCGACACTGGTGGTGGTGGTGTTCTCGCTGTTCCTGCTCTACGACCTGCAGCGCATCATCCGCGGCGGCGAGACCAACTACATCATGGCGGCCACCGGCGTCTACATGAGCCTGTTCAACATCTTTGCCAACCTGCTGCACCTGCTGATGGCGCTGGGGGGCGAGCGGGACTGATTCCCAGCAAGCCTGTTCCATCCGAGGGCGCCCAAAGGCGCCCTTTTTGTTGCTAGCGTTCGAACAGGGCGATGCTCTCGACGTGGGCCGTGTGGGGGAACATGTTGATCACCCCGGCCGCCGCAAGCCGGAATCCTTTCGTGTTCACCAGCACGCCCGCATCGCGCGCGAGGGTGGCCGCGTCACAGGACACGTAGACGATGCGCCGCGGCCAGGCCTCGGGCAGGGCCTTCGCCAACTCGATCGCCCCCTCGCGCGGCGGGTCGAGCAGCAGTTTGTCGAACGCGCCGTAGGGCGCCAGGTTCGGCTCGAACAGGTTGGCGGCCTCGAACTGCACGGTCAGTCCGTTGGCCAGGGCATTCTCGCGCGCCCGCACGACCAGCGCCTTGCTGCCCTCGAGTCCGATCACCTGCGCGCCGCGCGTCGCGATGGGCAGCGAGAAATTTCCCAGGCCGCAGAACAGGTCGCCGATGCGTTCCCCCGGTTGCGGGTCGAGCAGGCGCACTGCGCGCGACACCAACAGGCGATTCACTGCGTGGTTCACCTGGGTGAAATCGGTGGGCTGGAACGCGATGCGCAGACCGAACTCAGGCAACGCGTAGAACAGCTCGGGCGCGGGCACCGGATGGAACAGCGCCGCGCTGTCCAGCCCGCGCGGCTGCAACCAGACCTGGACCGACGATGCCTCTGCGAACTCGCGCAACAGCGTGTGGTCCTGGTCGTTCAGCGGCAGAAGATGGCGAAAAACTAGTACCACCGCCTCGTCGCCCACCGCCACCTCGATCTGCGGCAGGCGGTCCGGCACGGAAAGCTTGCCGACGAGCTCGCGCAGCCCGGGTATCAGCGCGGAAACATGCGGCGGCAGCACCACGCAGCCCTGGATGTCGGTGACGTAGGTGGACCTGCGCTCGCGGAAGCCCACCAGCGCCCCGCCCTTCTTTTCCACGTAGCGCACCGACAGCCGCGCGCGGCGCCGGTAGCCCCACTCCTGGCCGTAAATCGGCGCCAGCATGCACTCCGGCTCGACCTTGCCGATGCGCTC
>JANMSV010000222.1:0-8671 GCA_031389685.1 Betaproteobacteria bacterium
TATCCTGAATACACCGGCACCATCGCCAAGGAAATTCTCAAACTCGAAGGCGACGCCGACCTCGCGGCGATCAACCGCGGCCTCGCGCCGCTCGGGTTTGCCGCCGCGGTGCCGCTCGGCTTCCACAATGGCTACGCGCTCGCCATGCGCGAAGAGCGCGCCAAGGCGCTCGGCATCCGCTCGCTCGGCGACCTGGCGAAGCATCCGGCGCTGAAACTCGGTCTGTCGCAGGAATTCATCGGCCGCGCCGACGGCTGGCCGGGGCTGAAAGCGGCCTACCAGCTGCCGTTCGCCACGCCTTCGGGCCTGGACCACGGTCTCGCCTACGAGGCGATCGCGGCCGGCAAAATCGATGTCATGGACATCTATACGACGGACGCCAAGATCGAGCGCTTCCAATTGCGCTCGCTCGAAGACGACCGCAAATTTTTCCCGCGCTACGACGCGGTGCTGCTCTACCGGCTGGACGTGCCCAAACGCCATCCCGAGGCGTGGGCAAAGCTGCAGAAGCTGGAACAGCGCATCGACGAGCGGACAATGATCCGCCTGAACGCCGCGGCCGAGCTGCAGGGCAGGAGCTTTGCCGAGGCTGCGGCGCTGCTGGATTCCGGGGCGGAAAGCAAGACGAAGACGGAAAGAAAGTTCCTGGGCGTCCTGTTCGGCCCGGATTTCTGGCGCTTGACCTGGGAGCACCTGGTGCTGGTGTTCGTTTCGCTCGCGGGCAGCATCGCCGTGGGTGTGCCGCTCGGGGTCGCGGCGGCGAAGTGGCGGGGCGCGACGCAGTTCATCCTCGGCATCGTCGGAGTCATCCAGACCATCCCGTCGCTGGCGCTATTTGCGTTCCTGATCGCGCTGCTCGGCGCCATCGGCACCGTGCCGGCGCTGATCGCGCTGTTCCTCTACGCGCTGCTGCCCATCGTGCGCAGTACCCACGCGGGGCTGGATGCGATCGGCAGGGGCATGCGCGACGCGGCGCTCGCGCTCGGCCTCTCGAAGCAGGACCGGCTCTGGCGCATCGAGATCCCGCTCGCCCTGCCCTCGATCCTCGCCGGCATCAAAACCTCTGCGGTAATCAACGTCGGCACCGCGACCATCGCCGCCTTCGTCGGCGCCGGCGGTTACGGCGAGCGCATCGTCTCCGGCCTCGCGCTGAACGACAACGCGACGTTGCTCGCGGGCGCCATTCCCGCTGCGACGCTTGCTCTCATTGTGCAAGGCGCATTCGAACTCGGCGAACGCCGGTTCGGCTGGATGGCGCGGGTGGGCGGAAGGTCATAGGCGCCGGATCGGACAAGCAGGTAACCTCTTGCGGTTCCGCTAGAGGTTATGCATAATCCGCGCATGTCCGCGCTCGTCTCGTCCGCCGGATTCGCGCGCGCGCGCAAGCTCTCGGAGCAGCGCGTGCGACAGCTGCTCGCCGCCGGCAAGGTCGCCGGCGCGATTCGCGTCGGGGCGCGCTGGGCGATACCGGCCGACGCCGCGATCCGGCGCGTGCCCGGCGGCCGACCGCCGCGCACTCGCAGGGGCGTACTCAAGCAGGCAGCCCGCGCTTGCGGGAGCGCCCTCGCGCACGCCGGGGTGCGCGCGCTCGTGGTCGGGTCCCTCGCCTATGGTGCGGTTCGCCCGGAGTCGGACCTCGACCTGCTGATCGTCTCCCATGCGGGAAAGACTTGGGGCCAGGTGCGCGCGGTCGTCGATGAGGCGGCGGGGCCTTACGGCATTCCGGTCGACGTGATCTTTGCCGATACGCTGCCGCAAGCGGTCAGAAAGGCCATGCTCAAGGACGCGCGCCGTGCCAGCGAGCTTTGAGGACCAGCTTGCGGTCGTAGCGGAACTATTGCGCGAGATCGGGCGAATGGAGGAGGGCGAGAAGCGTCACTCCGCAGCACCCTCGCCCGACGGCTACGAGCGGGACCTGCGACTCGCTGGCCTGGCTCAGCGCATCGCACAGGCGTACACGATCATCGAAGGCGTGCTCGGCTACGTCGCCCGGCGCATCGACCGCGCACCGGTCACGGGCGAGGACTGGCACAAGAAGCTCATCGCCAGGTGCTCAAAGGCCTGCGAAGATCCGAAACGGCCGGCCGTCGTTTCGGGGACGCTCGCCGAGGAACTGCTCGAACTGTGCGAGTTCAGACACGTGGTCCGGAACATCTATCCGACGCGCCTCGAAGCGTCGAGGGTGCGGGAGAATCTGCGGCGGCTGATCCGCGCGACTCGAGCTTTCGATGCAGAGGCCAAGACATTCGCAGCAGGCCTTTTCCCTGCGCGCAGGTCCGGGCGCAGGCAGTCGCGGCGCTAGTTCTGTGTGTCGTATCATTCGGCCTCTTAGGGAGAATTCTTAGATGCGGATAGGCATTCCTGCCGAAACCAGGGCGGGCGAAACGCGCGTCGCCGCGACGCCGGAAACGGTGAAGAAGCTGGCAGCGAAGAACGAAGTGCGCGTGCAGGCGGGCGCGGGCGCCGCCGCAAGCTACCCGGACGCGGACTACGAGAAGGCGGGCGCGAAGATCGTGGCGTCGGCCGCGGAGGCCTATGACGCCGGCATGGTCCTCAAGGTGCGTGCGCCAGAGCAGGGCGAGATCGGTTTCCTGAAAAGCGGCGGCGTGCTGATCGGTTTGCTCGATCCCTACGACGCGGCGGGCCTCGAGGCGATCGCGAAGTCGGGCGTGACCGCGTTCGCCATGGAATACCTGCCGCGTACGGTGTCGCGCGGCCAGGCGATGGACGTGCTCTCCTCGCAGGCGAACATCGCCGGCTACAAGGCGGTGGTACTGGCCGCCGCGGAGATCGGGCGGTTTTTCCCCATGCTGATGACCGCGGCCGGCACGGTGAAGGCGGCGCGCGTGCTGGTGCTCGGCGCCGGCGTCGCGGGGCTGCAGGCGATCGCCACGGCCAAGCGCCTCGGCGCGGTGATCGAGGCCTCCGACGTGCGCCCGTCAGTGAAGGAACAGATCGAATCGCTGGGCGGCATGTTCGTCGACGTGCCTTTCCTCACCGACGAGGAACGCGACATCGCGCAGGGCGCCGGCGGCTACGCGCGGCCGATGCCCGCCGACTGGATGCGCCGCCAGGCGGAAGCCGTGCACCAGCGCGCCGCGCAGGCGGACGTGGTCATCACCACCGCGCTGATCCCGGGGCGGCCCGCGCCCAGGCTGATCCGCGAGGCCACCGTGAAGGCGATGAAGCCGGGCTCGGTGATCGTGGACCTGGCCGTGGAGCAGGGCGGCAACGTCGAAGGCATCGAGCGCGGAAAAATCGTCGTCAAGCACGGCGTCAAGCTGATCGGGCTGGAAAACCTGCCGGCCACGCTGCCGACGGACGCTTCGGCGCTCTACGCGAGGAACCTGCTCAACATGGCCGGCCTGATGCTCGACGCGAAGACCGGCGAGTTCAACATCGACCGTGAGGACGAAATCATCACCGGCACGCTGGCCTGCGAAGGCGGCCGGATCGTGAACAAAGGCTGAACATGATTGGCACCGTGGATCCTACCGTCATCAACCTCATCGTGTTCGTGCTGGCGGTGTTCGTCGGCTACCACGTGATCTGGAACGTGACCCCGGCGCTGCACACGCCGCTGATGAGCGTCACCAACGCCATCTCTTCGGTGATCATCGTCGGCGCGATCCTCGCCGCCGGGGCCGCGGCGCTGGACTTCGGCTCGATCGTCGGCGCGGTCGCGGTGGGTCTCGCCGCGGTCAACGTCGCGGGCGGCTTTCTCGTCACGCGGCGCATGCTTGAGATGTTCAGGAAGAAGAAATGAGCGCCAACCTCGTCGCCCTGTGGTACCTGGTCGCCTCGGTGTGCTTCATCCTGGCGCTCAAAGGCCTGTCGCACCCCGAGAGCGCGCGCCGCGGCAACGCCTTCGGCATCGCCGGCATGAGCATCGCGGTGCTGACCACTTTGTCGGTGGTGGCGAAGGGCCGCATCGACCTGATCCTGATGGCGATGCTGATCGGCGGGGCCATCGGCGCCTATGTGTCGCGCCGCGTGGAGATGACGCAGATGCCCGAACTGGTGGCGGCGATGCACTCGCTGGTGGGCATGGCCGCAGTGCTGATCGCCGTGGCGGTGGTCAACAACCCGCAGTCCTTCGGGCTGCCGGCGCAGATTCCGACCGGCAACAAGCTGGAACTGTTCATCGGCACCTTCGTCGGCGCCCTCACGTTTTCCGGTTCCGTCATTGCCTTTGGCAAACTCGCGGGGCTGGGCAAGAAATTCCGCCTGTTCTCCAGCGCGCCGGTGGTGTTCCCCGGCCAGCACCTGGTGAACCTGGCGCTGGCGCTGGTGATGTTCGGTTTTGGCACCGCGTTCTTCCTCTCACCGGCACAGGCCTGGACGCCGTTCATCGTCATGACCGCGATCGCCTTCGTGCTCGGCGTGCTGATCATCATCCCGATCGGCGGCGCCGACATGCCGGTGGTGATCTCGATGCTGAACAGCTACTCCGGCTGGGCGGCGGCGGGCATCGGCTTCTCGCTCAACAACTCGATGCTGATCGTCGCCGGGTCGCTGGTCGGCTCCTCGGGCGCGATCCTCAGCTACATCATGTGCAAGGCGATGAACCGTTCGTTCATCAGCGTGATCCTCGGCGGGTTTGGCGCCGCGGAAGGCGCGGCGGCCGCCGGCGCCACGGACAAGACCGTGCGCTCGGGTTCGGCCGAGGACGCCGCCTACCTGATGGCGAACGCCGAGAACGTGATCATCGTCCCCGGCTACGGCCTGGCGGTCGCGCGCGCGCAGCACGCGGTCAAGGAGATGGCGGCCAAGCTCGCCGCCAAGGGCGTCAAGGTGCGCTATGCCATCCACCCGGTGGCGGGCCGCATGCCGGGCCACATGAACGTGCTGCTGGCGGAGGCCGAAGTCCCCTACGACCAGGTGTTCGAGATGGATGACATCAACGGCGAGTTCGGCACCGCGGACGTGGCGCTGGTGCTGGGCGCGAACGACGTGGTCAACCCGCTCGCGCACGAGAAGGGCAGCGCGATCTACGGCATGCCGATCCTCGAAGTGGCCAAGGCGCGCACCGTGCTGGTGAACAAGCGCAGCATGGCCTCGGGCTACGCCGGCCTGGACAATCCGCTGTTCTACATGGACAAGACCATGATGGTGTTCGGCGACGCGAAAAAGGTGGTCGAGGACATCGTCAAGGGACTGGACTGACGCGCTGCCGAGCGCCAGAACTCCGGCCGCCGGCGGCGGTCAGACCGGCCGCGCGCTGGGCGGGCGCGGCATGAGCTCGGCGCAGCTGATCGTCGCCAGCCTGGCGCTGCCCGCGGCCGGCGCGTTGGGCATCTACCTGGCCGGTGGCCGGCCCCGGTTGCGCAAGGCGGTGGCGCTCGCGACCGCGGCGCTGCTGTTTGCCTGTGTACTGGGCCTGCTGCTCGTGGTGTGGGCGGGTGGAGTGCCGCAGCTGTTCGTGCTCGAGATGCTGCCCAACGTCGCGCTGGGTTTCCGCGTGGAGCCCCTGGGCATGCTGTTCGCGCTCGCGGCGTCCGGACTTTGGCTGGCGAGCACCCTGCGTGGCGGCGAGACGCACCACGCGCTTGCGATCGCCGCCGCCGTGGGAATCGCGTTCGCGGCCAACCTGGCGACGCTGGCACTGTTTGGCGCGGCGCTGACCGGTCTGCGCCGGCCGCGAGCGGCGGTTCTCGCGCTGGCGGCGGCGCTGCTGGTGGCGGCGCTGATCGCCACGTGGATCCTCGCCGGGACCCTCGAGTTCCTGCCCGGCGGCATCGTGGGCGGAGGGCTTGCCGGTCCGGTTCTTGCGGGCCTGCTGCTGCTCTATCTGCTTGGGCTCGGCGCGTGGGCCCTGGCACCTGAGCGGCAATGGACGCGCGCGGCCGCCGCCGCGTTCGCTGCGCTCAAGATCATCGTGTACGTGTTTGGCGCGCATCTATAATCCGGCGCGCAATTCGTCGTCGGCAATCCGGCCCAGGGGGGGCAATGGCAAACGCGGCAATGCACAGGCTCGGGCGTCTCGCCGCGCGCGAGCGCGGGCTGTACGTCGGCGCGTTGATTCTGGGCGGCGCCGCCCTCGTGATGGGCGTGCCGATGGATTTCGTGCTGTTCGGCCTCACCCTCGCCGGCGTGGCGCTGTTCCACCGCCACGTGCTGTGGGTGGCGCTCATCGGCCTCGCGGTCATCACCCTGTACAAGATCGGCTTCACGGGATTCAAGACCGGTCCCGGGCTGGGCGGCTTCGGCCGGCACCTGCTGCACGAATGGGTGATCCTCGCCAACCTGCTCGGCCTGCTGCTCGGCTTCGCGCTGCTGTCCAACCATTTCGAGGCGTCGAAGATCCCCGCCGTGCTGCCGCACTACCTGCCGGTCGGCTGGAAAGGCGCGTTCGTGCTGCTGGTGATGATCTTCGTGCTGTCCTCGTTCCTCGACAACATCGCCGCGGCGATCATCGGCGGCACCATCGCCGCCACGGTGTTCCGGCGCAAGGTGCACATCGGTTACCTGGCGGCGATCGTCGCTGCCTCGAACGCCGGCGGCTCGGGCAGCGTGGTGGGCGACACCACCACCACCATGATGTGGATCGCCGGCGTGAGCCCTCTCTCGGTGCTGGAGGCCTATGTCGGCGCTGTGGTGGCGATGTTGATCTTCGGCATTCCGGCCGCACTGCAGCAGAATCGGCATTCGCCGATCATCAAGGACGCGAAGGTCGAGAGACGCGTGGACTGGGCGCGCGTCGCCATCGTGGCGATCATCCTGGTGGCGGCGATCGCCGCCAACGTGGTCGTCAATCTGAGGTTCGCCGACAAGGCGGACAGCTTCCCGTTCATCGGCGCGGCGGTGTGGGTGGCGCTCCTCGCCTGCGTGCCGTGGCGCAAGCCGGACTGGAAGCTGCTGCCCGAGGCATTCAAGGGCTCGCTCTTCCTGCTGTCGCTGATCCTGTGCGCCTCGATGATGCCGGTGGAGAAGCTGCCTGCTGCGTCCTGGCAGACGGCGCTCGGCCTGGGCTTCGTGTCTGCCGTGTTCGACAACATCCCGCTCACCGCCCTGGCGCTCAAGCAAGGCGGCTACGACTGGGGTTTCCTGGCCTACGCGGTCGGCTTCGGCGGCTCGATGATCTGGTTCGGCTCGAGCGCCGGGGTCGCGCTCTCCAACCTCTATCCGGAGGCCAAGTCAGTGGGCCTCTGGCTGCGCCACGGCTGGCACATCGCCGTGGCCTATGTGATCGGCTTTTTCGTCCTGCTCGTGGTAATTGGCTGGCATCCGGACGCCAAGCACAAGGGGAAGGTGGCGTCTGCGCCTGAGGCTGCCATGTCAGTGCCCGCCGCCTGAGACCATTTCACATCGTGAAGTTGCCTTGCGGCGGCCGATTGCCGGAGGTTAGAATGGCCGCGCACTTCACGAACGAACGGGGCCCGAGCCCCGCGCTGGAACCACACCGAAAGAGGAGACCCGTATGAGCAAGGAACAAGTCAAACCCGAAGCGTCGCGCCGCAAATTCCTGACGGGCGCCGCAGCAGCAACGGCTGGCGCGGCGACGCTCGGTTTCCCGATGATCGCGAAGTCGCAGTCGCCGATCGTGATCAAGATGCAGGGCGCGTGGGGCGCAAAAGACATCTTCAACGAGATGGCCCAGGAGTACGTCACGCGCGTCAACGAGATGGCCGGCGGCAGGCTGCGCATCGACTACCTGATCGCCGGAGCAGTGGTGAAGCCGTTCGAGGTGATGGACGCGACCTCGAAGGGCGTGCTCGACGCCTGCCACAGCGTGCCGGTGTACTGGTACGGCAAGTCGAAGGTGGCGTCGCTGTTCGGCTCCGGGCCGACCAACGGCTGCGACGCGCATCAGACACTGGCATGGATTTATCGCGGCGGCGGCCTCGCGCTCTACAACGAACTGCTGGAAAAGATCCACCTCGACGTGGTCGGCTTTTTCGCCATGCCGATGCCCACGCAGCCGCTCGGCTGGTTCAAGAATGCGATCAAGGATGCCAAGCAACTGAAGGGCCTCAAGTACCGCACCGTCGGCCTGGCCGCCGACCTGTTCCAGGAAATGGGCGCGAAAGTGACGCAGCTTCCGGGCGGCGAGATCATCCCGGCGCTGGAAAAGGGTGTGATCGACGCCTTCGAGTTCAACAACCCGACCTCCGACATGCGCTTTGGCGCCCAGGACGTGATCAAGAACTACATGATGGGAAGCTTCCACCAGGCGATGGAGTTCTTCGAGATCGCCTTCAACAAGAAGAAGTGGGCCACCATTCCGAAGGACCTGCAGATGATCCTGCAATACGCCGCCGAAGCCGCAAGCTCCGCGAACTGGTGGACCGCGATGGACAACTACTCGCGCGACCTGCAGGACCTGATGGGCAAGCACAAGGTCAACGTGATCCGCACGCCCAAGTCGATCTTCGTCGAGCAACTGAGTGCCTGGGACACTATCACCAAGAGGCTGTCGGACGAGGACCCGTTCTTCGCCAAGGTGGTCGCATCGCAGCGCGCGTGGGCCAAGCGCGTGGCCTACTACATGTTTGTCAACGAGGCGGACTACAAGCTCGGCTACGAGCACATCTTCAAGACCAAGATCCCGGCTTGAGCTGGGCGCACAGCACTTGTGACGGGTGGGGCGGCACCTCAGGGTGCAGCCCCATTTTCTTGCCGTTCCCGGGTTGAACCATGCAGCGCCTAATCTACGCGATCGACCAGCTGA
>JANMSV010000231.1:0-42625 GCA_031389685.1 Betaproteobacteria bacterium
ATTTACTTGGAAATGGTGCAGCCTCGATCCAGCCGCGGATTTCCGCGCCACAAGCCGCCAAGGCCTTAACGTCCTCCTGCTGCAGCCCGGCGATGCGCTTGGCGATGCGGGAATCCAGATCGTCCTGGCGCAGGAATTCGCGATAGGCGTGCGCCGTGGTGGCGAAGCCGCCCGGAACGCGGATGCCGGCCTTGGCCAGCATGCCGATCATCTCCCCCAAGGAGGCGTTTTTGCCGCCGACCTGCGCCAGATCGGCCATGCGCAAGTCTTTCAACCAAGCAACATGCATTGTCATCCCGAATATTGCGGTTGCCGATGGGCGCCGAAGGCCTTATTTTAGACCCATGCCGCAGCGCCGCACCGTGTTCTTCATCTCCGACGGCACGGGCATTACGGCGCAAATGTTGGGGCACAGCCTGCTCACGCAGTTCGAGGGGGTGGAGTTCCACCAGGTGACGTTGCCGTTCGTGAGTTCGGTCGAACAGGCCGAGGACTGCCGTGCGCGCATTCAGGCCGAGAATGGCCGCGGCAACGGCCAGCCGATCGTGTTTTCCACTTTGGTGAACGGTGACCTGCGCGCGGTAGTGCGCAAGGCCGATGCACTGTTCGTGGACTTCTTCGAAACCTTCATCGACCCGCTGGAGGCCGGCCTGGGCGTGAAGTCCAGCCACACCATCGGGCGTTCGCACAGCGCCATGGACAAGCCGGGCTACGCACACCGCATGGCAGCCATCAATTTCGCCATGGCGCACGATGATGGCGCCTCGCACATCGAGCTCGAACAGGCCGATGTCATCCTGGTGGGCGTTTCACGCAGCGGCAAGACGCCGACCAGCCTGTACCTGGCCCTGCAGTTCGGCCTCAAGGCGGCGAACTATCCCCTGATCCCCGACGACTTCGAGCGCATGCAATTGCCGCCCGCGCTGGTGCCTTGCAAGTCGCGGCTCTACGGGCTGAGCATCGCGCCGGAGCGCCTGCGCGAGATCCGCCAGGAACGCAGGCCGGACAGCCGCTACGCGAACCTGGAGAACTGCCGCTACGAGGTCGATCAGGCCGAGGCGCTGATGCGCCGGGAGGGCATCCGCTGGATCAATTCCACCGCCAAGTCGATCGAGGAAATCGCCACCACCATCCTGCGCGAACTCAGAATCGAGCGCCACGTGTACTGAGCTGCCGCGCGCGCTCGTGGAACAGGATCGCCGCCGCGGCGGCGACGTTGAGTGATTCGACACCTTTGGCCAGGGGGATGCTGGCATGCAATGACGCCCGAGCGGCGGCGGCGGCGCTGACGCCCTGCCCCTCCGCCCCCAGGATCCACCCCACTGCAGCCGTGAGTTCGAGCGAGGCCGGCGCCTGGCCGCCGAGCGCAGCAGCGCAGATCAGCGTGCCGCGAAATTCCGCGAGTGCAGCGACGAGGTCGGGAACCTCGACGATGCGCAGCATGAAGTGCCCACCCATCCCCGCGCGCAGAACCTTCGGCGACCAGGGATCGGCGCAGCCTCGCCCTAGCACGGCGGTGTCCACGTCAAACGCCGCCGCACACCTGAAGATCGCGCCAACATTTCCCGCATCCTGCACGCCATCGAGAAACACCGCGTGCGCGGCCCGCGCAATGTCCGCCGTGCCCTCGGGCAGAGCAATCTCCGCCGCGAGCCCCGTTGGCGTGGCCACGTCGGCCACCCAGCGAAACAGTGCATCTGGCAGGGTCACCGGCTCAATCGCGCAGCGGCGCACGCAGGCCGCGATCTCCGGCTTGGCGCAGCCCGATTCGCTGACCAGGACCGCCTGCGGACGCCCGCCGGATGCGAGGTAGGCGGAGAGCAGATGCGGCCCCTCGAGCAGAGTCCGGCGCTCACTGCGCCGCGTGCCGCTGTCGTGCGCCAATGCGTGCCAACGGCGCACGCGCGGATTGTCCCGCGAGCGCAGGGTGCTCACGCGCCGACCGCCCGTCGCACCGGGGCGAAGCTGCGCCTGTGAATCTCGCAGGCGCCATAGCGGGCGAGCCGCGCGAGGTGCTCGGGCGTCGGGTAGCCCTTGTGCCGATCGAGGCCGTAGACAGGATACTGCGCGTGCAACCGCAACATCTCCGCGTCGCGCGCAGTCTTGGCCAGGATGGAGGCGGCAGAGATCTGCGGCACGCTGCGGTCTCCGCCGATCACCGCCCGGGAGGCGCAACTCAGCGCGGGGCAGCGGTTGCCGTCGATCCAGGCTTCCTGCGGCGCTACGCCAAGGCCTTGCACTGCACGGCGCATCGCCAGCATCGTGGCCTGGAGGATATTGAGCCGGTCGATTTCCTCGACGCTGGCGCTCGCGATGGCCCATGCCAGCGCCGCGCCGCGAATCGACTCGGCCAGCGCCTCGCGGCGCGCAGCGGACAGAAGCTTCGAGTCCTTCAGCCCCGCAACGGGACGCTGCGGATCGAGCAATACCGCAGCCGCGTACACCGGGCCCGCGATCGGCCCGCGCCCCGCCTCGTCCACGCCGCAGATCAGGCGATCGTTTTCAGGCACGGCCCGCATCGAGCACATTCAATACCGCTTCGGCGGCCTTGTGCGCCGTGTTTTGCCGCAGCAGTGCGTGGAATTCCCGAAACTTCTCGATCTGCCTGCGTTGCAGCGCGGTGTCGCGCAGCAGGTCGAGCAGCGCGGCGGACAGCGCTGCAGGGGTCGCCCTGCCCTGCACCAGTTCCGGCACCAGGCGCTCCCCGGCAAGGATGTTGGGCATGCCGATATAGGGCAGGTAAAGCATGCGGCGCTGCAGGGCCCAGGAGAGCGCCGATTGGCGGTAGGTAATGACCATCGGCGTCTTGAACAGCGCGGCTTCAAGCGTCGCCGTGCCGCTGGCGACCAGCGCGAGATCCGCCGCGGCGAGCGCCTCATGCGAATGCCCGAAGAGCAGCGTAAGCGGCAGGTCGGTGCGCCCGTGCAGGTGCAGCGCGGATTCGAACCGGTCGCGCGTTTGTCGCGTCGCCAGCGGGCATACGAAATGCACGTTCGGGACCTCCTGGCGCAAGCGGTGGGCCGCCAGCACGAACACGTCGGCCATGTATTCCAGTTCCGAGCGCCGGCTGCCTGGCAGCAATGCGATGACCAGCTTGCCGGCCGGCAAGCGCAGTTGGGTGCGCGCCGCCGCCTTGTCGACCTCCATCGGGATCAGGTCGGCGAGCGGGTGCCCGACATAGGTCACCGGTACGCCGACTTTTCCATACAGCGCGGGCTCGAAGGGAAACATGGCCAGTAAATGCGTCGCGGAGCGCGCCACCCGGCGCACGCGCCAGCCGCGCCAGGCCCATACGGAGGGGCTCACGTAGTGCACGGTCGGAACGCCCGCGTCCTTCAGGCGGCGTTCGAGATCCAGATTGAAGTCCGAGGCGTCCACCCCGATGAACAGGCCCGGCCGGTCCGCGAGCAGCGCGTCGCCCAGTTCCCGCCGGATGCGCATGATCTCCCGATAGTGGCGCAGCGCTTCCGTGTACCCGCGCACCGCCAGCTTGTCCATCGGCACGGAGACCTCGAAGCCCTGCGCCGCCATGCGCGGCCCGCCGATGCCGCCGAAATGCAAACTGGGGCGCCGCGCTTGCAGCGCGGCAATCAGGTGGGCACCCAGCTGGTCGCCGGAAGCCTCCCCCGCCACCATGGCGACGCGGGTTGCGCGCTCTCCCACGATGCTAGCGGATGAAACCGCGCCGGGAGCGCGCGAGGAACTCCAGCAGCATGCCGACCTCCGCGCATTGCGCCGCCTGCGCGGCGAGCTCGCGCTTGGCTTCCTCCAGCCCCAGCCCCGAGCGATAGAGCGTGCGGTAGGCGCGCTTGATCCGGGCGATGGTATCGGCGCTGAAGCCGCGGCGCCGCAGCCCCTCGCTGTTGATGCCGTAGGGCTTCGCCATGTTTCCCGCCGCCATCACGTAGGGCGGCAAGTCCTGGGGCAGATAGGTGCCCATGCCGGTGAAGCTGTGCGCGCCGATGCTCACGAACTGGTGCACCAGGGTGGTGGCGCCGAGGATCGCCCAGTCGCCGACGTGCACATGGCCCGCCAGCCCGCTGTAATTTGCGAAGATCGTGTGGCTGCCGACCTGGCAGTCGTGCGCGAAGTGCACGTTGGCCATGATCCAGTTGTCGTCGCCGACGCGGGTGACGCCGGCGTCGCGCGCCGTGCCGCGATTGATGTTGACGTATTCGCGCAATGTATTGCCGTCGCCGATCTCCACCGCGGTGTCCTCGCCGGCGTACTTCTTGTCCTGCGGCGGCGCGCCGATGGACGCGAATTGATAGATGCGGTTATTGCGCCCGATGCGCGTGCGGCCCTCGATCACCACGTGCGGGCCGATCCAGCTGCCCTCGCCCACCTCGACCTGTTCGCCAATGATCGAGTAAGCGCCCACCGCGACACCCGGTGCGAGGCGCGCTCCCGGGTAGACGATCGCGGTGGGATGCACCTGCCCTGCGCTCACCCCGGCTCCAGAACGCGCTCGGTGCACAGGATGATCGCTTCGGCCGCGATTGCGCCGTCCACACGCGCCACGCAGGAAAACTTCCAGATCGTGCGCTTGTGCGCCAGGATGGTCGCCTCGATTTCCAGGCGGTCGCCGGGAACCACGGGCTTCTTGAATCGCGCCCCGTCAATGCCGGCGTAGTAGTAGACCGTGTTCGCATCCGGCTTGTCGCCGCGGGTGCGGAATACCAGAATGCCCGAGGCTTGCGCCATGGCCTCGAGGATCAGGACCCCGGGCATGATCGGCCGGCCCGGGAAGTGCCCGGTGAAATGCGGCTCGTTGCAGGTGACGTTCTTCAGCGCCAGGATGCGCTTGCCGGGCTCGCACTCGAGCACCCGGTCGATCATCAACATCGGGAAGCGATGTGGCAGGTAGTCGAGGACTTGCAGCGCATCCATCTCAGACATCGTTCTTCTTCCTCTGTTTGCCGCGATTTTCAAGCACGCGCACGCGCTCGGCGAGATCGGCCAGGTGGCGCACCCAAGCCGTATTGCGCGCCCAGGAGGCATGGTCGTCGAAAGGGTACATGCCGGTGTAGGTGCCCGGCTTGCGGATCGAGCGGGAGATCACGGTCGCCGCCGAAACGTGCACGTCGTCGCAGATGCTCAGATGTCCCAGAATCACAGCCGCCCCGCCGAGCGTGCACCGCTGCCCGATGTGCGCGCTGCCTGCGACGCCGGCCCGCCCCGCCATCGCGGTGTGCGCGCCGATGCGGCAGTTGTGGCCGATCTGGATCTGGTTGTCGAGCTTCACGCCGTCCTCGATCACCGTGTCGTCCACCGTGCCGCGGTCGATGGTGGTGTTGGCGCCGATCTCGACATCGTCGCCGATCAGCACGCGCCCGATCTGCGGGACCTTGAGCCAGCGCCCGCCCTCCTGCGCCATGCCGAAGCCGTCCGCGCCGATGACGGCACCCGAGTGCACGATGGCGCGCGCGCCGATGCGGCAGGCGGCGTACACCACCACCGAAGGATAGAGCCGGCTATCGGCGCCGATCGCGGCCTGCGCGCCGACGAAGCAGCCCTCGCCAATCCACGCGCGCTCGCCGATGTCGGCGCCGGCGCAGATCACCGCCCCGGCCTCAACGCGCGCGCTCGGCGCCACGCGCGCACCGGGATCGATCCGCGCCGCCGCGTCGCGTCCAGGTTGCGGCACCGGCAGGGGATTGAACAGCTGCGACAGGCGCGCGAAGTACGGGTAGGGATGCTCGCTGACGATCCGCGGCAGCTCGGTGAGCCCTTCAGCGTCCGGCGCCAGGACGACTGCGGCGGCGCGCGTGCTCGCCAGCCGCGCCTGGTGGCGCCGGCTGGCGAGAAAGGCGATCTGCCGCGCGCCTGCGTGCTCCAGCGACCCGACCTGCTCAATCAGCACGCCGGCGTCGCCGACCAGGCGCCCGCCGAGCGTGGACGCGATCTCGCCGAGGGAGAGCGGACCCGGCATGTCAGCGCGCGGGCGGTTTGCTCTCGAGCGCCTTGATCACGCGATCGGTGATGTCGATGCGCGGAGTCGCGAACACGGCGTCCTGGAAGATGATGTCGTATTTTTCCTGCTCGGCGATCTGCCGGATCACGCGGTTCGCCTGCTCGACCACCAGCGCCAACTCTTCGTTGCGCCGCTGGTTCAGGTCTTCGCGAAACTCCCGCTGGCGGCGCTGGAACTCACGGTTCAGGTCGCTGAAATCCCGTTCCTTGGCGCGGCGCTGGCTGTCCGGCATGGTGACGCCCTGCCGCTCCAACTCGTCCTGCGCGCGCTTGAGCTGCTCCGCGCTCTTGGCAAGTTCCTGGTCGCGCTTGGCGAATTCGGCTTCGATCTTCTTCTGCGCGCGCACCGCCGGCGCGGCGTCGCGCAGGATGCGGGCGGTGTTGACGAAGCCGATGCGGTTTTCCCCCTGCGCGGCGGCCGGCGGCGAACCCGCCGCCAGCGCAAGCGCGAGTGCCGTTGCAACCTGGACTAACCGCATGCGATTCCCGGTGTGTTCAGAAAGTGGTGCCAAATTTGAATTGTAACCTCTGCAAGCGGTCGAAGCCCTCACGCTGGTTGAGCGGATAGGCGTACGACAGGCGCAAGGGGCCCAGCGGCGAGTTCCAGGACAGCGCCAGCCCCGAGGAGTAGCGCAGCTCCGACAGGGACAATTTTTCGTCCTGCGCGTACACCTGCCCGGCGTCGACAAAGGCGCTCAGGCGCAGCGACTTGTCCTGTGCCGCACCGGGAACCGGAAACAGGAGTTCAATATTGCCGATCACGCGCCGCGTCCCGCCCAGAGAATTGCCCTGCGGGTCGCGCGGGCCCAGCGAGTAGTCCTGAAAGCCGCGCACGGTGCCGGGGCCGCCGGCATAGTAGTTCTTGAAAAACGGCAGAGGCTTGCCGCCCGAACCGCTGGCGTAGCCGAGATCTGCGTTCAGCAACAGCGTGAAGGTGCGGCTGAGCGGAATGTAGAACTGCTGGTTGAATCCCAGGCGGTAGTACTGCAGGTCGCCCCCTGCGACTTCCCCGCTGATGCGCGACAGACCGCCGTCCGTGGTGAGGATCAGGCTGTCGCGGGTATCGTGCGTCCACGCCGCCGTCAGTGAGCCGTAGCGGTACTTGTTGCCGAAATTGGCGGCAAAATTCTGATAGGCAAACGCGCTATTCGCGAAAGTCTCAAGCTCGACATCCTCCAGCGTGGCGCCGAAGCTCACGGTATCGCGCTCCGATACCGGATAGCTGAACCGGACGCCGGCGCCGAGCGTATTGGTCCGGTAGGCGCCGATGGTCAGCGTGGAGGCGTTGACCCCGCGCTTGTAGACGTCGAACCCGCGGCTGACGCCGTCCACCGTGTAATACGGGTCCACGTAGGCCAGGGCGTAGACCTTGTTCACGGTACCGCTGTTCACTTCGAGCGAGAGGTACTTGCCGCTGCCGAAAACGTTGGGCTGGGTGATCGACGCCGACACGATCAGGCGGTCGACCGAGGAAAAGCCCACGCCCACCATCAGGGCGCCGGTGGGCTTTTCCTCCACGGTGTAGGTGACGTCGACCTGATCGGGCGACCCCTCGACGGGTGTCGTCTCCACCGCTACGTCGCTGAAGTAGCGTGTGCGGTCTATGCGCCGGCGCGACAACTGGATCTTGGAAGCATCGTAATAAGCGCCTTCGAGCTGGCGCATTTCGCGCCGCACCACCTCGTCCCGCGTTTTCGCGTTGCCGAGCACATTGATGCGACGCACGTACACGCGGCGGCCCGGGTCCACCAGGATGGTAAATGCGACCGTGCGCTGTTCCTTGTCGACCTGCGGCACCGCGTTGGCGTTGGCGAAGGCGTAGCCGTCGTTGCCGAGGCGGTCGCTGATCGCCTTGGTGGATTCGGTCAGTTTCTGGCGCGAAAACACGTCGCCCGGCCCGATCCGAATCAGCTTCTCCAGCTCTGCGCGCGGCACCAGCAGCTGACCGGCGAGCTGCACGCCGGACACGGTGTACTTGTCGCCCTCCACCACGTTGACCGTGATGTAGATGTCCTTGCGATCCGGCGTAATCGACACCTGGGTCGATTCGACGCTGAAGTCGAGGTAACCACGGTCCAGGTAATGGGAACGCAGCGCTTCCAGGTCGGCGGCCAGCCGCTGGCGGGAGTACTGGTCGTGCTTGGTGTACCAGGTCAGCCAGCCGGGGGTACGCAGCACGAACAGCTCCAGCAATTGGTCTTCGGAGAACGCGCTGGCGCCGACGATATGGATGGCCTGGATCTTCGCCACCTCGCCTTCGATCACCGCAAAACTGATGGCCACGCGATTACGCTCGAGCGGGGTGACGGTGGTCTGCACCTCGGCGGCATACTTGCCGCGCGAAAGGTACTGCCGTTTGAGTTCCTGCTCGGCGCTGTCCAGCGCGGAGCGATCGAAGATGCGACCTTCGGCCAGGCCGAGGTCGCGCAGCACGCGTTTCAGCGCGTCGGGCTGGAATTCGCTCACGCCGGAAAAATCAAGTTGCGCGATCGCCGGGCGCTCCTCGATCTGGACCACCAGCACGTCGTCCTCGGCTTGCAGCCGCACATCCTTGAAGAATCCCGTGGCAAACAAGGCACGCAGCGCCTGTTGCGCCTTCTCTTCGGTGAGCAACTCGCCGACTTTGACCGGAAGATAGCTGAACACCGTGCCCGGGTCGGTGCGCTGGACGCCTTCGACCCGGATGTCCTTGATGGTGAAGGGGCGGAACGACTGGGCCTGTGCCGCCCCGGCCGCAGCCAGTAACGCCCAAGCGAGCGCGGCAACCAAGCGCATAAGCATCGGCAGTGTCTGCGTCAGCCGGCGAAAAGCCGGGTCAGGTCATTGTAGAAAGCGAACGCCATCAGCGTCAGCAGCAGGGCGATGCCGACCCGCTGACCCACGTCCATCGCGCGCTCCGACGCGGGACTGCCCTTGACGGCCTCGAGGAGGTAAAACATCAGGTGGCCCCCGTCGAGCGGCGGGATCGGCAACAGGTTGAGCACCCCGAGACTGATGCTGATCAGTGCCAGGAACGTGAGATAAGGGATCCAGCCCAGTTGGGCAGATTGTCCGGCGAAATCGGCAATCGTCACCGGGCCCGACAGGTTTTTCCACGAGACCTCGCCCAGCAGCATCATGCCCAGCATCTTCAAGCTGAACACCGAGATGTCCCAGGTTTTTTTGATCGCATGCGTCAGGCTGGCGAGCGGCCCGTGTCGAACCTGTACGAGGATCCGCGCGGCGTGCGACGCGGGGATCTCCGGCGCGGCGCCGATGCGGCCGATGCGCACGCCGTTCTCCGAGACGGCGTCCGGCGTCACCTCGACTTGCATGCTGACACCTGCGCGCTCGATGCCCAGCCGCAACGGCTGCTGCGGCCGTCGGCGCACGGCCTGTACCAGGTCATCCCAGGTTGCGAGCGTCCGTCCTTCGGCGTGCGTGACACGATCGCCCGCGGCGAGGCCTGCCCTCTCCGCGGCACTGCCGGCGACGACCTGCCCCAATACCGGCGCAAGCTTCGGTCGAAACAGTCCCAGCCCTATGCGCTCCAGGGCGTCGCTTTCCACCTCGGCGGCCGGGAAGGCCCCCAGGTCCAGCACCAGGCTTGAAATCTGATCGCGCTCGTTGATCACCTCTACGTTGAGCCGCTGGCGCTGCAGCGCGCCCTGCAATACGCGCCAGCGCAGTTCCTGCCAGGTGGCCACTTCCTGCCCGTCGACCGCGCGCACCAGGTCGCCGCCACGGAATCCGGCCGCCCGGGCGAGCGTCGCGGGCGGCGGTTCCGCCAGCACCGGCCGCGCTTCCGGCACCCCGTGCATGTAGAGGCCGGCATACACCACAATTGCAAACAGGAAATTGAACAGCGGCCCGGCGACGACGATGAGCAATCGCGCGCCGACGCTCTGGCGGTTGAAGGCTCGGCCGAGATCCGCGGGCGCTACTGGAGCCTCGCGTTCGTCCAGCATCTTCACGTAACCGCCGAACGGAATCGCGGCGATCACCCACTCGGTCTGGTCGCGGCCGCGCCGCCAGGTGAACAGCGGGCGCCCGAACCCCACGGAAAAACGCAGCACCTTGACCCCGCACAGTCGTGCCACCAGGTAATGGCCGTACTCGTGCACCACGATGAGCACGCCCAGCGCCACGATGAACGCGA
Source organism: Betaproteobacteria bacterium (assembly GCA_031389685.1). Taxonomy (GTDB): domain Bacteria; phylum Pseudomonadota; class Gammaproteobacteria; order Burkholderiales; family SG8-39; genus JAABQT01. The sequence continues at coordinate 10,112 of JANMSV010000231.1, forward strand.
CGACTGTGTGCAGGAGCGTCACGCGGCCTGCCCCAGTAGCCGGTCTACGACCCCTGCGGCTGCGCGCCGCGCGCGCGCGTCGGCCTCCAGAATGCCGTCGAGTTCTTCCGCGCTGCCGCCCGCCACGCGCGCCAGCGCGTCCTCGATCACCTGCGCGATCGCCGTAAAGCGCAGGCGGCCGGCGAGGAAGGCTTCAACGGCCACCTCGTTCGCGGCGTTCAATACCGCCGGCGCCGTACCACCGGCGCGTAACGCATCGTAGGCGAGAGCCAGGCATGGAAAGCGCGCCAGGTCCGGGCGCTCGAACGACAGCTGGCTCACCGCGCCGAGATCGAGCGCTCGCGCGCCGGACTCGATGCGCTCCGGAAACGCGAGAGCGTGCGCGATCGGTACCCGCATATCGGGGTTGGAAAGCTGCGCGATCATCGAGCCATCGAGGTACTCGACCAGCGAATGCACGATGCTCTGCGGGTGGATCACCACCTCGATGAATTCAGCCGTCAGGCCGAACAGCCAGTGCGCCTCGATGACCTCCAGCCCCTTGTTCATCATGGTCGCCGAATCGACGGAGATCTTGCGGCCCATGACCCAATTGGGGTGCGCGCAGGCCTGCTGCGGCGTCACCCCATGCAGGCGCTCGACAGGAATGGCGCGAAACGGCCCGCCCGAGGCGGTCAACAGGATTCTGCGCACGCCGCGCAGGCTCACCCCGCTGCCGTCGCGGGGCAGGCACTGGAACACCGCGTTATGTTCGCTGTCGATCGGCAGCAATTCGGCGCCTGACTCGCGCACCGCGCGCATGAACAGCGGCCCTGCCATCACCAGCGCTTCCTTGTTGGCCAGCAGCAGGCGCTTGCCGGCGTGCGCCGCGGCCAGCGTGGCGGGCAGGCCGGCGGCCCCCACGATCGCAGCCATGACGGCGTCGCACTCGGGCGCGGCCGCCACTTCCTCCAGCGCCCGCGCGCCGAACAGCAGTTCACAACCCGCATCGGCGAAGCGCCGGCGCAGCGTGTCATCGGGGGCGCAACCCGCAAGCACGGCGCGTCGCGGGCGATGCTGCCGGCACAACTCCAGCAGGCGCTCGGCGGACGTGTGCGCGGTCAGCGCCTGCACCGTGTACCGGTCGGCGTGGCGCGACAACACGTCGAGCGTACTCGCGCCGATCGAGCCGGTGGCGCCAAGCAGCACCAGGCCCAAGGTCCTTTGCGCGGGAAGCGGGAGCGAGTTCTCCTTCACGTCGCGGACGTCCAGTTCAGCAGCAGCGCGGCGATCGGCAAGGTCGAAGTCATGCTGTCGATGCGGTCGAGAACGCCTCCGTGCCCCGGAAGCAAAGTCCCGCTGTCCTTGGCGCCGGCCCGCCGCTTGAGGGCCGATTCGAACAAGTCGCCCACGACGCTGAGTGCGCACAGGAGCACAACTCCGACCAGATAGGGGACCCAGCCCGCGCCGCGCGCGCTGTCCGCGAACGGCGCGCCTGGTACCGCGCAAATGATAGCGTAGATCAGGGTGGCGGCGACGGCGCCCGCCACGCCTTCCCAGGTCTTGCCCGGGCTGATGGTCGGCGCGAGCTTGTGCCTGCCGAACGCACGCCCCGAGAAATAGGCGGCGGTATCGGCGATCCACACCAATCCCATGACCAGCAGCAGCCGCTCGGTCGGCAAGGCGAGCACCGCCACGCCCGCGGGGACCAGCACAGCAATTCCCGCCGCGCCCAGCAGCACGTGTCCGCCGTGCCCGAGACCGCCAAGCATCCAGGCTGGCGCGAGAACGATCCAGAACAGCGCGCTCGCCGCGAACAGCACCTCTTGAGTGCGAGGCGCGGCGTGCAGCGCAAACACCGCGACGCCAAACAGCGCGCCGCAGGCGATGCCGTACAAAGCCGCCATCGCCCTGCCCAGGCCCGCGAGACGGCCCCATTCATGCCCCGCCAGCGCGACCACTATGCCCAACAGCATCGCCAATTGCAGCCTGCCGAGAAGCACCAGGGCGACGAGCAAGCCACCCAGCAGCACCGTGGCCGTTAGCACTCTCAGCCACAGACCCTCAGGCAGTCGCACTGGTCTGCGCAGGCGCGGCGCGCTTCGCCTCCTCGAGCTGCTCGCCGGTGCGGCCGAAACGTCGCTCGCGGCGCGCGTAGGAAGCGATTGCGGCATCGAGCGCGGCGTCGTCGAAATCGGGCCACAGCGTGTCGGTGAAGTACAACTCGGTGTAAGCCAGCTGCCACAGCAGGAAATTGCTCACGCGCTGCTCGCCGCCCGTGCGGATGAACAGGTCGGGCTCCGGCGCGTAGCTCATCGACATGTAGCGTGCCAGCAGCGCTTCCTCGATCGGGGCTTGCGCTGCCTCGGGGCGCTCGCGCAGCAGCCTGCCCAGAGCCTGCAGGATGTCCCAGCGGCCACCATAGTTTGCCGCAATGGTCAGGGTGAGGCGTGTGTTTGCCGCCGTCTGGCACTCACCCTGCTCGATCAGCGCGCGCATACGCGGGTCAAACCGCTCGAGATCGCCGACCACGCGCAGGCGAATTCCATTGCGGTGCAGCTTTTCCACCTCATTGCTCAGCGCGCCGTGAAACAGCTGCATCAGCAGCGCCACTTCCTCGGCGGGCCGGCGCCAGTTTTCAGAGCTGAAGGCAAACAGGGTCAGGTATTGCACGCCGCGTTGCGCGCAGGCTTGCAGGGTGCTGCGCACCGCCTCGACCCCGCGGCGATGCCCCGCGAAACGCGGCAGCCGCCGCCCCTTCGCCCAGCGGCCGTTGCCGTCCATGATCACGGCGATGTGCCTCGGCACGTCGCCGTGTCGCGGGATCGCTTGCGTGGAACTGTCGTGGGTCACGCAGCGCCTAGACCGCCAGCAACTCGGCTTCTTTCTGCTGCAGCAGCCTTTCGATCTCGGCGATCGCGCGGTCGGTGAGTTTCTGTACGTCGTCCTGTGCCCGGCGCTCGTCGTTTTCGGACAGTTCCTTGTTCTTCAGCGCTTCCTTGAGGTGGTGGATGGCGTCGCGGCGCAGATTTCGCACCGCCACGCGCGCATTCTCGGCCTCGTGGCGCACCACCTTGATCAGTTCCTTGCGCCGCTCCTCGGTCAGCGCCGGCATCGGCACGCGGATCGTCTCGCCTGCCGTCGCGGGGTTGAGGCCAAGATCGCCTTCGCGGATTGCCTTCTCGACCGTCGGGATCAGTTTCTTCTCGAATGGCGACACACCGATGGTACGCGCGTCGAGCAGGATGACCTTGGCCACCTGGGCGAGGGGCGTCGGCGATCCGTAGTAGTCCACCACGATGTGGTCCAGCAATCCCGTGTGCGCCCGCCCGGTGCGTACCTTGGACAGGTCCACCTTGAAGGCGTCCACGCTCTTGTGCATCTTGTGTTCAGTGGTCTTCCTGAGCTCGTCAAGCATCTCGCTCTCCCTCAGACCTGCACCAGCGTGCCTTCATTCTCGCCGGCGACTACGCGCAACAGCGCGCCTTTCCTGAAAATACTGAATACGTTCACCGGCAGTTTCTGATCGCGACACAGCGTCAGCGCGGTGGCATCCATCACCTTGAGGTTGCGCTGGATGGCCTCATCGAAAGTCAGCTGTTCGTAGCGCTTGGCCGCAGGGTCCTTCTTCGGGTCCGCGGTGTAGACCCCGTCCACCTTCGTGGCCTTGAGCACGATTTCCGCGCCGACTTCGCTGGCGCGCAGCGCCGCCGCCGTATCGGTGGTGAAAAAAGGATTGCCGGTGCCGGCGGCGAATACCACGATCTTGCCTTCCTCCAGGTAGCGGATGGCCTTGCCGCGGATATAGGGCTCGACCACCTGCTCGATGTTAAGCGCGGACTGCACGCGGCAGTCGAGCCCCGCGCGCCGCATGGCATCCTGCAGCGCCAGCGCATTCATTACGGTCGCCAGCATCCCCATGTAGTCGGCGGTGGCGCGGTCCATCCCGGCCGCGCCTGGCGCCACGCCGCGGAAGATATTGCCGCCTCCGATGACCACGCCGATCTCCACCGACATGCGCGCCACCGCTGCGATTTCCTGGACGATCCACTCGATCGTCTGCCGGTTGATGCCGTAGGGGTCGTCGCCCATCAGCGCTTCGCCGGAGAGCTTGAGCAGGATGCGCTTGTACTTGGCGGTAGCGATAGCTTCGCGCGGCTTCATTTCTTCTCGATGCCCTCGCCCACCACCAGGAAGCGGTAGCCGTTCAGCTTCGCCTTGCGCGCCGCCAGCAGCTTCTCCACGGACTGCTTGTCGTCCTTGACGAACGGCTGGCCGAGCAGCGTGACCTCGTTGAGGAACTTGTTGACCGCGCCCTCCACCATCTTGACGACGATCTCGGGCGGCTTGCCGGATTCCTTCGCGCGCGCCGTGGCGATGTCGCGCTCGCGCGTCACCACGTCGGCGGGTACCTCGGATTTCGACAGGTATCGCGGTTTGGTGAAAGCGATGTGCATGGCCAGGTCCTTGGCGACGTCTTCCTGGCCTTCGAGGTCCACCAGCACGCCGATCTTCGCCCCGTGCAAGTAAAGCGCGATGCGCCCCTGGGCCTGCAGCCGGCCGAAGCGCCTGATCGAGATGTTCTCGCCGATCTTCTGCACCAGGGCCCGCCGGCGCGCCTCGAAGCCCGTCAGGACCTGCGCGTCCGCGGGATTGGTCTTCGCGACCGCCTCGGCCACATCCCGCGCGAAGGCCATGAAGTCCTCGTTCTTCGCCACGAAATCCGTCTCGCAATTCACTTCCGCCAGCGCGCCGAGCGAACCGTCCGGCGACAGCCAGGCGCCGATCACGCCTTCGGCGGCAACCCGTCCCGCCACCTTGCTGGCCTTGGCGCCGCTCTTGATGCGCAGCAGCTCCTCGGCCTTTTTCAGGTCGCCGCCCGCCTCGATGAGCGCCTTCTTGCATTCCATCATTCCGAGCCCGGTCAGCTCCCGCAGCTCCTTCACCAGGCCCGCGCTGATTTCCACCATTGCGTCATGCTCCCAAGATCAAAAAAAGGGGCCAAGGGCCCCTGGTGTGCCGCGTGGTCTGCCGTTTCAGTCGCCGCCCACTTCATCGACCTCGACGAATTCGTCGCGCGACGTTGCGGCCACCTGCTCGATCGATTGCGAGCGGCCTTCCAGCACCGCATCGGCGATGCCCCGCGCGTACAACCGGATCGCCCGGCTGGAGTCGTCGTTGCCGGGAATGACGTAGCCGATGCCCTCGGGCGAATGGTTGGTGTCGACCACGCCGACGACCGGGATGCCGAGTTTGACCGCCTCCGCGATGGCGCCCTTCTGGTAGCCGACATCGATCACGAACAGCGCGTCGGGCAGGCCGGTCAACTCCTTGATGCCGCCCAGCGAGCGCTGCAGTTTGGTCAGTTCGCGCTGCAGGCCGAGCGCTTCTTTCTTCGCCATGTTGTCGAAGGTCCCGTCCTCAGCCATCTGCTCCATTTCCTTGAGCCGCTTGATGGACTGCTTGACGGTCTTGAAGTTCGTCAACATGCCGCCGAGCCAGCGATGGTCGACGAACGGCATGGCGCAGCGCAGCGCCTCCTCGCGCAGGATCTCGCGCGCCTGGCGCTTGGTACCCACGAACAGGATGGAGCCGCGGTTGGCCGCCAGCTGGCGCACGTACTTCAGCGCCTCCTGGTACATCGCCAGGGTCTTTTCCAGGTTGATGATGTGGATCTTGTTGCGGTGGCCGAAGATGTACGGGGCCATCTTCGGGTTCCAGTAGCGGGTTTGGTGGCCGAAATGGACCCCCGCCTCGAGCATCTGACGCATGCTAGCTGACACTATGACTCCTTAGGGTTGATGTCTGCCGCCCCGGACCATCCGAAAACCCTTGCGGGCACCCTAATCGGCCGGGGCGGGAAATTTGGCCCGCTGCAGTACAGAACAGCATGCAGGCCAGCCCAAAATTCTAGCATAATCAGGCACCAAGGCCCCAAGTGGCGTCATCTGCGCGTTGCCCGGGCGAGCCTATTCCCTTATCCTGCGCGCTTTTTTCCGCCCATCATGCCCGTCGTACCAAAATCTCCCGAGGAAATCGCCCACATGCGGGTGGCAGGCCGCCTGGCGGCCGAAGTGCTCGATTACATCGCGCCGCACGTGAAACCGGGAGTCACGACGGGGCGGCTGAACGACCTGTGCCACGCCTACATGGTCGACGTACAGCGTGCGACGCCTGCGCCGCTCAACTACGCGCCGCCCGGGTACAAACCGTTTCCAAAGTCGATCTGCACTTCGGTCAACCACCAGGTCTGCCACGGCATCCCCGGTGAGCGGGTGCTCAAATCCGGCGACATCCTGAACATCGACGTGACGGTGATCAAGGAAGGCTTTCATGGCGACAGCAGCCGCATGTACTACGTTGGCGAGCCGAGCATTCAGGCGCGCCGGCTTGCGGAAGTGACCTACGAATGCATGTGGCGCGGCATCGAGCGCGTGCGCGCCGGCGCGCAGCTGGGCGACCTGGGCGCGGCAATCCAGGCGCACGCGGAACAGCACGGCTTTTCCGTGGTGCGCGAGTTCTGCGGCCACGGCATCGGCCGCAAGTTCCACGAAGATCCCCAGATCCTGCACTATGGCAAACCGGGCACGGGGCTGAGGCTCGAGGCGGGCATGACGTTCACCGTGGAACCCATGATCAATGCCGGCAAGCCCGGAATTCGTGAGCTGGCGGATGGCTGGACCATCGTCACCAAGGACCACAGCCTGTCGGCGCAATGGGAGCACACGGTGCTGGTCACGCAAACCGGCTTCGAGGTGCTGACCACTTCCGCGGGCACACTCGCGGCGCCGCACGCGCAGTGAAATGAGCGCCGTCCTGGTGCCGACCGGGGAGTGGCGCGAGTCGCTACTGGCCGGACGCCGCGCCTTGCGCGACGCCTACCTGCGCAGTCCCTCTCCCGCCAAGCTTCTGCGTGGACATACGCGGCTCATTGACCGCATCCTGCGCGGCCTGTGGCGGGACCTGCAGCCCGCGTCCCACGCTGCGCTGGTCGCCACCGGCGGCTACGGTCGTCTCGAACTGTTCCCCAATTCCGACATCGACATCCTGGTGCTGCTGGCGCGCGAACCCAGCGCCGCGGAACGCGAGCGCCTGGAACGGCTGGTCGGGATGTTCTGGGACATCGGCCTGGAAGTAGGACACAGCGTGCGCACCGTGCGCGGATGCGTCGAGGCCGCCGCGGGCGACGTCACGATCCAGACCACGTTGCTCGAGGCCCGCTATCTGGCGGGCAGCCGCGCGTTATTCCAGAAGCTGCCCGGCGCCATGCAGCGCAGTCTCGACGTTCCGGGATTTTTCAAAGGCAAGACCCTCGAGCAGGAGCAGCGCCACGCCAAGCACCAGGATGCCGCCTATGCCCTGGAGCCCAATTTGAAGGAGGCGCCCGGGGGACTGCGCGATCTGCAGACCATCCAGTGGATCGCGCGCGCCTGCGGACTGGGCTGGCGGTGGCGCGAATTGCAGCGCCGGGGCCTGTTGTTGCCCGCGGAGGCCGCGCAGCTCGTGCGCCATGAAGGCCTGTTGCACGACCTGCGCATCCGGCTGCACTACCTGGCGGGGCGGCGCGAAGATCGCATTGTCTTCGATTACCAGAGCGCGCTCGCCGAGCAATGCGGCTGCCGCGGATCGCCGGCACGTCGGGCGAGCGAGCAGTTGATGCAGCGCTACTACAAAACGGCCAAGGGGGTTACGCAGCTCAACACCCTCCTGCTGCAGAATCTGGAGGCGCGGCTGATTCCGCAACAGCACCTGGCGGCCCGCCCCCTGAACGAGCGCTTCCAGGTGCGGGGTGAGCGCCTGGAGGCCTGTCGCGAGGACCTGTTCGAGCGCGAGCCGCGCTCGATCCTCGAGTCCTTCCTGCTCCTGCATCAGCACCAGGAACTGCGCGGCATGACCGCACCGACGCTACGCGCCCTGTGGCGCGCGCGCGGGCGCGTCAACGCCAAATTGCGGCGTGATGGGGTCGCGAAACTCATGTTCCTGCACATGCTGCAGCAGCCGCGCGGCATCGTGCACGAGTTCCGCCGCATGAACCAATACGACGTGCTCGGTCGCTACCTGCCCGAATTCGGCCGCATCGTCGGACAGATGCAGCATGACCTGTTCCACGTCTATACCGTGGACCAGCACATCCTGATGGTGGTGCGCAACCTGCGCCGTTTCACCATGCCGGAATTCGCGCACGAGTTTCCGCTGTGCAGTCAGCTGATGAGCGGCTTCGAGCAGCGCTGGCTGCTCTACGTGGCCGCCCTGTACCACGATATTGCCAAGGGCCGCGGCGGCGACCACTCCGAGCTCGGCAGGCAGGACGTGCGTGCCTTTTGCCGGCGGCACGGCCTGGCGCGCGAAGACGGCGAGCTCGCCGCTTTCCTGGTCGAGCATCACCTGAGCATGTCGGCCACGGCGCAAAAGGAAGACATCCACGATCCCGAAGTATTGCGCGCCTTTGCCCTGAAGGTGGGCAGCGAGCGCCGCCTGATCGCGCTGTACCTGCTGACGGTGGCCGACATCCGGGGCACCAGCCCCAAGGTATGGAATGCCTGGAAAGCGAAGCTGCTGGAAGACCTGTTTCGCGCCACTCGACGCGAGCTGACCGGCAAGGTGCCCGCGCTGGACGCCGTGCTTGCCGAGAAGCAGGCCGAGGCGGTGCGTCTGCTGAATCTCTATGCGCTCTCGGACGGCGTCAAGGACGGGTTCTGGGCGCAGCTCGACACGACCTACTTCCTGCGCCACGACGCCCAGGAGATCGCCTGGCAGACTCGCGCCCTGCACTACCGGGTCAATGCGCCGGCGCCGGTCGTCAAGGCGAGACTTGCCCCGATCGGCGAAGGACTGCAGGTGATGATCTACACGCACGACCGCGAGGCGCTGTTCGCGCGCATCTGCGGCTACTTCGATCGTGCCGGCTTCAACATCGTGGAAGCCAAAATTCACACCACCAAACACGGCTATGCCCTGGACACGTTCCTGATCCTGGGCCAGGGCCCCGGCGCGCATTATCGCGACCTGCTCGAACGGATCGAAAAGGAGCTGCCGCAGGAGCTCGCGTCCCAGGAGCCGCTGCCGCCGCCGCGTGCGGGACGGCTGTCTCGGCGCGTGCGCCACTTTCCCATTTCGCCGGTGGTCAACCTTCGTCCCGACGATCGCGGCACCTATCATGTGCTGTCGATCATCGCCGCGGATCGCCCCGGCCTCCTGTATGGCATCGCACGCAACCTCGCCCTGCACCAGGTCAACCTGCACACGGCGAAGATCAATACGCTGGGCGATCGTGCGGAGGACGTGTTCCTGGTTTCCGGGGAGGCGCTGTCGAACCAGAAGGAAGTGCTGCAGCTCGAGCAGGTGCTGGCAAGGGAACTGCAGGTGCGCTAGCCTTCAGTCCTCCGGCGGCAGTTCCTGCCCGGGGAACAGCGCTTCGATGAAACCGAATTTCGTCAGATCGCGGATGCGCATCGGGTACAGGATCCCGTCCAGGTGGTCGCACTCGTGCTGCACGACACGCGCATGGAATCCCTCCACCGTGCGCTCGAAGCGGCGCCCCTGCTCGTCAAACCCCGCATAGCTCAGGTGCCGGTGACGCGGCACGGCCCCGCGCATGCCGGGCACCGACAGGCAACCTTCCCAGTCCTCCTCCAGGTCCGCACCGATCGGTTCCAGGACCGGATTGATCAGCACGGTGTCGGCAATCTCCTCGACCTGCGGGTAGCGCGGGTTGGATTTCACGCCGAAGATCACCACGCGCAGGCCGACGCCGATCTGCGGGGCCGCCAGCCCTGCCCCGTTCAGATGCGCCATGGTGTCGCGCATATCGCCCAGCAACGCAGCGAGTTCCGGGGTGGCGAAGCGTTCGACCGGTTTGGCGACGGCGAGCAGTCCGGGATCTCCCATCCTCAGCACCGCGCGAATCACACGTCCACCAGCTGTTCGATGATGCGCCGCACCCGCCCCATGGCCTCGGCGAGCACCGCCTCGATGCGCTCCAGCGGGATGGCGTGCTCGCTGTCGCCCCGGCCGGCGGCGAAATTCGCGCTCACCGCAACTGTAGCGTAGTCCAGGCCGAGTTCGCGCGCCAACGCCGCTTCCGGCATCCCGGTCATGCCGACAATGTCCGCGCCATCGCGCTCCAGGCGATTGATCTCGGCCGCGCTCTCCAGACGCGGCCCCTGCGTCGCGGCGTACACACCGCCATCGATGATGCGCTCCCCGCAGGCAACGGCGGCCGCCAGGATGCGCTGGCGCAGAGACTGCGTGTACGGTTCGGTAAAATCGATGTGCGTGACCGGGGCGCCGGCGCCCTCGAAATAGGTAGCGCTTCGTCCCCAGGTGTAGTCGATGATCTGATCGGGGACCAGCAGCGTTCCAGGTCCAAGGTCGCGACGGATGCCGCCCACGGAAGCCACCGACACCACGCCCGCCACCTGCTGTTCCTTCAGGGCCCATAGGTTGGCGCGGTAATTGACTTCATGCGGCGCGACCGTGTGACCGTAGCCGTGGCGTGCGAGGAACACCAGAGTCTTGCCGCGTATGCGACCGAAGGTGAGCGCGGCCGATGGCTCGCCGTAAGGTGTGCGCATGACCTTGCGCTGCGTGACTTCGAGGCTGGCGAGCTGCGACAGGCCGCTGCCGCCGATGACTGCGAGCATCAGGGCTCCTTGATGGCGCGGATTTCCGGCAGATTTCGCCAATAGCCTTTGGCGTCCATGCCGCAGCCGAATACGAAGCGGTCCGGGATGCGCAGTCCGACAAAATCGGCTGCAATCGGCTTCGCGCGGACCAGGGTCTTCTCCAACAGCACCGCGCAATACACTTTGCTCGCGCCCAAGGCGAGCAGCCGGTCGCTGATGGCGCGCAGGGTTTCGCCGCCATCCAGGATGTCGTCGAGCACCAGCACCATGCGCCCGCGCACGTCCTCGGGCGGCGTTACCTTCCAGTCGATGCCGCCGCCCCGGATCGCAGCGCCATACCGGGTGGCATGCATGTAGTCGAAATCCATCGGGAAACGCAGCTTCGGCAGCATCTGCCCGGCGAACACCACCGCGCCGCCCATGACCACCAGGACCAGCGGGTATTCCCTGGAAAGCGCCTGCGTGATTTCCGCGGCCAGGCGCTCCATCGCCTGCTGGATTTCTCCCGCGCCTGCGACCAGGTCCGAGTTTTCCAGGAAATCCCAGGCTGCTTGCAGGTCAGGCATCACGGCGTCCAGCGAGAAAGCGCGCGAATGCCGCGCCGACTTCACCATGCTTCAGCCCCAGCTCCACGGTGGCCTCCAAATAGCCCAGTTTGGAGCCGCAGTCGTAGCGTTTGCCGGTAAAGCGATAAGCCAGGACGCGTTCGTCCTCCAGCAGCGCGGAGATCGCGTCGGTCAGCTGGATCTCTCCACCGCTGCCCGGTGTTACGCTCGCCAGCTTTTCGAACACGCGCGGCGTCAGCACGTAGCGCCCGACGACGGCGAGGTTCGAGGGCGCCACGTCGGGCTTCGGTTTCTCAATGATGGCGCGGATCGGGCTCAACTTGGCGCCGGCGCGCTCAGTGCTGACGATGCCGTAGCTCGCCGTGTTCTCGCGCGCAATCTCCTCGACGCCGAGAATCGAACAACCTTCCGCGGCGAAGTGCTGCGCCATCTGCGCGAGCGCCGGTGGCTGCGCGTCAATCAGGTCGTCGGCGAGCAACACGGCGAAAGGTTCGTCGCCCACCACCGGCTGGGCGCACAGAACCGCGTGGCCCAGTCCCAGCGGCTCGGGCTGGCGGATGTAGATGCAGCGGCAGCTTGCAGGCAGGACGCCCTGCACCACGTCGAGCAACTCGCGCTTGCCCTTCGCCTCGAGATCGGACTCGATCTCATAGGCCTTGTCGAAGTGGTCTTCGATGGCGCGCTTGTTGCGGCCGGTGATGAAGATCAGGTCGGTGATCCCGGCGGCCGCCGCTTCCTCCACCGCGTACTGGATCAGCGGCTTGTCCACGATCGGCAGCATCTCCTTCGGACTCGCCTTGGTGGCGGGCAGGAAGCGGCTGCCGAGGCCGGCGACCGGGAAGACCGCTTTGCGCAAGGGGCGTGGCATGAGTGTCAGAGCTGGTCCAGGGTTCTTTTCAGGGCTGCCTCGTCGAGCACGCGAACGCCCAATTTCTTTGCGCGTTCCAGCTTGCTGCCGGCATCGGCCCCCGCAACCACGTAGTCCGTGCTTTTCGACACCGAGCCGGCGACCTTGTGGCCCCTGGACTCTATCAGCGATTTCGCTTCGTCGCGCGTCATCTGCGCAAGCGTGCCGGTCAGTACGAAAGTCTTCGATGCGCCACCCGGCGCCGGCGTTGCTTCGGCCTGCACGCGCACGCCGGTCCTCGGGTTGGTCAGGCGCCGGATCACCTCGCGGTTGTGGGTTTCGTGCACGAACTGACGCACGCTCTCCATGATCTCCGGGCCCACGCCCTCGAGCGGCACCGGCGCCAGCGGCTCGCCGCGCCGTTTGCGTTTCGCGTTTTCCTTGCGCATCGACTCCTTGTCGCTCGCCATCGCCTCCCAGTCGGCCTCCAGGAAGGCCTGCAGCGATCCGAAGTGGCGCGCAAGGATCCTCGCCACTTCCTCCCCTACCCCGGGAATGCCGAGGGAAAAAACGAAACGCGGCAAACTTGCGTCGCGTGAATGCTCGATGCTGGCGATGATGTTGCGCGACGACTTTTCGCCCATGCGCTCAAGTGCCGCCAGCCGTGCCACGTCGAGCTCATACAGATCGGCCGGGCTCTGCACCAACCCCATTTCCACTAGCTGCTCGGCAAGCTTGTCACCCAAGCCGTCGATATCCATCGCCCGGCGCCCCTTGAAGTGGAGCAATGCCTGGATGCGCTGCGCCCGGCAGTAAAGGCCGCCGGTGCAGCGCGTGGCGACCTCGCCGGGCACCCGCACCACCGGCGAGTCGCACTCCGGGCAGCGCAGCGGCATGCGGAACTCGGCAGCGCCGGGAGGGCGCAGGTCCCGCCTGACCGAAACCACTTCCGGAATGACATCGCCCGCCCGCCGCACCACCACGGTATCGCTTACGCGCACGTCCTTGCGGCGCAGCTCGTCCTCGTTGTGCAGGGTCACGCTGGTCACGGTGACGCCCCCCACAAAAACCGGCCTGAGTCGTGCCACGGGTGTCAGCGCACCGGTGCGCCCGACCTGCACGTCGATGCCCAGTACTTCGGACATCTGCTCCTCGGCCGGATACTTATGCGCCACCGCCCAGCGTGGTTCGCGCGCGACGAAACCGAGTTGCGCCTGCAATTGCAAGTCGTTCAATTTGTAGACCACCCCGTCGATGGCAAACGGCAGCCGATCGCGTTCCTGTCCCATGCGCCGGTGAAACGCAAGCAGGCCGTCGGTTCCGCGCACCACGTCACGATGGCTGTCCACCGGCACGCCCATGGCCTCCAGCGCGTCCAGCACTTCGCTGTGGCTCCGGGGAGACTTCCAGCCCTGCGTGTAGCCCACCCCGTAGGCGAAGAACGACAGCGGGCGCCTGGCGGTCACTGCCGGATCGAGCTGCCGGACACTGCCGGCCGCCGTGTTGCGGGGATTGATGAATTCCTTTTCGCCCAGGCTTCGCTGGCGCTCATTCATGCGCTCGAAGTCCTTGCGCATCATGAAGATCTCGCCGCGCACCTCGAGGACCGGCGGCGCCTCGCCCGGCAACTGCAGGGGAATGCCGCGGATGGTGCGGACGTTCTGCGTGACATCCTCGCCGATGGCGCCATCGCCGCGCGTCGCGGCCCGCGTCAGCGTGCCGCCCTCGTAGCGCAGGCTGATCGCAAGGCCGTCGAATTTCAGCTCGACCGCGTACTCGACGCGCGGCGCCCCGGTCTCCAGGCGCAGCTCGCGGCGCATCCGGGCGTCGTAGTTCACCGCGCCCGACTCCGCGGTGTCGGTCTCCGTGCGGATCGAAAGCATCGGTACATCATGGTGTACCGCCCTCAGTTCCTTGAGCGGCGCCCCGCCGACGCGCTGCGTCGGCGAGTGCGGCGTTACCAGTTCCGGGTGACGCGCCTCGATCTGCTGCAGTTCCTGGAACAGCCGGTCGAACTCCGCGTCCGTGATCTCGGGCCGGTCCTTGACGTAGTAAAGCCGGTTGTGGCGTTCGATTTCCCGACGCAAGGCCGCGGCGCGCTCAACCTGGGACTTGGGTGCCGCCATGCCTCAAGCGAACAGGCGCAGCGCCGCCGGGCTGCCCGGCTCGATGCCGCGCGCCTCCAGGGTGCCCTGCACTGTGTCGAGCTGTGCACCGATCGTTGCCAGCGCGCGTTCGTCCAGCGGCTGCCCATTGTCGTCCACGACCATGCCGCCAAGAGTCACGCACAGCTCGCGCGCACGGCGCACCATCGCGTCATAGCTGCGGCGCACGTCCAGGCAGCGCGGCACGTCCAGGGCCAGTACGAACCCGCCATCGTCCCTGCGGCTTTCGCCGAAAGCGTCCTCCGCAACCGCCGGCGCATCGCCGGCAAAAACGCCGCCGGGTTGCGGCACCACGTGCAGCACCACCTGGATGTCCAGGTCCGCGCACAACTGATCCAGCTCGCGGGCCGCCTCGACGGCCTGCTTGATCTCGGGCGCCGAAACGCTGGCGCCGATGTGCGTCGCCAACGTGTCCACCGCAGCGCGGAACTCGATCAATTCGGCCTCGCCGACCGGCCCGGCGCGGCTGGCCAGCTGCAGCGCAGCGCGCACGCCGGCGCAACTGCCTGCGGCGGCCAGCGGGCGCCAGGCCACCCGGTCCGGGCTGACCGCGATCAGCGCCCGGCCGGCAAAGCGATGCTCGTAGGGGGACCAGCGCTCGGCCACCTGCGCCGCCGAAACCATTTGCCGCAGCGCGAGTTCAATCACGTAATCCAGGCGCAAGTCGGGCAGCGCCGCCTGCTGAATGGCGCTGCGACGCGGCGCAACGTCGAACGTCGGTTCCTGGCGTCGCGCGGCGCCCTCCATCAGCACGTCGTCGTGGCTGGAACGGAAGGCGCGCTCGGCCGAGCGTTGCGCACGCCGTTCCTGCGCGGCGTTATAGCCGAGGATGCCCACCACCAGCAGCACTCCGAGCGCCAATAGACCGATCTGCAGGTCACTCATGACCAGACCGGCGGCCGGCTCGCCGCGCTCAGGCGGCGAGCTCCTCCCTGATACGCAGCGCTTCGTCGATGTCCACCGCGACGACGCGCGAGACGCCGGACTCGGGCATCGTGACCCCGATCAGCTGGGCCGCCATTTCCATCGTGATCTTGTTGTGGCTGATGAACAGGAACTGCGTTTGCGCCGACATCGTTCTGACCAGGTCGCAAAAACGTATCGTATTGCTGTCGTCCAGGGGCGCGTCGACCTCGTCGAGCAGGCAAAAAGGCGCCGGGTTGAGCTGGAACATGGAAAATACCAGCGCGATGGCGGTCAAGGCCTTCTCGCCGCCGGACAGCAGGTGGATGCTGCTGTTGCGCTTGCCGGGCGGATGCGCCATCACTTGCACGCCCGCGTCGAGGATCTCCTCTCCGGTCATGATCAGCCTGGCTTCCCCGCCCCCGAACAGCACCGGGAACAGCGCACCGAAATGGCGGTTCACGCTGTCGAAGGTCTCGCGCAGCAGCTCGCGCGTCTCGCGGTCGATGCGCCGGATCGCGTCCTCCAGCGTGCGCACGGCCTCGTCCAGGTCGCTCGCCTGCGCGTCGAGATAGCGCTTGCGCTCCTGGTTGGTCCTGAGCTCCTCCAGTGCCGCGAGGTTGACCGCGCCCAACTCACCGATCGCCTGCGTGATGCGGGTGGTCTCGCCCTGCAGCGAGGCAGGCCGCGGCGCGCGCTCGGCCTCCGCGGCCAGGCGCGACTCGTCCGCGCCGGCCTCGCTCAGTTGCCCCGCGTGCTGGTCGTGGTTGATCTGCGCCGCCTGCTCCTTGAGCCGCAGCTCGTTGATGCGCTCCCGCAGCGGTGCCAGCCCGGACTCGACTTGCAGCCGCTCTTCCTCCAGCGCGCGCAGGGCCAGCGCGGCCGCCTCGACCGCGTTGCGGGCTTCGGCGAGTACCTTCTCGCGCGCGATGCGCTCCTCGACCGCGGCGTCCAGCGCGGCGCGCACCGCGGGCACGGGATCCACGGCCAGCTCTTCGGTGAGCTTCGCGATCTCGCTTTCGGCGCGCCCGATCTGCTGGTCGATCAGGCGTACCGAGCTGTCGATTTCGGCGATTTTCGAAGTGCATTCGCGCTCGCCGAACACCGCGTCCTGCGCATCGCGTTCGGCCCGCTGGCCCGCGAGGCGCTGCGCCGCGAGCGCGTTCTCGGCTTGCAGGTGCGTGGCGCGCACCGACTCCAGTTGCGCGTGGGCCGTGGCGATCTCCTCGGCCGCGCGCGCCACGCCCTGGGCGCATTGCGCGCGCCGTGCCTCGTCGCGCTGGGTCTCGCCGGCGATTTCCGCAAGCTCCTGGTCCATCTGCCCGCTGCGCTCGCGGAAGCGCTCCTGCGCCTGCTGCAGCTTGAGCAGCTCGATCTGCGCGTCATGGCGCAGCTGCTGCTGCGCCGCCAGGGCATCGCGCGCGCGCTCCAGCGCGTTCTGGCGTGTCTGCAGGGACGCGGCGGCCTGCTCGCTGCGCAGGCGTACTGCGGCCACGCGCTCCGCCTGGACAGCCACTTTCGCCTGCAGCGACTCGATCTCCGCCTGGCGTGCAAGCAGGCCGGCGTCGGCGGAATCCGGTGCGTGGAATGCCACGGTATGGCGCGTGAACTGATGGCCCTCGCGGTTCACCAGCAACGCTCCCGCCGGCAGCTGGTCGCGTTCGCCTGCACCCGGCGTGCCTTCGCAGACATAGGTGTACGCAAACCAGTCCGCGAGCGCGCCGCCGAGCTCCGGCCTGGTGGCGTGCACCTTCGTGGCAAGAGACGCGTGGCCCGCGAGCGGCGCGCCGGCGGACGCCATGCCATGGCGGAACACGCCGGCCTTGACCGGCGGGACGTCCGCCACCACTGCGTCGAGCCGCGAGCCATCGGCGAGATCGAGCGCATGCAGGCGCTCGCGCAGCACCGATTCGACTGCCACTTCCCATCCGGCCTCGATGCGCACCTGTTGCCAGAAGCGCGGCAGTGCGCTCAGTCCGTGCCGCGCGAGCCACTCGCGCAGCGGCGCATTGTCCTCCGCCGCCGCCTGGATCTGCTCGAGCGTCGCGAGTTGCGCCGCGGCTGCCGCGTGGTCCTGCGAGGCCGCGGAAAGGGCATCGGCGGCCGCGGCCCTTGCACTTTCCAGGGAGTCGCACTCCAGTTGCAGCTCGTTGACGCCCCGCTCGGCGGCTGCCACGGCCACATCACTCTCGCCGCGGCGCGATTCATGCGAGGACAGGGCCGCGGCGTCCGGTTGCAGCAGCGACTGCCGCTCGCCGTGGAGCCGCTCGCGCCTTTGCGCAAGCGTCTGCAAACCTCGCTCGAGGTGCGCCAGGTTGGATTGCTCGAGCTGCGCACGGCTCTCGGCGCGCAGTTGCTGGCTGCGACCCTCGTGCAGCTGCTCCTGCGCGGACCGGAACACGCGCTCGGCCTCCGGGAGCTTGGCGTTTTCCGTGCCGAGGCGTGCCTGCACTTCGGCCACTCGCCCGCGCGCCTTGTCGGCGCGTCCGACCCACATATGCAGCGCCTGGGTCAGCTGCGCGCGCTGCTCACGCCACGAGGCGAGCTGCGTGCTGCGCTCGGCGTGCTGCAACTCCAGGCGCTGGCGCGTTTCCTCCAGATGGCGCAGCTCCGATTCCAGGCGCGCCACCTCGGCATTGGCCGCATACAGCGCCGCCTGCGCCGCGTTCATCGCGTCGCCCGCGCCGTAGTGCGCGCTGCGTGCCGTCTCGACACGGCTCTCGACCTCCCTCAGCGTCGCGGTCCCGGACTCCAGCTCGAGCGCGTGCCGGGCGATCTCCTGCGCGTGGCGCTCGCGCTCGGCAGCGGCGTCGCGCCGGCGCAGGAACCACAGCAGGTGCTGCTTGAGCTGCAATTCGGCCTGCAGTTCCTGGTAACGGGTGGCGACCTTCGCCTGCGCGTCGAGCTTCTCGATCTGCGCGCCCAGTTCGAGCCGGATGTCGGTGACGCGCGCGAGATTTTCGCGCGTGCCGGCCAGACGGTGTTCGGTCTCCTTGCGCCGTTCCTTGTAGCGCGAGATGCCCGCAGCCTCTTCGAGGAATACGCGCAGCTCGTCAGGCTTGGCCTCGATGACGCGCGAGATCATGCCCTGCTCGATGATGGCGTAGGCGCGCGGCCCGAGGCCGGTGCCGAGGAACATGTCCGTGATGTCGCGGCGGCGCACGTGCTGGCCATTGATGTAGTACGACGACTCGCCGTCGCGCTGCAGCACCCGCTTCACCGAGATCTCGGCGTACTGCGACCACTGGCCGCCGGCGCGCCCCAGCGAATTGTCGAACATCAGTTCCACGCTCGCCCGCGCCAGCGGTTTGCGGTTGACGGAGCCTTTGAAGTTCACATCCTGCATCGAGTCGCCGCGCAGCGCGGAGGCGCGCGAATCCCCCAGCACCCAGCGCACGGCGTCGATCACGTTGGACTTGCCGCAGCCGTTGGGCCCGACCATCCCCACCAGCTGGCCGGGGAAGTGGATCGAGGTCGGGTCGACGAAGGACTTGAAGCCAGAGAGGCGGATTTGATTGAGTCGCACGCAGCGTGTTCTCGTTTTGAAAATGATACCATCTGCGCGCTCCAATCTTGCCGCGCAGCACTGCGTTTCCGATGCCCTCGCGTCCCAGCAAGCGCCTGCAGACATTCCGCAACCCGTCGCCGGAACGCGACTATCGCATCCGCATGGAGATGCCGGAGTTCACCTGCCTGTGCCCGCTCACCGGGCAGCCGGACTTCGCACTGCTCGAGCTCGAGTACGTGCCCGATCGGCTGTGCGTGGAGCTGAAGTCGCTCAAACTGTATCTCTGGTCCTTTCGCAACCAAGGCGCGTTTCACGAGGCGGTGACCAACCGGATGCTCGACGACCTGGTGCGTGCCACCCGCCCGCGCACCATGCGGCTCACGGCGCGCTTCCACGTGCGCGGCGGCATCGCCACCGCCGTCGTCGCCGAGCATCGCAAGCGTGGCTGGAAGCCCGCCGTTTGAACCCGCTTCTGGGGCGCCTGCAGCCCTATCCGTTCGAGAAGCTGCGCGCCCTGCTCGCCGGTGTGACGCCCAATCCAGCGCTGCGGCCGATCAATCTTTCGATCGGCGAACCCAAGCACCCGACGCCGGAACTGGTCAAGGCGGCGCTGGTGGCGGCGCTGGAGGGCTTGTCGGCCTATCCCGCGACGCTCGGCACGCCAGCCCTGCGTGAGGCGATTGCGCACTGGCTGATGCGCCGCTACGCCCTGCCGGCCTTGGACGCTGCCAGCCAGGTCCTGCCGGTGAACGGGTCGCGCGAGGCACTGTTCGCATTTGCGCAAGCGGTGATCGATCCTACGGGCGGGGCTGCGCGTGTCGCCTGCCCGAATCCCTTCTACCAGATCTACGAGGGAGCGGCGCTGCTGGCCGGCGCTCAGCCTGTGTATCTCAACGACGGCATGCCCTTGGAAGAACTCGACTGGCGCGGCGTACAGCTGGCCTACGTCTGCTCGCCCGCGAATCCGACCGGCCGCGTATTGCGGCTCGAGGATTGGCGGCGCCTGTTCGAGCTCGCCGACCGGCACGACTTCGTCATCGCCTCCGACGAATGCTATTCGGAGCTCTACTACGACGAGCTCCTGCCGCCGCTTGGCGCGCTGCAGGCGTCGCAGCAGCTCGGCCGCCCCGGTTTCCAGCGCGTGGTGGCGTTTTCCAGTCTGTCCAAGCGCTCCAATGCGCCTGGACTGCGCTCCGGCTTCGTTGCCGGCGACGCGGCGATCCTGCAACGGTTTCTTCTGTACCGCACCTACCACGGGTCGGCGATGAGCTTGCCCGTGCAGCGGGCTTCCGTCGCCGCATGGCGCGACGAGGAGCACGTGCGCGCCAACCGGCTCCTGTACGCCCAGAAGTACCGTGCCGTGTTGCCGTTGTTCGCCGCGCCTGTGCGCACCGCAATGCCCGAGGGCGGCTTTTACCTCTGGGTGAGCACGCCGATCGACGACGCGAAGTTCGCACGCGAATTGCAGCGCCAATATAATGTGCTGGTGCTGCCGGGAAGTTATATCGCGCGCGACGCGCAGGGGTCCAATCCAGGCCGCAACCACGTGCGCATGGCCCTGGTCGCCCCCCTCGCGGACTGCGTGGAAGCAGTGCGACGGCTGGGCGAACTGGCCCGCAGTCTGTAGAGGAGTCATGGAACAAGCACAGCGCATCATCGACCAGGCTTGGGAAAACCGGGCTTCCCTCTCGCCCGCGGGCGCGCCCCGGGAATTGCGCGATGCGATCGAGTTCGCGCTGGCGGGCCTGGATGCCGGCACGCTGCGCGTCGCCGAAAAACGCGACGGCGCGTGGATCACCCACCAGTGGCTGAAGAAGGCGGTGCTGCTCTCGTTCCGGCTGGAGGACAACCGGCTGATGGCGGGCGCCTGCACCAATTATTACGACAAGGTACCGGGCAAGTTTTCCGGCTACGACGAGGCCGCTTTCGCGCGCGGTGGATTCCGCGTCGTGCCGCCCGCCATGGCGCGACGCGGCGCGTTCCTGGCGAAGAACGTGGTGCTGATGCCCGCCTACGTCAATGTCGGCGCCTACATCGATGAAGGCACCATGGTGGACACCTGGGCCACCGTCGGCTCCTGCGCGCAGATCGGGAAGAACGTCCACCTTTCGGGCGGCGTGGGGATCGGCGGGGTGCTGGAGCCGGTGCAGGCCAATCCGGTGATCATCGAGGACAATTGCTTCATCGGCGCGCGCTCGGAGGTGGTGGAGGGTGTCATCGTCGAGGAGAACAGCGTCATTTCGATGGGCGTGTTTCTCGGCCAGAGCACGAAAATTTTCGACCGCGCATCCGGCCAGGTCCACTACGGCCGCGTACCTGCGGGCTCGGTGGTGGTGGCCGGCACCCTGCCTTCGGGGGATCGGAGCTGCGCCCTGTACTGTGCGGTGATCGTCAAACGGGTAGACGCGAAGACACGCGCCAAAACCAGCCTGAACGAGTTGCTCCGGGGGGATTAAACTAGCGGGGTAGCGCTACCCGGAGGTATGCCATGTCGGCGATGAAACGCCTGTTCCAGCTGATGGCCGATAAGAAGGCCTCGGATATCTTCTTGTCGATCGGAGCACCGATCAACATCAAGATCAACGGTTTGGCCATGCCGGTCAACCAGACGATCCTTACTCCCAGCGCGGTGCAGACCCTGCTGTACGAGGTGCTGAACGAACACCAGGTGCGCGAATTCGAGGAAGAGCTCGAGCTGAATACCGCCTACACCCTGGAAGGCGTGGGCACGTTCCGCATCAGCGCATTCCGGCAAAAAGGCACGCCCGCGGTGGTGGTGCGCTACATCCCGGGCGCGGTGCCGCCGCTCGATTCCCTCGGCTTGCCCGCGGTGCTGAAGGAAATCGTGATGCAAAAGCGCGGCCTGGTGCTGATGATCGGCGCCACCGGTTCGGGCAAGTCGACCTCGCTGGCGGCCATGATCGACTACCGGAACGGTGAGAAATCGGGCCACATCCTGACCCTCGAGGACCCGGTCGAGTACATTTTCAAGAACCGGAAATCCATCGTCAACCAGCGCGAGATCGGCACCGACACCAAGGCCTTCCACGTGGCCCTGAAAAACGCCCTGCGCCAGGCGCCGGACTGCATCCTGATCGGCGAGATCCGGGATCCCGAGACCATGTCCATGGCGCTGCAGTACGCCCAGTCCGGCCACCTGGCCCTGGCGACCCTGCACGCCAACAACAGCTACCACGCGATGAACCGGATCGTCAGTTTCTATCCGCTGGAGAACCGCCCCTCGCTCCTGCTGGACCTCTCCGCATCGCTGCAGGCGGTCATTTCACAGCGCCTGGTGCGCACCAAGGCTGGGCAGCGCAAAGTGGCCTGCGAGGTGCTGCTGAATACGCGGCACATCGCGGAGCTGATCGAGAAGGGCGAGATCAACGCGATCAAGGAAGCCATGGAAAAAAGCATGGCGCCGGGCTCGCAGACCTTCGAACAGTCGCTGTTCAAGTTGTTCGTGGAAGGCCACATCACCCAGGACGAGGCGATGTTGAACGCGGACTCCGCCACCAACATGCTGTGGCTCATCAACCAGGCCACCGCCGGCCAGATCACCTCCGGACAAGTCTCCGTGCCGGTCAGGGGGGGCGACAAGAAGGAGGGCCTGCTCGCCCGCGATGGAGCTTCGTTCACCGACATCAAGATCGACATCAGCACCTGAGGTGAATTCAGCCCTCGAACTCGCCCGGGAGCTGATCGGCCGCAGGTCCGTTACGCCCGAGGATGCAGGCTGCCAGGGCCTGCTGGCGGCGCGCCTCTCGCAGGCGGGATTTCGCTGCGAGGACGCGAGTACCGGCGGCGTCGCCAACCTGTGGGCCAGGCGCGGCAGCACGCCGCCCCTGCTGTGCTTCGCCGGCCACACCGATGTCGTTCCGCCCGGCCCGCTGGACCAGTGGCATTCCGATCCGTTCGTGCCCGCGGTGCGCGACGGCAAGCTGTACGGCCGCGGCGCCGCGGACATGAAATCCTCGATCGCCGCCTTTGTCGTGGCCGCGGAGCAGTTCGCGGTCGAACGGCCCTCCCATTCCGGCTCCATCGCGCTGCTCATCACCTCGGACGAGGAAGGACCGTCGGTGGACGGCACGGTGCGCGTGGTCGAGCGCCTGAAACAGCGCGGCGAAGCCATTGACTACTGCATCATCGGCGAGCCCTCGTCTTCCGCGGCGCTCGGCGACACGGTGCGCGTGGGGCGGCGCGGCTCGCTGTCGGCTAAGCTGACCGTGCGCGGCGTGCAGGGCCACGTTGCGTATCCCGAGCAGGTCAGGAACCCGATCCATCTGCTGGGGCCGGCGCTGGTCGAGCTGGCGGCCATCGAATGGGACCGCGGCAACGATTCCTTTCCGCCGACCAGCTTCCAGGTTTCCAATCTCAATGCCGGCACCGGCGCCGAGAACGTAGTGCCGGGCAGCGTGGTGATGCTGTGCAATTTCCGCTTCTCGACGGCCAGCACGGAGGCGTCCTTGCGCACGCGATTCGAGGACGTGTTGCGCAAGCATGGCCTGGAGTACGCGCTGACCTGGACGCTGGGCGGCAAGCCGTTCCTCAGCCGCAAGGGCCCGCTGACCGAAGCGGTGCAGCGCGCGGTGCAGGCCCATGCGGGCCGCTTGCCGCAGCTCTCGACCGCCGGCGGCACCTTCGACGGCCGCTTCATCATCGACATCTGCCCCGAAATCGTCGAGCTCGGCCCGGTCAATTCAAGCATCCACAAGCTCAACGAGCACATCGAGCTTTCTTCCCTGGAAACACTGCCGCGCATGTACCTCGATACCCTGCGCGCACTGCTGCCTTGATCCTGCGGGAGCTGGTCGGCGACGTCGTGCAGCGTCTGCGCAAGGCGCGCCTGCATTTCGGTCACGGCACCTCCAATGCACGCGACGAGGCCGCGTTCCTGGTGTTGCGCGGGCTCGGGCTGAACTTCAGGGCGCCGGCCGACCGGCCCGTCAGTCGCCGCGAACAGTCTCGCATCGAGCGCCTGCTGCGGCGTCGCGTGCGCGAACGCGTGCCCGTCGCCTATCTGCTCAATGAAGCCTGGCTTGCGGACCAGTCGTTCTACGTCGACCGGCGCGTCATTATCCCTCGGTCGCACATCGCGGAACTGCTGCAGGAGCGGCTGCGACCGTGGCTACGCCGCCCGGTCAGGCGCGTACTCGATTTGTGTACCGGTTCGGGTTGCCTCGCCGTGCTGGCTGCGCAATCATTCCCGCGCGCGCGCGTCGACGCGACCGACCTGTCGCGCGGCGCGCTCGCGGTCGCGAGGCGCAATGTCGCCAATCATCGGTTGCGCAGCCGGGTGCGGCTACTGCACTCGAATCTGATGTCCGGCCTCGGAACTGCGCGCTACGATTTGATCGTCAGCAACCCGCCCTACGTGGATCCGGTGTCGATGCACACCCTGCCCCGTGAGTACGGGCATGAGCCGCGGCTGGCGCTGGCCGGGGGCCCGGATGGATTAGCGCTAGTCCGGCTAATACTGCAACAGGCGTACGACCACTTGGAGCCGAAAGGGCTGCTGGTCTGCGAGATCGGCACGGGGCGCAAGGCGCTGGAGCGCGCGTTTCCGCGCGCGGCCTTCGTGTGGCCACAGACGGCGGCGGGGACCGGTCAGGTCTTTCTGCTGCAGCGTGAGGATCTGCCGCGCCGGGAAAATGTGGGGTGACCGATGGGACTCGAACCCACAACAACTGGAATCACAATCCAGGACTCTACCATTGAGCTACGGCCACCATTGCGACGTCAATTCTACTGGTCTGCCCGGCGGGACTCGAACCCACAACCCCCAGCTTAGAAGGCTGGTGCTCTATCCGGTTGAGCTACGGGCAGCCGCCGGGCTTCCTGCTGGTCGGGGTGGAGAGATTCGAACTCCCGACATCTTGCTCCCAAAGCAAGCGCGCTACCAGGCTGCGCTACACCCCGAAAAGGGCGCCCATGATACTCTTTTTTCGGCTTGCCGCAGGGGGGCTTTTCTGCTAAAAAGGGCGCCCTTCGTTTTTCAGGCCGGCGCAGGAAATGCCACTCGAGCTGAGCAGGAAGAGCTTCACGCCCTACGCGCAGAAGAAGGGCGAGGACTACATGAACGCGAGAATGCGCACGCATTTTCGCAAGATGCTGGAACAGCTCAAGGGCGAGCTGTCCGTAGAAATCGACCGCACCGTGCACACGATGCAGGACGAGGCCACGGTGTTCGCCGATCCCAACGACCGTGCCAGCCAGGAATCGGACATGGCGCTGGAGTTGCGCAACCGCGACCGCGAGCGCAAGCTGATCAAGAAGATCGACGAGACCATCGGCCGCATCGACGTCAACGAATACGGTTATTGCGAGAGCTGCGGCGTGGAGATCGGACTGAAGCGCCTGGAAGCGCGCCCGACCGCCACCTTGTGCATCGACTGCAAGACCCTCGACGAACTGCGCGAGAAGCAGGTCGCGAAGTAGGCTCCGGCACGGCGATGAAAAAGGGGCGCCACCGGCGCCCCTTTTCGTTTCCGCAAGACCTGCTTCAGGCCTGCTTGGCGGCCCCCGGCGAGCCGATCGCCTTCATCGACAGGCGCACGCGGCCCTTGTCGTCTGCCTCCAGCACCTTCACCTTGACGATCTGGCCTTCCTTCAGGTGGTCCGAGACCGCGTTCACGCGCTCGTGGCTGATCTGGCTGATGTGCAACAGGCCGTCGCGGCCCGGCATCAATTGCACGATGGCGCCGAAGTCGAGCAGGCGCAGCACCGGGCCCTCATAGATCTTGCCCACCTCGACATCGGCGGTGAGTTCCTGGATGCGCTTTCTCGCCGCTTCGCCGCCTTCGGCGACCACGCAGGCGATGGAGATGGTGCCGTCATCCTCGATCTCGATGGTGGTGCCGGTTTCCTCCTGGATGCCGCGGATCACCACGCCGCCCTTGCCGATGACGTCGCGGATCTTGTCCGGGTTGATCTTGATCTTGATGATGCGCGGCGCGAAGCTGGAGAGTTCCGTGCGCGAGCCTTCGATCGCCTGCTTCATGATCTGCAGGATCTGCAGGCGCGCATCGCGCGCCTGGTCCAGGGCAATCTTCATGATGCCCTGGGTGATCGACTCGATCTTGAGGTCCATCTGCAGCGCGGTGACCCCGGTCTCGGTGCCCGCCACCTTGAAATCCATGTCGCCGAGATGGTCCTCGTCGCCAAGGATGTCGGAGAGCACCGCGAAGCGGGCGCCTTCCTTGATCAGGCCCATGGCGATGCCCGCCACGTGCGCCTTGATCGGCACGCCCGCGTCCATCAACGCCATACTGCCGCCGCAGACCGAAGCCATGGACGAGGAGCCATTGGACTCGGTAATTTCGGACACCACGCGCAGCGAATAGCCAAAATCCTCGGCAGACGGCAGCAACGCCACCAATGACCGCTTGGCCAGCCGGCCATGGCCGATCTCGCGGCGCTTGGTGAAGCCGAAGCGGCCGGCTTCGCCTGTGGCGGAAGGCGGCATGTTGTAGTGGAACATGAAGCGCTCGCGGTACTCGCCGGCCAGCGCGTCGATGATCTGTTCGTCGCGCCCGGTGCCGAGCGTCACGCTGACCAGCGCCTGGGTCTCACCCCGCGTGAACAGCGCCGAGCCATGGGTGCGCGGCAATACGCCGACGCGCACGCTGATCGGCCGCACGGTGCGTGTGTCGCGGCCGTCGATGCGCGGCTCGCCATCCAGAATCTGGGTGCGCACGATCTTCGATTCGAGGTTGAAGAACACGTCCTTGGCGGCATTCGGCGCCAGCGGGAGCCCGGCAGCCTTGGCTTCGTCTTCCAGCTTGGCCAACGTCGCCTTGCGGATCTCGTTCAAGCGCGCGTTGCGCGCCTGCTTCTGCTTCATGTCGAACGCGGCGCGCAAGTCGCTTTCCGCCAGTGCCGCGACACGCTCGATCAGCGCCTGGTTCTTCGCCGGCGGCAGCCAGTCCCAGGCGGGTTTTCCCGCGGCCTCGGCCAGTTCGTCGATTGCCTGGATCGCGGCCTGCATCTTCTGGTGCCCGAACATCACGCCGCCGAGCATCACATCCTCGGCAAGTTCCTTCGCTTCCGACTCGACCATCAGCACGCCCTGCTCGGTGCCGGCGACCACCAGATTGAGCTTCGATTCCTTGAGCTGCGTTGCCGTCGGGTTGAGCACGTACTGACCCTCGACATAGCCGACGCGGCAGGCCCCGATCGGGCCGTTGAATGGAATTCCCGACAGGGTCAGCGCCGCCGACACCGCCAGCATTGCCGGGATGTCGGAATCCACTTCCGGGTTCAGCGACAGCACCTGGGCCACCACCTGCACCTCATTGAAGAACCCGTCCGGAAACAATGGGCGGATCGGCCGGTCGATCAGCCGCGAGGTCAGGATTTCCTTCTCCGAAGGACGTCCCTCGCGCTTGAAGAAGCCGCCGGGGATCTTGCCCGCGGCATAAGTTCTCTCGGCATAGTCCACCGTCAGCGGGAACCAGTCCTGGCCCGCCTTCGGTTCCTTGGCGCCCACCACGGTGGCCAGCACCACAGTGTCGTCGATGGTGCAAACCACAGCGCCATGCGCCTGTCTGGCGATCTCGCCGGTTTCGAACGTGACCTGCTGGTCACCCAGGGTGAAGGTTTTCTTGATCGGATTCAAAGGGGTTCCTCGGTCGGTGGACGCAAATTAAAAACGCTCATCGAGCGATGAGCGTGCGTTGCCGCGGCATCAGCGGAAATTACTTGCGCAGACTGAGCCGCTCGATGATCGAGCGGTACTTGTCCGCGTCCGTGCGCCTCAGGTAATCGAGCAGCTTGCGGCGCTGCGACACCATCTTTAGCAGCCCGCGGCGCGAATGGAAGTCCTTGACGTGCGACTTGAAGTGGCCGGCCAGGCTGTTGATGCGCTCGGTCAGCAGCGCGATCTGCACTTCGGACGAGCCGGTGTCCGTGCCGGATCGCTGGTATTGCTTCACGACTTGCGCTTTCTGCGCAACCTGCAATGCCATGCTTTCTCCTTGGGTAAGCCGCCATTTTAGCCGAGGGTCTTGCCGGACCACAAGTTTTTTATGTTATTCAGCCGGTTGCGATGACTCCGCAAGCTTGGATACCAGGCGCCGTGGATGCAGGTCCCCACTCGCGTCGGCTTCGCCCACGCCGAGCAGGGCGCCTTGCTCGCGGTAGACGCTGCAGCGCCCCTCAATCCCCTGGGCAAGCCTGATCGCCTGCCCCTGCTCGAAGCGCTCGGCCATCGGGGCCGGCAGGTTCACGCGCGGCAGGCCGTCCAACAGCCGGTCGGTGGGCAGCAACCAGCGATCCCGCCCGGCCGCATCGGCCTGCTGCAACTGGTCCAGGGTCGCCGCGTCCTGCAGCCGGAATCCGCTCACCGCGACCCGCCGCAAGCCGCTCAAGTGGGCGCCCGGTCCCAAGACCCGGCCAATGTCCTCGACCAGGGTGCGCACATAGGTGCCTTTGCTGCAGCGGACGCGCAGATCCAGGGTGTCGCCTTCGAAGTGCAGCAGTTCCAACTCGTGGATCCGCACCCGGCGAGGGGCGCGCACGACGGTCTGTCCCTTGCGTGCCAGCGCGTAGAGCGGCTGGCCCTCGTGCTTCAGTGCCGAGTACATGGGCGGCACCTGTGCGATATCGCCGCGAAACGCCTGCAGCACCGGTTCGATGTCGCCGTGATCGACCTGCACGGGCCGGCGCTCGAGGACCTCTCCTTGCGCGTCGCCCGTGGTGGTGGTGAGGCCTAGACGGGCCTGGGCCAGATACTCCTTGTCGGCCTCCAGCACCATCTGTGAAAACTTGGTGGCTTCACCGAACAGGACGGGCAGCAAGCCCGAGGCGAGGGGATCCAGCGTACCCGCATGGCCCGCTTTCTGCGCACGGTACAGCCGCTTCACCGCCTGCAGCGCGGTGTTCGATCCCATGCCGAGCGGCTTGTCGAGCAGCAGCACGCCATCGAGCCGGCGGCGCATCAGTCCTTGGGCCGGACGCTGTCGATCAGCTGCGAGAGGCGCGCGCCCCGTTCCACCGATTCGTCGTACTTGAAGCGCAGTGCCGGGGTCGTATACAGCGCGATGCGCCGCGCGAGGTGGCTGCGCAGAAACCCCGCCGCCTTGCGCAAGGCCCGTTCGGCCGCTTCCGCCTGAGCACGTTCGAGGCAGGTGAAGTACACCACCGCGTGCGACAGGTCGGGCGCAGCATCCACTGCGGTGAGCGTGACCAGGGCGAGCCGCGGATCCTGCAGGTCGCGCCGAATGATTTCGGACAGCTCGCGCTGAATCTGATCCGCGACCTTTCGTGGCCGGCCCCGGGTCACTCGGTGACCCTCGTTCCGGTCACAGCGTCCTGGCGACCTCGAGGACTTCGAACACCTCGAACTGGTCGCCTTCCTTGAGGTCCGAGAAGTTCTTCAGCGACATGCCGCACTCGAAGCCGGACTTGACCTCGCGGGCGTCGTCCTTGAACCGCTTGAGCGAATCAATTTCGCCGGTGTGCACCACCACGTTGTCGCGCAGCACGCGCACCTGGGCGCTGCGCTTGACCAGCCCGTCGAGCACGTAACAGCCGGCGACGGCACCGACCTTGGAAATGCGGAATACCTGCCGCACCTCGACCATGCCGAGCACCTGCTCCCTCTTCTCCGGGGGCAGCATGCCGGACAGCGCGGCCTTGATCTCGTCGACCGCCTCGTAAATGATGTTGTAGTAACGCACATCGGTGCCCGAGCTCTCGATGAGCTTGCGCGCGACCGAGTCGGCACGCGTATTGAAGCCGATGATCACTGCGCGCGCCGCCATCGCCAGGTTGACGTCCGATTCCGTGATGCCGCCGACGCCGGAGTGCACCACGCCGACCTTTACCTCTTCGGTGGACAGGCGGGTCAGCGCGTGCACCAGCGCTTCCTGCGAGCCTTGCACATCGGCCTTGATCACCAGCGACAGCACTTTCTGCGCACCCTCGCCCATCTGCTGGAACAGGTTCTCCAGTTTCGCCGCCTGCTGCTTGGCCAGCTTCACGTCGCGGTACTTGCCGTGTCGAAACGCCGCGATATCGCGCGCCTTGCGTTCGTCGGCGAGGGTGGTCATCTCTTCGCCCGCGTTCGGTACGTCGGACAAGCCCTGGATTTCCACCGGAATGGAGGGCCCGGCCGAGTCCACCGGACGGCCGTTCTCATCGAGCATGGCGCGCACGCGGCCATACACCGCGCCGATGAGCACCACGTCGCCGCGCCGCAAGGTCCCGGACTGCACCAGAAGCGTGGCCACCGGGCCGCGCCCCTTGTCCAGGCGCGCCTCGATCACCACGCCCCTGGCCGGCGCGTCGAGCGGCGCCTTGAGTTCCAGCACCTCCGCCTGCAGCAGGACGATTTCGAGCAGGCTATCCACGCCCTGCCCGGTCTTCGCCGAGAGCGGCACAAAAGGCGCGTCGCCGCCGAATTCTTCCGGTACCACGCCATGCTGCAGCAGTTCCCGCTTCACTTTCTCCGGGTCCGCCTCGTTCTTGTCGATTTTGCTGATCGCCACCACCAGCGGAACCTTGGCGGCCTTGGCGTGGTTAATGGCTTCGATGGTCTGCGGCATCACGCCGTCGTCGGCCGCCACCACCAGGATCACCAGGTCGGTGACCTTGGCGCCACGCGCGCGCATCGCAGTGAATGCTTCATGGCCGGGGGTGTCCAAAAACGTGATCACGCCCCTCGGGGTCTGCACGTGGTAGGCGCCGATATGCTGCGTGATGCCGCCCGCTTCGCCCGCCGCGACTTTGGTGCGCCGGATGTAGTCGAGCAACGACGTCTTGCCGTGGTCCACGTGGCCCATGACGGTGACCACCGGCGGCCGTGGGTCCCCGACGGGCGCGTCGGCGGACTCTTCGACGAGATAGGACTCCGGGTCGTCCATCTTTGCCGGCTTCGCCTTGTGCCCCATTTCCTCAACCAGGATCAGCGCCGATACCTGGTCCAGCACCTGGTAGATGGTGGCCATGGTGCAGAGTTTCATCAACGCCTTGATGACTTCCGCAGCTTTCACCGACATGCGGTGCGCGAGTTCGCCCACCGTGATGGTGTCAGGCACCATGACCTCGCGCGCCACCGGTTCGGCCGGCGGGCTGAAGGTTTGCTGTTCGGCGTTCGACCCGCGGTGGCGCGAACCGCCCCGCGCGTGCCATCCGCCCACGCCGCCGCCCATGTCGCCGCGCGTCTTGATGGTGCGCCGACGTACCGAATCGTCGCGCATGGTGGTGGTGGGCTTGGCCTTCTTCGTTTTCTTGTCGGTCTTGGCATCGGCGACCTTGGGCGCGTGCAACGTGCCCTCCACTGCCGCGGCAGGCTGTCCCTGAGCTTTGTCGATCGCTGCCTGCGCCTCGCGCTCGGCGGCCTTATGCTCGGTTTCGCGCCGCTCGCGCTCCTGCTTTCCGTGCAGCTCGGCGGCTTGCAGCTCCGATAGATGCGCGTGGCGCCGCGCCTCCACCTTGCGCAACTCCAGTTCCTTGGCATCGATGGCTGGTGCGGGCGCCTGCGGGACGGGTGCCGGCACGGGCGCGGGCTCGGGGGCGGGCACTTCCGTCGCCGCGGCCAGCTCGGCAGGATCGCGTTTCATGAACACGCGCTTCTTGCGCACTTCGACCTGAATGGTGCGCGCCTTGCCCGAGGTGTCGGATTTCTTGATGATTTCGCTGGACTGCTTGCGCGTCAGGGTGATCTTGTTCTTCGCTTCCGCAGAGCCGTGCGACTTGCGCAGGTACTCCAGCAGGCGCGCCTTGTCAGCTTCGCTGAGCGAGTCGTCCGTCGCCCGCTTCTCCACGCCTGCGGCGCGCAACTGCTCCAGGAGCACCGAGGGCGGCACTTTCAACTCGCTGGCAAACTGGGTGACGCTGGTCATGGCCACGTTACTGCGCCTCCTTGAGCTGCGCCTCGCCTTGCGGCTCGAACCAATGCGCGCGCGCCGCCATGATCAGCGTCCTGGCGCGCTGGTCTTCGATCCCGGTCATTTCCGAAAGCTCGTCCACCGCCAGATCGGCAAGGTCGTCGCGGGTTTTCACCCCGCCCTCCGCGAGCTTGGCGGCCAGTTGCGTATCCATGCCTTCCAGCTTCAGCAGATTCTGGTCCACGCCTTCCATCTGCTCCTCGCTCGCGATGGCCTGTACCAGCAGCGCATTTCGCGCCCGGCTGCGCAGTTCGTTCACCGTATTCTCGTCGAAGGCGTCGATCTCCAGCAGTTCGTTGATCGGCACGTAGGCGATTTCCTCGAGCGTCGAAAAACCTTCCTGGATCAGGATGTTGGCCACCTCCTCGTCCACGTCCAGGCGCTGGATGAAGAGTTCGCGCACGCGCGTCGATTCCTCCGTCTGCTTCTTGGTGGACTCCTCTTCGGTCATCAGGTTGATGGTCCAGCCGGTCAATTCGGAGGCCAGGCGCACGTTCTGGCCGCTGCGGCCGATGGCGATGGCGAGATTCTCCTCGTCCACCACCACGTCCATCGAGTGCTTCTCCTCGTCCACCAGGATCGAACTCACTTCGGCGGGCGCGAGCGCGCCGATCACGAACTGCGCCGGGTCCGCCGACCAGAGCACGATGTCGACGCGCTCGCCGGCCAGTTCCTGCGTCACCGCCTGCACGCGCGAACCGCGCATGCCGACACAGGTGCCGATCGGGTCGATCCTGCGGTCGTTGGTGTGCACGGCGATCTTGGCGCGTACGCCCGGATCGCGCGCCGCCGACTTGATCTCCAGCAGCTTTTCCTCGATCTCGGGCACTTCGAGCTCGAACAGCTTCATGATGAACTGGGGTGCCGTGCGCGACAGCACCAGCTGCGGGCCGCGCGCGCCGCGGTCGATCTTCGCCACCCAGGCGCGCACGCGGTCGCCGACGCGCAGGTTTTCCTTCGGGATCATGTTCTCGCGCGGCAGCAGGGCTTCCAGCCGCCCGGACTCGACGATGGCGCTGCCCCGCTCCATG
>JANMSV010000266.1:0-5594 GCA_031389685.1 Betaproteobacteria bacterium
AGCGCCGCAGCCTCGGCGAAACTCCTGCCCTGCAGCTCGGCGGCGGCGTTCAGGCGGATCATCGTGCGCTCGTCGATGCGCTGTTCGAGCTGCTGCAGCCTTGCCCACGCCTCGGGATAGCGCTTGGGCACCTCCAGCCGATAGAGCAGCGCCGCGTCGTAGCGCGGGAAGAACCGGCGGTCGTCCTCGAGCGCGCGCAGCTGGAAGCGCTCGATCTTGGCGTCCGTCGTGTAGATGTCCATGACGTCGATCCTGCCGGCCGCGATCGCCTCGTAGGCGAGGCCGTGGTCCAGGCCCGAAGGCGTGGCGAACGGCAGTCGGTAAGCAGCTTTCAGCCCCGGCCAGCCGTCGGCGCGGCCGATGAATTCCTGCGACAGGCCGAGTTTCAGCCCCGGATGCTTCGCCAGGTCGCCGAGCGAGCGGATGCCGAGCGCCTGCGCGCGCTCCTCGCGCATCGCCAGCGCGTAGCTGTTGTTGAAGCCGAGCGGCACCGCGACGCCGAACCCCAGCGGGGCGAGCGCGCGGTTCAGCTCCGCGAGGCCCGGATTGCCGTCAAGCTTGAGGATCTCTTTCGCGATGGTGCCGGTGTATTCCGGATAAAGATCGATCGCGCCGGATTTGAGCGCCGCGTACAGGATGCCGGTGTTGCCGAGCCCGGGCCGGTGCACCGCATCGCCCGCTGCCCGGATGATGATCTCGCCGAGGATGTAGGACTCGGTGAAGCGCTTGGAGCCGACTGTGAGCGTTTCCGCCTGCGCGGCGGCGCAGAACAGCAGCAGCAGCGCCGCCCACCTCATGCGGCGCGCTCGAGCCGCTCCGTGCCGCCCTCCAGGAACTGCAGCCGCGCGAGGCTGGCGTACAGCCCGCCCTGGCGCATCAGTTCGGCGTGCGTGCCCTGCGCGGCGATGGCGCCGCGCTCCAGCACTACGATGCGGTCGGCGTGCTGCACGGTGGCGAGGCGGTGGGCGATCACCAGCGTGGTGCGCCCGCGCTCCAGCGCCTCCAATGCCTGCTGCACCATGCGCTCGCTCTCCGCATCCAGCGAACTGGTGGCCTCATCCAGCAGCAGCAAAGGCCGGTCGGCGAGCAGCGCGCGCGCAATCGACAGGCGCTGGCGCTGCCCGCCCGAGAGCGTGACGCCACGCTCGCCGAGCGGCGTGTCCAGGCCCTGAGGCAGCCGCGCGACGAATTCGGCGGCGAAAGCCTGTTCGCAGGCATGCTCCACCTCGGCGCGAGTCGCTTCGGGACGGCCGTAGCGCACATTGTCGAACACGCTTGCGGCGAAGATCACCGGCTCCTGCGGCACCACCGCGATCAAGCGGCGCAATGCCTGCGGCTCCATGGCGCGCAGGTCGACGCCGTCGATGCGGATCGCGCCGGCCTGCGGGTCGTAAAAGCGCAGCAGCAGCGCGAGCACCGTGCTCTTGCCCGCACCCGAGAGGCCGACCAGCGCCACGCGCTCGCCTGCCGCCAGGCGCAGCGTGAAACCGGCGAGCGCCGGCGCGGCGGGCCGCGCGGGGTAGGCGAAGGTCACGGCGTCGAATTCGAACGCGCGCGGCGCTTGCGGCGCGGCGTGCGGAGCCGCCGGTGCGGTGATTGCCGGTCTTGCGTCGAGCAACTCGAACAGTCGTTCGCTGGCGCCGGCGGCGCCCTGGATCTCGCCCCAGACCTCGGACACGGTGCCCGCCCCGGTCGCCACCACGACCGCGTAGAACACGAAGGCCGACAGTTCGCCCGCGCTCATGCGGCCGGCGAGCACGTCGTGGCCGCCCACCCACAGGATCACGCCCACCGCGCAGAACGCGATGAGCATCACCGCCGCGATGAGGAAGGCCTTCTGGCCGATGCGCCGCGCCGCGGCGGCGTAGGCGGCCTCGGCATGCCGCGCAAAGTCCGCGCGGTCCTGCTCCTCGTGCACGTAGGCCTGCACCGTGCGCACTTCGTGCACCGCCTCGTCGACGTGCGCGGACACATCGGCCACCCGGTCCTGGCTCGCGCGCGACAGGCGCCGCACGCGCCGCCCGAGCAGAAGGATCGGCACCAGCGTCGCCGGCACGCCGAGCAGCACCATGGCCGCGAGCTTCCAGCTGGTAAAGATCAGCATCCCCGCCGCGCCGAGCATCATCAGGATGTTGCGCACGAACATCGACAGGCCGTAGCCGATGACCTGCTGCAGCACCGTGGTGTCGCTGGTCAGGCGCGAGATCACCTCGCCGGTGCGCGTCGACTCGAAGAAGGCCGGCGAAAGTCCCAGCAGGCGGTCGAACACTGCGCGCCGAAGGTCGGTGACCACGCGCTCTCCGGTGGTCATCATCAGGCGGAAGCGAAAGTAGGTGGCGACGGCCAGTACCGCCGCCAGCGCCACCATCGCGCCTAGCGCCTGGTCGAGCAGGCGCGGCTCGCCGCCGCCGAATCCGTTGTCCACCACGTGCTTCAGGCCCTGCCCGAGGGCCAGCACGGTTCCCGCGGCCACCAGCAGGGCGGCGAGCGCCGCCGCGACGCGCCAGCGGTACGGCGCGAGGAACTTCGCCAGGCGCAGCATGGCGTGCATGGGGATACTTTACCGCAGCGCCCGAGGCGGACGCTATCGGCGCTTCGCGCTAGGAAGCCGGAGCGCCGGCGCGTTCAACTTGCACCAGGCAGTCGTAGAACGTCGCACCGCCGCCGAGATCGGCGGTGCGCTGCGCGGTGAGATTGTTCGCGTTGCCGCCGTCGGGTGAGTACTTCTTCCACCACACCGAGGGCGCGACCACCACTCCCCGGCGCGGCTTGCCGTTGACGCGCGCGCGCAGCAGCAGGCTGCCGCGCGCATTGAACACGCGCACCCGCTCGCCGTCGCGGATGCCGCGCGCCGCCGCGTCCTCGGCGTGCATCTCCAGGGACGGTTCGCCCTCCAGGTCGCGAAAGCGCTTCAGGTGCGCGAAGCTGGAGTTGAGGAAATTGCGCGCCGGCGGCGACAGGAAGGCGAGCGGATAGGCGCCCGCCAGCGCCGGATTGCTGCCCACCGACTCGACCGGCGGATTGAAGAACGGCAGCGGGTCGATGCCCTGCTGCGCCAGCGCAGCGCTATAGAACTCGCACTTTCCCGAGGGGGTCGGAAATCCGCCCTGCGCGAAAGGCGCGAAACGCTCGGGCACATTGAGCCGCTGCCAGCCGGTGCGCTTCATGCCCTCCCATTCGATACCCTGCATGCGCGGACTGGTCGAGGCCAGCGCGGTGCGGCACAGGTCCTCGTCCGAATCGCGAAAGCACGCTTCGTCGAAACCCATGCGCGCGGCGAGGCGGCGGAACACTTCCGTGTTGGGCAGCGATTCGCCGACCGGCGCGATCGCCGGGTTGTTGGCGAGCGCGTACAGGTGCCCGTAGGACTTGTGCACGTCGTAGTGCTCGAGCTGCGTGGTGGCCGGCAGCACCAGGTCGGCGTAGTCCGCCGTATCGGTGAGGAACGAGTCCATCACCACGCAGTACAGGTCCTCGCGCCTGAATCCGGCCAGCACCTTCTCCGAGTCCGGGCACACCGCGACCGGGTTGTTGTTGTAGACAATCACCGCCCGCACCGGCGGCTGCGCCGCGGTGAGCGCCGCACCGATCGCCGCGTGGTTGATGACGCGGGGCTTGCGGCCGCCGAGCAGGTCGGGGCGCTCGAGCGCCGCATGGTCAAAGCCGTAGAAGTCCGCCGTGGTCAGCACGATGCCGCCGGCCGCGTCGCGCCAGGCGCCGGTGAGCGCCGGCAGGCAGGCGATGGTGCGCGCGGCGATGCCGCCGCCGGCGTGGCGCTGCATGCCGTAGTTCAGGCGGATCGCCGCGGGCTGGATCGTGCCGTAATCGCGCGCCAGCTGTACCACCTCGTCGGCCTGCAGGCCGCAGCTGCGCGCCGCCCACTCCGGCGTGTACTGCCGCACGCGCTCGGCAAGCTGCTCGAAGCCGAGCGTGTAACGCGCGATGTAGTCGCGGTCGATCAGGTCTTCGGCGATCAGCACGTGGATCATGCCAAGCGCCAGCGCGCCGTCGCTGCCGGGCAGCAGCGCGAGGTGCTGCGTGCATTTCTCCGCCGACAGGCTCCGGTACGGGTCGATGGCGACGACCCTGGCGCCGCGCCGCATGGCTTGCTGCACGCGCGACCACAGGTGCAGGTTTGACACCACAGGGTTGGCGCCCCACAAAAGGATCAGCTTCGCCTCGTCGAAGCGTTCCGGGTCCATGCCCACCGAGCCGCCCAGCGTGGCCTTGATGCCCGCCTTGCCGGCCGACGAGCACAGCGTGCGATCGAGGAGCGAGGCGCCGAGCCGGTGGAAAAAGCGCCGGTCCATCGAGCTGTATTGCGCCATCCCCATGGTGCCGGCGTAGCTCAGCGGCAGGATGGTTTCCGGGTTGTCCGCCGCCAGCGCCTTGAGGCGCCCGGCGATTTCGTCCAGCGCCTGGTCCCAGGACACGCGCGCGAAGCGGCCGCTGCCCTTGGGTCCGACGCGCTTCAGGGGATGCAGCAGCCGGTCGGGAGAGTAGGTGCGCTCGAGATAGTGCGCGACCTTGGTGCACAGGGTGCCGTCGGTGAAGGGCATCGTCGGGTCACCCTGGATCTTCACGGCAACCCCGTTTTCCACTGTCACCAGCATGCCGCAGGTGTCGGGGCAATCGTGCGGACAGGCGGCGCGCACCAGCATGGCGTGAATCTTACCCCCGCAGCGCCTGGTCCAGCAGTTCCACCCAGTGGCATACCGGGGTGCTCGTGCCCCCCTGCAGGTGCGTGAGGCAGCCGATATTCGCGGTGACGATCCCCACCGGCATGCCGCTTTGCAGTGCGGCGAGCTTGCGGTTGCGCAGCTCGCGCGACAGCGCCGGCTGCAGGATCGAGTAGGTGCCCGCCGAGCCGCAGCACAGGTGCGCGTCCGGCACCGGGGCGAGCTCGAATCCCGCGCGTGCCAGCAATGCTTCGACGCCGCCGCGCAGCTGCTGGCCGTGCTGCAGCGAGCAGGGCGCGTGGCAGGCGATGCGGCCCAGGCCGGCGCGCTCGGGGATCGCCTGCGCGGGAATCACCTCGCTCAGGTCGCGCGTGATGGCGGAGATGCGCGCCGCCTTGTCGCGGTAGGCCGGGTCGTGCGCGAGCAGCTGTCCGTACTCCTTCACGGTCGCGCCGCAGCCGCTGGCGGTCATGACGATGGCCTCGACCTCGCCACGCTCCACCGCCGGCCACCAGGCATCGATCAGCGCGCGCATGTCGTCCCTGCCCTGTTCGTGCAGGTTCAGGTGAAAACGCAACGCACCACAGCAACCCGCGCCCGGCGCCTCCGACAGGGAGATGCCGCAGCGGTCGAGCACGCGCGCGGCCGCGGCGTTGATGCGCGGCGCGAGCGCGGGCTGCACGCACCCGGCCAGCACCAGCATGCGCCGCGCATGCCGCGGCGCGGGCCACACGCCCGCGGGCGCAGCGGCGGCCGGCACCAGCCCTGGGAACAGGAATCGGAACGCGCGGCCCAGCCGCAACAAGGCGGCGAACAGCACGCGCCGCGGCAGCGCGAACGCGAGCGCGGCGCGCAACGCGCTCTCCCATACGCCGCGGGGAACGCGCTCTTCGAGCACTTCCCGGCCGATGTCGG
>JANMSV010000081.1:0-5918 GCA_031389685.1 Betaproteobacteria bacterium
CATCGATGCGCACATTGCTGTCCATCTCGGTGGCGGCAATGTCGATCTGGATGAACTTCTGGCCGCCCCAGTCCTTGTGGCCCTTGCCGCCCCAGGTCTTGCCCTTGGCGTGCGAGAGCAGCCAGTTCAGGCGGGCGCCGACGATCACCACCACGTCGGCCTCGGGCAGCACATAGGAGCGCGCGGCGGAAGCGGACTGCTCGTGCGTGTCGGGCAGCAGGCCCTTGGCCATGGACATGGGCAGGTAGGGGATGCCGGTGCGCTCGATGAGGGCGCGGATGTCCGCGTCGGCCTGGGCATAGGCGGCACCCTTGCCCAGCAGGATGAGCGGACGCTTGGCGCTCTTCAGCAGGTCGAGGGCGCGCTGCACGGCGTCCTCGGCCGGGATCTGGCGCGGCGCCGGATCGACCACCTTGATCAGCGATTTCCTGCCGGCTTCCGCGTCCATGCTCTGAGCGAACAGCTTCGCCGGCAGGTCGAGGTAGACGCCGCCCGGGCGGCCGGAGACGGCGGCGCGGATGGCGCGCGCGATGCCCACACCGATGTCCTCGGCGTGCAGCACGCGGAAGGCGGCCTTGCACAGCGGCTTGGCGATGGCCAGCTGGTCCATCTCCTCGTAGTCACCCTGCTGCAGGTCGACGATCTCGCGTTCGCTGGAGCCGCTGACGAGGATCATCGGGAAGCAATTGGTGGTGGCGTTGGTCAGTGCGGTCAGGCCGTTGAGGAAGCCGGGGGCGGACACCGTCAGGCAGATGCCGGGCTTTTGCGTCATGAAGCCGGCGATGGCGGCGGCGTTGCCGGCGTTCTGCTCATGGCGGAACGAAATCACGCGCATGCCTGCGGCCTGTGCCTTGCGGGTGAGGTCGGTGATCGGGATACCGGGCAGACCGAAGATCGTGTCGATGCCGTTGAGTTTGAGGGCATCGATGACCAGATGAAAGCCGTCGGTCACTTGTGATTGTGCATCGGTGGCGACTTGAGGTTCGACGGTGCCCATGAGCTGCCTCCTGTGAGGGACCGTTATGGTAAGAATCGCCCCCCGCTGGGAGCCTTGACTCAGGTCAAGGGTCTAAAATCCCGGCTCCCATGACTGCCTTCGCCAGCCACCCGCAGCGCAACAGCGTCCGGCTGCAGCTGCGCCAGAACCAGCTGCTACAGCGCATGACGCCCGGGCAGTGGGGCGAGCTCGAGCCCCTGCTCTCGGTCGCCGACTACCGCAAGGGCGAGCCGCTGGTGCGCCAGGGCGACGAGGAGATGGAGCAGTTCTTCATCCTCGAGGGCATGCTCAAGCGCGTGGTGTCCAATCCACAAGGGCACGAGATGATCCTGCGCTTCGCCGCCGAGACCGAAATGGACACGTCCTACGCCGCCTGGCGCTTGCGCACCCCGGTGCCCTACTCCATCGTCGCCGTGACCAAGGTGCGCACCGCCGAGCTGCCGATGCCGCAATGGGTCGACTTCCTCGAGCTCCACCCCGACCTCAAGCTGCGCTTCGAGCACGAGGTGATGAAGCTGATGAGCGAGGTGATGGCGCACACCATCACGCTGCACCTGCTGGATGCGCCCGGGCGGCTGTCGCGCTTCCAGAGGAAGCACCCCGAACTCGCGGGGCGCATCCCGAAAAAGGAGCTGGCCGCTTACCTCAACCTGACGCCGGAGACGCTGTCGCGCCTCAAGCAGAAGTTCGGCGAACCTTAGAGATCAGCCAGGAAAGCAGCGGCCAGAACAACAGCAGCAGCGCCAGCACGGTCATCGTGCCGACCAGCGGCTTGGAGAAAAAGATGCCCACCTGCCCCTGCGACATGAGCATCGACTGGCGGAACGCCGACTCGGCGTTGTCGCCCAACACGATCGCCAACACCAGCGGCGCAAGCGGGTACTGCAGCTTCTTGAACAGGTACCCGAGCATGCCGAACACCACCATCATCCACACGTCGAAGATCGCGTTCTTCACGGTGAACGAACCGATGGCGCAGATCACGATGATGATCGGCGCGATCACCGAGAACGGCACGCGCAGGATGGCGGCGAACA
The DNA here is from genome assembly GCA_031389685.1 of Betaproteobacteria bacterium. Lineage (GTDB taxonomy): Bacteria > Pseudomonadota > Gammaproteobacteria > Burkholderiales > SG8-39 > JAABQT01. Next base: position 2,035 of record JANMSV010000081.1, read on the forward strand.
GCGGCACGCAGGTGAGCACCACGATAAGGCCCGCGATATTGCCCAGGTACATCGAGGCGATGAGGCCCCAGACGAAGTCCTTCTGCTCGACGAACAGCAGCGGCCCGGGCTGCAGGCCCCAGATCATCAGGCCGCCCAGCAGCACCGCCGCGGTCGGGGAGCCCGGCACGCCGAGCGTGAGCATCGGCAGCAGCGCCGAAGTGCCGGCGGCGTGCGCCGCCGTTTCCGGCGCCACCACGCCCTCGAGCTTGCCGGTGCCGAACTTGTCGCCGTCGGGCGAGAAACGCCGCGCCACGCCGTAGCTCATGAACGAGGCCGGTGTCGCCCCTCCCGGCACGATGCCCATGAAGCAGCCCACCAGCGTCGAGCGGATCGAGGTCAGCCAATAGCGCGGCAACTCGCGCCAGGTGTCCAGCACCACCCGCATGTTGATCTTCGCCTTGGCGCCGCGGAACGCCAGCCCCTCCTCCAGCGTCAGCAGTATCTCGCCGATGCCGAACAAGCCGATCACCGCCACCAGGAAGTCGAAGCCGGTCAGCAGGTGCGTCGAGCCGAAAGTAAGGCGCAGCGTGCCGGTGACCGTGTCGGTGCCTACCGTCGCGAGCGCAAAGCCCAGCATCATCGAGGCGAGCGTCTTGAACGGCGGCTCCTTGCTGGTGCCGACGAAGGCGCAGAAGGTGAGCAGGTACACCGCGAAGAACTCCGGCGGCCCGAAGGCGAGGGCGAACTTCGCCACCAGTGGCGAGAGGAAGGTAATCATCACCACGGCGAAGAACGCGCCGACGAACGAAGAGGTGAACGCACCGGTGAGCGCCTGGCCGGCCTTGCCCTGCTGCGCCATCGGATAGCCGTCGAACGTGGTGGCCACCGACCAGGGCTCGCCCGGGATGTTGAACAGGATCGAGGTGATGGCGCCGCCGAACAGGGCCCCCCAGTAGATGCACGACAGCAGGATGATGGCCGAGGTCGCGCCCCCGGGCGTCTGCGCCATGCCGAAGGTGAGCGGCAGCAGGATGGCGACGCCGTTCGCCCCGCCCAGGCCCGGCAGCACGCCGATGATCACGCCCAGGATCACGCCGACGAACATCAGCGCGATGTTGGTCGGCGACAGCGCGACGCTGAAGCCGTGCATCAGCGACTGGATCTCGTCCATCTCAGCCCAGTCCCAGCAGGTTTTCCAGCGGGCCTTTCGGCAGCGGCACCTTGAACCATTTCTCGAACACCAGGTAGAACACCACCATGGTGACCACGCTGACCGCGACCACCTTCCACCACGGGTACTTGCCCAGCCAGCGCATGAAAAAGCCGATGAACAGCACCGAGGGAACGTAGATGCCGATCCAGGTGACGCACAGGACGTACACCGCCGTCGGCACCAGCACCGCCAGCACCAGCTTGAGCTGGCCGACCTCGACGAAGGTCTTGTCGTCCGCGCCCCGCACCATCAGCGCGCGCGCGACGTTGACCAGCGACGCCACGCACATGATCAGGCCGATGTAGAAGGGGAAATAGCCCGGCCGCGGGCCGTGGATCTCCTGCCAGCCGAAGCCCAGGCGCACGCTGTCGTAGATGACGATCGCGCCGAGCAGGAAGATGAACGCCGCCACGGCCAGCTCGGCGCTCTTGCGGCGAAACGCCGCCCGGACCTGCTGGCCCTCGCTCATGCCCCTCCCCCCGATGGAATTACTGGCCCGCGATGAAGCCGGCCGCCTTCATCAGCTGCACGTGGCGTGCCTCTTCACGTGCGACCCAGCTGGCGTATTCCTGGCCGGCGAGCGCAGTCGTGTTGAAGGCACCTTCCTCCATCAGCTTCTTCCACTCCGGCGTGGCCATTACCTTCTTGAACAGACCGAGGTAGTACTGCACGTGCTCGGGCTTCACGCCCGGCGCCATGAAGATGCCGCGCAGCATCAGGTAGTCCACGTCGAGGCCCGCGACCTTGCACACCGGGATGTCGGCCCAGGACATGGTGGCCGTCACCTTTTCCTTGTACGGCAGGCGCTTCTGGTCGAACACGCACAGCGGCCGCAGGTTGCCGGCGCGCCATTGCGCCACCGCCTCGATCGGGTTGTTCACCGTCGAATCGACGTGCCCGCCGACCAGCTGCGTCGCCACCGCGCCGCCGCCTTTGAAGGGGATGTAGGTGAACTTGACGCCGGTGCGCTGCTCGATCGCCGCGGTAATGATCTGGTCCTCCTGCTTGGCGCCCGTGCCGCCCATCATCATCTTGCCGGGGCCCGCGGCCTTCACCGCGTCGATGTACTCCTTCGCGGTCTTGTAGGGTGTCTTGGCGTTGACCCACAGCACGAAGTTGTCGAGCGCCAGCATCTGCACCGGGGTCAGGTCGCGCCAGTTGAACGGCACCCCTGTGGCCAGCGGCGTGGTGAACAGGTTGGACAGCGTGATGATGATCTTGTGCGGCTCGCCAACCGCGCCTTTCACGTCGAGGAAGCCCTCGGCCCCCGCGCCGCCCGCCTTGTTGATCGGCAGGATCGACTGCTTCATCAGACCGTGCTTGGCAACGATGCCCTGGATGGCCCGCGCCATCTGGTCGGCGCCGCCGCCCGTGCCGGCGGGAATGATGAACTCCACGTTGTTGGTCGGCTCCCAGGCCTGGGCTTGGACGCCAGACGCCAGGGCTGCGGCGAACACGCCTGCGACTGCGCCAACGATGCTGGTCTTCATGTGTCTCTCCTATGTAGGCTTCTGCTTCGCGGCGGCGCACCATTCGAATGCGGCGCTGCCCCGCGCGATTGTCGTTACAACCGCGAATTCTAGACCTTGACCCCGGTCAAGAGTTCATGCGGCCGCCGTCGCCAGTCCCGTCCGGCGCCGGAAGTAGACCTTGACGAGATCCATGGCGATGGGCGAGGCGAAGAAAAAGGGAAACATGAAGAGCCAATCATCCAGCGTCAGCGGCACGGTGTCGAAGAACGGCCTCAGGAAGGGCACGTACATGACCGCCAGAACCAGCAGGAATGACACCACCACCGCCCAGTTCATCCACTTGTTCGAAAACACGCCGATGGCGAAGACGCTGTTGTACTCGGAACGCGCCGTGAAAGCCCGGATGAGGCGTCAACGACGGCGATAACGCAGATGCCGATTGCCATATCGCGATTGATGACCGGCTCCTTCGGCGGTCGCGGCGGATGCTTCATGATGTCGCTTGCCACGGACCTGTTGCGCGACCTGCTGGAGAAGGGCCGCATCGATCTGGAGCGCTCAATCCGCCAGCCGCTGGTGGTGCACGAGAGCGTCAACGCGCTGCGGCTCGTCGAGCTGCTGCGCAAGCGCCGCCGTGTGAAGAGGGCGCGTCCTCCGTCGCGGGTGATTACCGGATGTCATGCGGCTCGTAAGCGCGGCAAGGTCCCAGTATCGTCGCGATGACGATCGCGTTCTGCACGTCGCGCCTGTTTGCCATCAGCGCTTTCCTGGAAAAACGGCGCTGCGGAAGCGTAGTGGAAGCACTCGGCGACCCGGATCGGCCGAACCGGATATCGGATGCGGTCGATACCGAAGATGTCTTCAAAGTCGCCTGCTCCTGCTCCGGGAATTCCGCATCAGGCTCATCCTGCGGAGATTGCGGCTGCTGTTGCGGTGCGAACCGCTTCATCACGTACTGGAACAGCAGTATCGCGCCGAAGATCAGGACATAGATCAGTTCTTCGGGGAGACCTTTCATGGTGGTCCTCCCTACTTCCTCGGGCTGGCCGCGGGATCATCCCCGGCGCTGGCGATCCCTTCGCGCATCACCGTATCGGCCTGCACGTTCTTCATGCGGTAGTAGTCCATGATGCCCATGTTGCCCTGGCGGAAGGCCTCGGCCATGGCGCGCGGCACTTCGGCCTCGGCTTCCACCACCCGCGCCCGCATCTCCTGCT
>JANMSV010000099.1:0-6431 GCA_031389685.1 Betaproteobacteria bacterium
TCCTGCAAACACGAGCTCCCCGCCCGCATCCCCGCCCTCGGGGCCCAGGTCGACGAGCCAGTCCGCAGCGCGGATCACGTCGAGGTTGTGCTCGATCACCACCAGCGAATGCCCGTCGGCGAGCAGGCGGCGGAAGGCGCGCACCAGCTTCGCCACGTCGTCGAAGTGCAGGCCGGTGGTCGGCTCGTCGAACAGGAACAGTTTCTTCGTTTGCGTGCCGCCGGCCTCGGCCAGGTAGCCGGCGAGCTTGAGGCGCTGCGCCTCGCCGCCCGAGAGCGTCGGTACCGGCTGGCCCAGGCGCAGGTAGCCCAGGCCCACGTCGAGCAGCGGCTGCAGGCGCGCGCGCACCTCGGCGTGCTCGGCGAAGAATTCCACGGCTTGCGTCACCGTCATCTCCAGCGCCTGCGCGATGCTCTTGCCGCGCAACTTCACTTCGAGCAGCTCGGGCCGATAGCGCTTGCCATCGCAGTCCGGGCAGCGCAGGTATACGTCGGAGAGGAACTGCATTTCCACGTGCTCGAAGCCGTTGCCCCCGCAGGCCGGGCAGCGGCCGTTGCCGGAATTGAAGCTGAAGCTGCCGGGCGTGTACTTGCGCTCCCTGGACAGCGGCGCCCTGGCATACAGGTCGCGGATGGTGTCGAAGGCGCCGACGTAGCTCGCGGGGTTGGAGCGCGTGGTTTTACCGATCGCCGACTGGTTCACCATTACGACCTCGCCGATCGCCTGCGCGCCCTCCAGCGCGCGATGCCTGCCCGGTGCTTCCGTGGGCTTGCCCTTCGCCTTGAGCAGGGCGGCGTAGAGGACGTCCTGCACCAGCGTGGACTTGCCCGATCCCGACACGCCGGTGACACAGACCAGGCGTTGCAGCGGGATGGAGACGTCCAGGTCCTTGAGGTTGTGTTCGGCGGCCCCCAGCACCTTGAGGAACTTCTCAGGCTTGCGCGGCGCGCGCGGCGCTTCGGTGTGCTTGCGCCCCGAAAGGTATTCCGCGGTCAACGTGTGCGTGGACCCCAGCTCCGCGGGTGAGCCGAAAAACACTATTTCGCCGCCGCGCTCGCCGGGTCCGGGCCCCATGTCGAGGATGCGATCGGCGGCGTGCATGATCTGCGGGTCGTGCTCGACCACCACCAGCGAGTTGCCGGCGTCGCGCAGCTTGTGCATCACGTCGATGACGCGCCCCATGTCGCGCGGGTGCAGGCCGATCGAGGGCTCGTCGAGCACGAACAGCGTGTTGACGAGCGAGGTGCCAAGCGCGGTGGTGAGGTTGATCCTCTGCACCTCGCCCCCCGAGAGTGTGCGCGACTGCCGGTCGAGCGTCAGGTAGCCCAGGCCCACCTCGCCCAGGTAAGCGAGGCGCGTGCGGATCTCGCCGAGCAGAAGGTCGGTGGCTTCGTCGAGCGGCGCGGGCAGCTGCAGCTCCGCGAACAGGCGCTGCACATCGCTCACCGGCATCAGCATCAGGTCGCGGATCGATTTCCCGGTGATCTTCCACAAGGTCGCGTCGGGCTTGAGCCGAGTACCGCCGCAGGCTGCGCACTCCGTGTACGCGCGGTACTTGGAGAGCAGCACGCGGATGTGCATCTTGTAGGCCTTGGATTCCAGCCATTTGAAGAAGCGTCCCACGCCGTACCATTTTCCCGGCCAGGATTTCTTCCAGCTCACCCAGCCGTCCTCGCCCTCGAGCACCCAGGCGCGGTGCTCGTCCTTGAGCTCGCGCCAGGGCGTGTCCATCGGGATGCCGCGTTTCTTCGCATACTTCGCCAGGTCGCTCTGGCAGTCCTTGAAGCTCGGCGTTTGCCAGGGCCGGATCGCGCCCGCGCGCAGCGACTTCGATTCGTCGGGGATGACGAGGCCGTAGTCCACGCCGATCACCCGGCCAAAGCCGCGGCAGGTTTCGCAGGCGCCGATGGGGGAGTTGAAGGAAAAGGCGGCGGGCGTGGGTTCCGCGTAGGAAATGTCACAGGCGGCGCAGTGCAGGGCGGTAGAGAAGCGCCAGGTTCTGCGTTGCGGTGGTGCCTTCGTTTGGCCTTCCATGATCTCCCGACTTGGCTCCATGATTCTCGGAGCCAAGTCGGGAGACCTGGATGAAACCAAACCGTCGAACCCGTCGGCGTACACGGCAAGCTTCCCCTGCCCGAAGCGCAGTGCCGCCTCGATCGCCTCCATCACACGCGCTTTTTCCGTCGCCTTGGGGCGCACGGTGTCCTGGACGACTTCGATCAGGCTCTTCGAGCGCGAGTGCAGCTGGGTGTAGCCCTGGCGCTGCAGCAACTCCTCGATCTCCTTCTCGGAAAAATTCTTTGGCACCGGCACCGGGAAGGTGATCGCCACGCGCTCATCCGGCAAATCCCGGTAGATGGACTGCGGCGTGTCGCGCCGCACCGGCTTGCCACAGCCGCGGCAGTGCAGCTGCGCCGCGCGCGCGTAGAGCAACTTCAGGTGGTCGTTCAATTCGGTCATCGTGCCGACCGTGGAACGCGAGGTGCGCACCGGGTTGGTCTGGTCGATGGCGATGGCCGGCGGGATGCCCTCGATGGCGTCCACCTGCGGCTTGTCCATGCGCTCGAGGAACTGGCGCGCGTAGGGACTGAAGGTCTCGACGTAGCGCCGCTGGCCTTCTGCGTACAGGGTGTCGAAAACCAGGGACGACTTGCCGGAGCCCGAGACGCCGGTGACGACGATCAGCTCGTTTGACGGCAGCGAGACGCTGATGTTCTTGAGATTGTTCTGGCGCGCGCCGCGAATGACGATGGCGTCGGCCGACTGTGCTTCACGCTTCACGCCCGCATGATAGCGTTGCATGATTCGGAGGACCCGATGAATTCGTTTCGCATTGCAGTATTCTTCGGCGCGCTTACGTTGACGAGCGCCGCCGCCGCGCAAGCCCCGGAGCGGGTGCGCGGCACCATCACCGCCGTCGCCGGCAACGTGCTCTCGGTGAAATCTCCCGAGGGCAGGAGCGTGGAGATCCAACTGGCCGAAAAAACCGCCATCGTCGCCACCCAGCCGATCGCGCTCGCCGACATCAGGACGGGCGATTTCCTTGCGGTGACCTCGATGAAGCGCACCGACGACGCACTCACCGCCTTGGAGGTGCGCCGGTTTCCCAAGCCCCTCAATCCGGGCCACAGGCCTCTCGAAGGGCGGGACGATCAGACCATGACCAATGCGACCGTGTCCGCGACGGCCCAGTCAGCCAGCGGCCGCGAGCTGACCCTCACCTACGAGGGCGGCTCGCAGAGGATCGTGGTGCCGGACAACGCGTCCGTCTCGATGCTCGTCCCTGGCGACCGCTCGCTACTGGTGCCCGGCGCGATCGTGAACCTGACGGCCGCGCCCGGCCCCGATGGCAGGCTGGCCGCGACGCGCGTGCAGGTGACCCCGCACAAGCCTCCGCAGTAGCAGGGGCGCGGGATTCAGGAGCGCAACACTTTCCCCGCCGCGGCGCCGGTGAGCGTTCCCTGCTCCCAGGTAACCGCGCCGTTCACGACGGTGTACTCGATGCCGCGCGAGCGCATCACCATCCGCTTCGCGCCGCCAGGAAGGTCGTAGCGCCGTTCGGGGCGGCCAGCCGAGCCGACCGTTGCCGGGTCGAAGACGACAATGTCCGCGGCGAGGCCCGGCTGCAGGCGCCCCCGGTCCCGGATGCCGAAGAAATCGGCGGGGTCCGAGGTCATGCGGCGCACCGCCTCTTCGAGGGTCAGCACCTTGCGCTCGCGTACCCAGGTGCCGAGCACGTAGGTCGGGTAGCCCGAGTCGCACAGCATGTCGAGGTGCGCGCCGCCGTCGCCGAGACCCAGGAGCATGGCCGGGTTGTTGAGGATCTCGGCCATCCGGTCGACGCGATTGTTGAACGAGGTCATGGTGAACTCGTTCTCCAGGTCGTCGGCGAGCGTGATATCGAGGAACGCGTCGACGCCGTCCTTGCCCTGCGCCTTCGCGACCTCGGCCACCGTCTGCCCCTCCAGGTGCTTCAGCGCCGCGGACTTCACCTCGTGCACCGTGATGCGCTCCCAGTTGCCGAAGGCCGCGGGGCGCTTGAGCTCCTCGCGGAATTGGGCGCGGAACGCGGGATCGCGGTACACCACGGCCTGCGCCGCCTTCGACTTGTCCTCGAACACGCGCTTCCACGACGGGAAGGCGGCGAAGGAGAACGGGTTGCGCATGTTGATCTCGCGCGTGAGCGGCAGCGGCGAGGTCTGCGGTCGCGCGCCGCGCGCGATCATCGGCGCCGCCTTGCGCAGAGAGGTGCGCACCGCCTCGGAGATGTCGTCGCGGTCGAACATCGCGATGAAGGTGATCGGTCGCGTGCTTTCCGCGAGCATGAAGTCGAGCAGTTCCAGCTCCGGGTCGTCCATCACGCCAATCTGCTTGGTCATCGCGATTTCGATCGCGCCCTTGCCGCGTTCCTTGAGCGCGTTGCAGTAGGCCTTCAGCTCCTCCCGGCTCGCGTTGCGGCAGGCAAGCGGCCGTCCGGCGTAGCCCATGTGCTGGTTGAGCAGCGTGCTGGAAAAGCCGAAGGCGCCGGCGTCCATCGCCTCGCCGAGCAGCGCCTTGATCTGCGCCGTCTCCTCCGGCGACGCGGCCCGCTCCATCGAAGCCTCGCCCATGACGTAATGGCGGAAGGGCGTGAGTGGCGCGAGGAAGGCGAGGTTGAGCGAAGGCTTGCGTGCCGCGGCGGCATCCAGATACTGCGGGAAGCTCTCCCAATCCCAGGTGATGCCCTGGTCGAGCACCTCGAACGGGATCGCTTCCACGTTGACCAGGTCCCGCATCGTGATGTCGCGCGCTGCGGGGCGGCACGGCGCGATACCGACGCCGCAGTTGCCCATCACGACGCTGGTGACACCGTGCCAGGAGGAGGGCGTGACCGCGCCGTCCCAGCAGATCTGCGCATCGTAGTGGGTGTGCGGGTCGATGAAGCCGGGCGCGACCACGCAATCGGCGGCATCGATGACCCGCTTTGCGCCCTCGCGGATCCTGCCGATCTGCGCGATTTTGCCGCCGGCAATGCCGATATCGGCTTGTCGCGGCGCCGCGCCCGACCCGTCGACGACGGTGCCGTTCCTGATCAGCAGATCGTACGCCATGCGCCGGCGGGCTACTTGTGCGGGCGGCTCTTCGCCCACTCGGTGTACTTCTTCGCCTGCGCGTGGGTATCGCTGTAATAACGGGCGTACTCCTCGCCGACCATGATCTTCACCGCGAGCCCGGCCGATTCGAGTTTTTGCACGTGCTCGGGGTCCTCCATCGCCTTCTTGAGCGCCTCCTCGAGCCTCTTCAGCACCGGCTGCGGGGTGCCTTTCGGGGCGGCGATGCCGCGCGTCGAGCTGGAGATCACCGTCGGGTAGCCGAGTTCCTTCATCGTCGGGACCTCCGGCACGAATTTAGAGCGCTGGTGGTCCATGACCGCGAGGCCGCGCAGCTCGCCCGAGCGTACGCGGGGCGCGATGCTGCCGACATTGTCGAAAGCGACATCGACGTGGCCGCCCATCACCTCCTTCAACTGGTCCGCGCTGCCGGCAAGGTGTACGACGCGGAAGATCGCGCCGGGCGCCGCCTCCTCGAGCATCAGAATGGCGAGATGGTCGTCGCTCAGGATGCCCGTGCTCGCGGTGCGGATCGTATTCGGCGCCTTCCTCGCGGCGTCCACGAGATCCTTCAGCGTATTGTACGGGCTATCGGCGCGCACCCAGACGATGCCCGGATCGAGCACCTGGTTGATGATCGGCACGAACGCATCGACGCCGAAGATCGCCTTGCGCTCGGGATCCAGGATCACGGTGTTGGTGGCCGGGAGGTTGATATAGCCGATGTAGTAGCCGTCGGGTTTTTGCCGCGCCATCTCGGTCCAGCCGACCTGGCCCCCCGCGCCGCCCTTGTTCAGCACCACCATGGGCTTGCCGAGGATCTTCTCGGCGATCGAGGCAACGACGCGCGCGCCCACATCGGTGCTGCCTCCCGGCGGAAAGGCGACCATCAGTTGCACGGGCCGGCTGGGAAAATCATCCGCGAGCGCGATGCCGCTCGCCGCCGCGAACCATGCAGCCACTGTCAATGCACGTCTCACCGGGGATCTCATCATGGCCTACCTCCTGCGTTGGATTCTACAGGGATGCCGCTGCATCTAAGCTTCACGCAACGCCTGCGGCGCGAGCTTCAGCGCGGCGCCGGCGAGGACGGCGGCCGCCGCGATGAGCAAGCCGAGGCACAAAGGCCGCGTGACGAAGATCGAGTAGTCGCCCGCGGACATCTCGAGCGAAGTGCGCAGCGACTTCTCGATCGCGGGTCCGAGGATCAGTCCGAGCACCAGCGGCGCCAGCGGCAGCCCGAGCTTGCGCAACACGTAACCGATGACGCCGAAGGCGATCATCACCCAGACGTCGAAGATGCTCTGCTGCAGGCTGTACGCGCCCACCACGCAGAACAGC
>JANMSV010000185.1:0-10611 GCA_031389685.1 Betaproteobacteria bacterium
GGCGACGAGCAAGGAGCGGCCGTGGGGCGTCCTGGATCGCCAGAGCATAGAGCAACAGATTTCCGCATATGCGAAATCCCGCAGCCGCGCTCCTTGAGGTACGCGGGCTGCAAACGCACTTCGCTTCCGAGCGAGGCGTGGTGCGCGCGGTGGATGGAGTCGATTTGCGCCTCGAGCGCGGCCGCACCCTCGGTATCGTGGGTGAATCGGGCTGCGGCAAGAGCGTCACCGCGCTGAGCATCATGGGTCTCGTGCCGCAGCCGCCGGGCCGCATTCCCGCGGGCGAGGTGCTTTTCGAGGGCGAGGATCTGCTCAAACTGCCGCCCGCGCGGCTGCGCGACCTGCGCGGCGACCAGCTCTCGATGATCTTCCAGGAGCCGATGACCTCGCTCAACCCGGCCTTCCCGGTGGGCGCGCAGATCTCGGAAGCGATCGTGCGCCACCGCGACGTCTCTGCCGCCGAGGCGCGCGCGCAGGCGATCGAGATGCTGCGCCGCGTGCGCATGCCGTCGCCCGAGCGGCGCGCCGACGACTACCCGCACCAGCTCTCGGGCGGCATGCGCCAGCGCGTGATGATCGCCATGGCGCTCGCCTGCAACCCGAAGCTGCTGATCGCCGACGAGCCCACCACCGCGCTCGATGTGACGATCCAGGCGCAGATCCTCGAGCTGATGCGCGCGCTGCGCGCCGAGCTCGGCACCGCGATCATCCTCATCACCCACGACCTCGGGGTGATCGCCGAGCTCGCCGACGACGTGATCGTGATGTACGCCGGGCAGGTGATCGAGCGCTGCGCGGTGCCGCGGCTGTTCGCCGAGCCGCAGCACCCGTACACCATCGGCCTGCTCGGCTCGATTCCGCGCCTGCACCTCGAGCAGGAGCGGCTGAGCGCCATCCAGGGCTTCGTGCCCGATGCCGCGGCGATGCCGCAAGGCTGCCGCTTCCATCCGAGGTGCCCGTTCTCGGTCGAGAAGTGCCGGAAGGAAGTGCCTCCTCTGGTTGAAATCACGAAGAATCATTTTGTTTCATGCTGGATGGCACCCCTGTGAACGCTCCGCTGCTTCGCGCCGAGCGCCTGGTAAAGCACTTCAAGAAAGTCCGGGCGGTCGACGACGTGAGCTTCGAGCTCCACGCCGGCGAGACGCTGGCGCTGGTCGGAGAGTCAGGCTGCGGCAAGTCGACCGCCGGGCGCCTGGTGCTGCGCCTGATCGAGCCGACCTCGGGCAAGGTCTGGTTCGGCGGCCGCGATCTGTTCGCCCTCCCCGAGCGCGAAGTGCGCTCGCTGCGGCGCGAGATGCAGATCATCTTCCAGGACCCGTACGGCTCTCTCAACCCGCGCATGACCGTCGGCGACATGCTGGCGGAGCCGCTGTGGCTGCACGGCCTGTCGAAGGGAAGGGAACGCGAACGGGTTGCGGAGCTGCTGCGCCTGGTGGGCCTTTCCCCGGAGCACGCCTCGCGCTACTCCCACGAGTTCTCCGGCGGCCAGCGCCAGAGGATCGGCATCGCGCGCGCCCTCGCCGTCGAGCCGCGCCTGATCGTCTGCGACGAGCCGGTGTCGGCGCTCGACGTCTCGATCCAGGCCCAGGTCATCAACCTGCTGCAGGACCTGCAGCGGCGCTTCGGCCTCGCCTACATCTTCATCGCCCACGACCTGGCGGTGGTGAAGCACATCGCCACCCGCGTGGCGGTGATGTACCTCGGCAAGATCGTCGAGCTGGCAGGCAAGAAGGCCTTGTTCGCCGAGCCGCGCCACCCCTATACCCACGCGCTCCTTTCCGCGATTCCGGTACCCGACCCCGGTTTCAAGAGAAATCGCGTGGTCCTGCAGGGGGACGTGCCCAGCCCCTACGACCCGCCTTCGGGCTGCCGATTCCGCACCCGCTGCATCCATGCCCGGCCGCGCTGCAGCGCAGAGGAGCCCCTGCTCGGGAGCGATTCCGTCGCCTGCCACTTCTGGCGCGAGCTCGAGCCCTTTGCCGCCGCTTCCAACTTGACCGCGGTCAATGAGAGACTGGCGCGGCTGCAGGCAGCTTTCCACGCTTCGGGAGGGTCACCATGAAATGGCTTGCCTTTGCTTTTCTGTTCTTTGCAACTTCCGTCAACAGCCAGACGCTGCGCATCGGCCTCGCCGAGGACCCGGACGTCCTCGATCCGACCATGGCGCGCACGTTCGTCGGCCGCATCGTGTTCGCCGGCCTGTGCGACAAGCTTTTCGACCTGGACGAAAAGCTGAATATCGTGCCGCAGCTCGCCACCTCGTACCAGTGGTCGAGCGACAACAAGTCGCTGGTGATCAAGCTGCGCAGCGACGTGACCTTCCACGACGGCGAGACAATGGACGCCGCCGCGGTCAAGTACAACCTGGAGCGCCACAAGAACATGAAAGGCTCCAACCGTCGCGGCGAGCTGGCGGTGGTGTCGAGCGTCGACGCGATCGACGCCTCGACGGTGCGCATCAATCTTGCGGCGCCGTTCGCGCCACTGCTCGCGGTGCTCACCGACCGCTCCGGGATGATGGTGTCGCCCAAGGCGGCGGAGGCGGCGGGCGAGAAGTTCGGCGCGAAACCGGTGTGCTCCGGGCCGTTCCGCTTCGTCGAGCGCATCGCCCAGGACCGCATGGTGCTCGAGCGCTACCCGGGCTACTGGAACAAGGGCCAGATCCACTTCGAGCGCATCGTCTACCAGCCGATCGTCGACGCCACGGTGCGCCTCGCCAACCTGCGCTCGGGCCAACTCGACTTCATCGAGCGCGTCGCGCCCTCCGACATCCCCAGCATCCGGAACGACGGGCGCTTCAAGGTCGCCAAGATCGTCGAGATCGGCTACCAGGGCATCACCATCAACGTCGGCAAGAGCGACATGGCGCAGAAGAACCCGCTGGGCAAGGACGCGCGCGTGCGCGAGGCCTTCGAGCTCTCGCTCGACCGCGACGCGATCGTGAAGGTGGCGATGGACGGCGAGGCGCAGCCCGGCAACCAGTGGGTCGCGCCTTCCAACCAGTACTACGGCAAGAGCGCGCCCGTGCCCAAGCGCGATGTTGAGCGCGCGAAGCAGCTCCTGCGTGAGGCAGGCGCGCCCAACCCGAGCTTCACCCTGATGACGCCGACCACCTCGGACGCGCAGCGCATCGCTCAGGTGGTGCAGGCGATGGCCAAGGACGCGGGCTTCGACGTCAAGATCCAGTCGACCGAGTTCGCCACCTCGCTCAACCTCGCCGACAAGGGCCAGTTCGAGGCCTACGTGCTCGCCTGGAGCGGGCGCGCGGATCCTGACGGCAACCTGCACACCATGCTCGCCTGCAAGGGGCCGACCAACTACGCCGGCTACTGCAAGGAAGACGTGGAGAGCCTCATCACCCAGTCGCGCACCTCGCTCGACCCGGCGCAGCGCGCCGTCGCGTACGACAAGATCGCGCAGCAGGTCGCGAAGGACAGGCCGATCGTCTACCTCTACCACCGCCACTGGCTGTGGGCGCACACCACGAAGCTGAGCGGCCTGCGCACGGTGCCCGACGGCATGGTGCGGCTGCAGGGCCTGAAGATGAACTGAGACGGGCGGGCGCACCCGCCCGGCAAGATGCCATCGTGTTGAACTACCTCCTGAAGCGCCTGGCGACGATCGTCCCGACGCTGTTCTTCGTCTCGGTCCTGATCTTCGGGCTGCAGCAGCTCCTCCCCGGCGACCCGGCGATCGCGCTCGCCGGCGAAGACCGCGACCCGAGCGTGGTCGCGTACCTGCGCGCCAAGTTCCACCTCGACGAGCCGCTGCCGGTGCGCTACTGGTACTGGCTCTCCGGCGTATTGCATGGCGACCTCGGCGAATCGGTGCGCATCCAGAAGCCGGTGATGGAGCTGATCCTCGAGAAGCTGCCGGTGACGATCCAGCTCGCGGCGATGGCGATGCTGATCGCGCTCGCGATCGGCCTCACCGCCGGGGTGATCTCGGCGGTGAAGAAGGACACGGCGTGGGACTACGCCGCCAACGTGTTCGCGCTGTGGGGCCTGTCGACGCCCAACTTCTGGCTCGGCATCCTGCTGATCCTGCTGTTCGCCGTCGAGCTCGGCTGGCTGCCCGCGTCGGGCTACGTCAGCCCCTTCGAGGACCTCGGCGCCAACCTTGCGGCGATGATCATGCCGGCGTTCGTGCTCGGCAACGCCATCGCCGCGGTGCTGATGCGGCACACGCGCAGCGCCATGTTGCAAGTATTGAGCTCCGACTATGTCCGTACTGCGCGGGCGAAGGGCCTCAACGAGCGCGTAGTGGTGCTGAAGCACGCGCTGCGCAACGCGCTTATCCCGATCATCACGCTCGGCGCGCTCGAGTTCGGCACGCTGCTCTCCGGCGCGGTGCTCACTGAGCAAGTGTTCTCGATCCCCGGCTTCGGCAAGTTGATCGTCGACGCGGTGTTCAACCGCGACTACCTGGTGGTCCAGGGCGTGGTGCTGTTCACCGCGACGGTCTACATCACGCTCAACCTGCTCGCCGACCTCGCCTATTTCCTTGTCAATCCCCGCATGCGAGTCTGATGGCCGCTGTCGTCTTCGAGACAATCGAACCCACCCCGCAGCGGCGTGCGTTGCGCCGGCTTGCGCGCCGCGGAGGCGCGATGTTCGGCTTCGCCATCGTGACGTTTTTCGTCGTACTTGCGCTGTTTGCCCCCTGGCTCGCGCCCTACGACCCCGTGGCGACGAGCTGGAGCGCAGTGCGCCAGGCGCCGGGCGCAGCCTACCTGTTCGGCACCGACGAGCTCGGCCGCGACGTGCTCTCGCGCATCATCTGGGGCGCGCGCGCCTCGCTTCTCGCCGGGGTGGTGTCGATGTGCATCTCGGTGGCGTGCGGCGTGCCGATCGGCATGCTCGCCGGCTACCTGGGCGGCTGGGTCGACGCGCTTATCTCGCGCATCACCGACGCGATGCTCGCCTGCCCGTTCCTGATCCTTGCCATCGCCCTCGCAGCCTTCCTCGGCCCGAGTCTCACGAACGCCATGATCGCGATTGGCATCTCGGCGACACCAGTGTTCATCCGCCTTACACGCGCGCAGGTGCTTGCCGCGAAGTCCGAGGATTACGTCGAAGCCGCGCGCGCCCTCGGCAACCCGCACTTGCGCATCGCGCTGCGCCACATCCTCCCCAACATCGCCGCGCCGCTGATCGTCCAGGCCACCCTCGCCATCGCCGCCGCAGTGATCGCCGAGGCGAGCCTCTCCTTCCTCGGCCTCGGCCAGCAGCCCCCCGCGCCGAGCTGGGGCAGCATGCTCAATACCGCGCGCAACTATGTCGACCAGGCGCCGTGGATGGCGATATGGCCGGGCCTGTCGATCTTCCTGCTGGTGCTGTCGTTCAATCTGCTCGGCGACGGCCTGCGCGACGCGCTCGACCCGCGGCACAAGTAGCCACAGTACCATTGCCGGAATGCGCACCGCGCTCGTATTCCTAAGCTTCGCGTTTTTCGCCCATCTTGCCGCGGCGCAATCGCCGCACAGCCATCAGCACTCCTTCGGCGACGCCGAGAAGTGGGCGCAGGTCTTCGACGATCCCGAGCGCGATGCATGGCAACAGCCGCACGCCGTCATCCAGGCGCTGGCGCTCAAATCCGACGTGCGCGTCGCCGACCTGGGCGCCGGCACCGGGTACTTCTCGGCGCGCCTCGCCAACATGTTGCCGCAGGGGCGGATCTATGCGATCGACATCGAGCCCGACATGGTGCGCTACCTCGAGGCGCGCGCGAAACGCGAGAGCTTGCGCAACCTGACGGCGGTCGCGGGGACGCCGCAGGATCCGCGCATTCCGGAAAAAGTCGACCTGCTCCTGCTGGTGGACGTCTATCACCACATCGACGATCGGCTGCGCTACTTCCGCGGCTTGCGCGCATCACTGCTGCCCGGCGGTCGCATTGCAATCATCGATTTCCGGCTCGACTCCCCGTCGGGCCCGCCGCGCTCGGCGCGCATCGCCGCCGGGACGGTCAACACCGAGATGCAAGCCGCTGGTTATGCCCTGCTCGCGGAGCATGACTTCCTCCCGCGCCAGTATTTCCTGGTCTTCCAGCCCGCCCCCTAGCCGCGCGTGCGCTCCGAAGCGGAATCCGGGTACGCATGGCTGAGGCTTGCCGCCTCGCTCGCGCTGATGACGCTGGGCGCCGCGGGCATGTACACCGTGACCGTAGCGCTGCCGCCGGTGCAGGCCGAGTTCGGCGTCGGTCGCTCAGACGCTTCGCTGCCCTACACGCTGACCATGATCGGCTTCGGCCTGGGCGGCATCCTCATGGGCAAGCTCTCCGACCGGTTGGGCGTCATCGTCCCGGTATGGATCGGCACTTTCTGCCTTGGCCTCGGTTTCGTCGCCGCGGGCTTCGCCGGCAGTCTCTGGCAGTTCGCGCTGGCGCAGGGCCTGCTGATCGGCTTCCTCGGCAGTTCCGCCACCTTTGCGCCGCTCGTTGCGGACACATCCCTGTGGTTCAATCGCCGCCGCGGCATCGCGGTGGCCATCTGCGCCAGCGGCAACTACCTCGGCGGCGCCTTGTGGCCTCCCGTCGTGCAGCACTTCTTCGACAGCGTCGGCTGGCGCCAGACCTACATCGGTGTCGGCATCTTCTGCATCGTGGCCATGCTGCCGCTGTCGCTGGTCCTCCGGCGGCGGCCGCCCGCCCTGGCGCCTGCCGCGCCGGGGGCCGCCGCGTCGGGTGCGCCGCGCGACCTCGGCCTGCGGCCCGGGCTGCTGCTCGGATTGCTTTGCACCGCAGGGGTCGCCTGCTGCGTGGCCATGTCCATGCCCCAGGTGCACATCGTCGCCCTGTGCAGCGACCTAGGCTTCGCCGCCGCGCGCGGCGCCGAGATGCTGTCGCTGATGCTCGGCTTCGGCATCGTCAGCCGCCTGGTCTCAGGCTGGATCTGCGATCGCATCGGCGGGCTGCGCACCCTCCTGCTCGGTTCGGCACTGCAGGGCGTAGCGCTCGTCCTGTTCCTGCCCGCCGACGGTCTGGTGTCGCTTTACGTGATGTCGGCCCTGTTCGGCCTGTTCCAGGGCGGCATCGTCCCGTCCTACGCGATAATCGTGCGCGAGTACTTCAATCCGAAGGCGGCAGGGACGACAGTCAGCATCGTGCTCACTTCGACCTTGTTCGGCATGGCCTTGGGCGGCTGGATGTCCGGGGTGATCTTCGACCTTACCGGTTCCTACCGCGCCGCGTTCCTCAACGGCATCGCCTGGAACCTGCTCAACATGACGATCGCGGGGGCGCTACTGCTGCGCGCCCGAAAGCGGCTATAGTCCCCCGGCGCAAGGAGGCAATCCATGGACCTGAGCGAGAAGCTGCTGCGGCTGAAGCCCGCGGCAATGGGCGGCGAGGAATGGCACACCCGGCTCGAACTGGCGGCACTGTACCGCGCCTTCGACTGGCTGGGCTGGACGGAATCCATCTACAACCACATCACCGCGCGCGTGCCGGGCGCCGAGCGGCACTACCTCATCAACCCCTACGGCCTCAATTACAACGAAGTCACCGCCACCAACCTGGTCAAGGTCAACCTGGCCGGCGAAGCGGTGGACGGCTCGAAGTACCCGGTGAACCAGGCCGGCTTTGTGATCCACAGTGCCATTCATGCCGCGCGCGAGGACGCGCACTGCATCATCCACACGCATACGACGGCCGGCAGCGCGGTGGCCACCAAGAAGGAGGGCCTGCGCTACGACAACTTCTACAGCTCGACCCTCTTCGGCCAGGTGGCTTACCACGAGTTCGAAGGCGTCACCACGGACACCACGGAGCAGCCGCGCCTGGTGCGCAGCCTCGGCGACAAATCGATCCTCATCCTGCGCAACCACGGCCTGCTGGTTGCCTGCGGCAGCATTCCGGAGACCTATATGGTCTACTGGACCTTGCAGCGCGCCTGCGAAATCCAGGTGGCGACCGACGGCATGCGCGGCGACAATCTGCCCATCCCGCAACGCGTGCTCGACGAGACGCCGGCGCGCAGCGCAGCGTTCCGCACCGGGCCGCGGCCCGGCGGTCTGCCTTTCGATGCCCTACTTCGGCGGGCGGGCATCCGTTACCAAGACATCCTCTGAACGGAGACAAGCAATGGACAAGCGAGGCCACAAGGAACGGTTCGACCAGGGGCTGAAGACGCGGCGCGAGGTATTGGGCGCCGAGTACGTGGACAAGGCGATGGCCGCGTCCGATGACTTCAGCAAGCCGTTCGTCGACCTGCTCAACACCTACTGCTGGAACGACATCTGGAACCGGCCGGGGCTGGACCGCAAGACGCGCTCGATGCTGAATCTGGCCATGCTCTCGGCGCTCGGCAAGGAGCACGAACTCAAACTGCACCTCAACGGATCGCTCAACAACGGCCTCACCAAGGAGCAGATCCGCGAAGTGCTGCTCCAGGTGGCGATCTACTGCGGCGTGCCGGCGGCCGTGGTGGCGTTCCGCTGCGCGAAGGAAGTGTTCAAGGAGCGCGGCGTCTAGGCCGCATCGCGCGCCCGCTCGCCGAACACGCGCTCCATCTCGCGGCGCAGCTGCACCGCGCTCGAGTTCTCGTCGACGGCGACGTCGCTCCACCGGAGCGCGTGCCCGGCGGTGACCGGCTTGAGCACTTTCCAGCCGTGCGCCAGTCCGAGGGGCAGGCAGCCCTGGGCAAGAGAATCCTGCGCCGGCATCAGCCGGCCCACCACCGTGTAGCCGCCCTCGCCGTCGAGCACCTCGCCCGGCTTGAGCGCGCGCTTGGCGGTGGCCACGGCGTCGGCGCGGAATCCCGTGGCGCAACCCGTCGGCTCGCCGCGCAGCCCCACCGAGGCGACCGAGATGCCGACTTCGAGCCCGATGAGGTGCCAGCGCTTGTACAGGCAGGCGTAGCGACCGCTGTCGTCGGTCTTCACGCCATATTCCGCGAAACAGCGGCGGATGTATTCGCTCTCGCCTTCGAAGGCCACCCACACGCCGAAGCGGATGTCGTAATCGACCGGCGTGCCATCCGGCTGCAGCGACGACACGACTTCCACCTGGCCTTTGTGATGCAGCATGCCGCCCTCGGACCGCGGGCGCATCAGGTTCGGGATCTGGTCGATACTGCCCGCGGGATAGGTTAGGCCGCCGGGTGCCGGCGTGAGGCCTGTGGCGTTGCACACGGCGCTGGTCTCGATCGCCGGCTTGGATCCATCCAGGAAGGAATTGAACATCTTCGGGTTCAACCCGCCGACCTTCGCCTGCTCCGGCGTCAGGCCGTAGTAGCCCCAGACCGTTTCGGGCGTGGACTGCGCGTAGTGCGGCAGCCACTTGTGGCCACGCCCGGCGGCCACCACCTGGAAGCCGGCGGCGCGCGCCCAGTCGACGAGATCGCAGATCAGCGCCGGCTGGTCGCCGTACGCCAGGCTGTACACCACGCCGGCCGCGGCGGCCCGCCGCGCCAGCATCGGCCCGCAGTAAGCGTCGGCTTCCACCGTCACCATCACCACGTGCTTGCCGTTGCGGAACGCCTCCAGCGCGTGGTCGACGGCCGCGATCGGATTTCCGGTCGCCTCGATGACGATATCGATTGCCGGATGCGAGACCAGGGCGTGCCAGTCCTCGCCGACGTGCGTGCGCCGCTCTTTCAAGGCCGCGTCGAGCGAGTTCGCCCCGTATTGCGCGCTCGTCCAGCCGGTGCGCTCGAGGTTCGCCTTGGCGTTCGCAGGATTCAGGTCTGCGATGCCCACCAGGTGAACGCCAGGCGTGCGCGGTACCTGCGCGATGTACATCGCGGCGAACTTGCCCGCGCCGATGACCCCGATGCGCAGCGGCTTGCCTAGCGCCTCGCGCTGCTGCAGCTTGGTGTAGAGGTTCATTTCAGGCCGCCTTCAGTGCGCCCTGCAATTCCTCGGCGGGAGTGCCGTCCTTCCAGGGCAGCGGCACGTCGTACGCTTTTACAAGGCAATCATCCGGCAGGCATTGGAGCGCTGTGAAGTCGCGGTGCGCGATGTAGCCCGGCCGCTTGAAGC
The DNA here is from genome assembly GCA_031389685.1 of Betaproteobacteria bacterium. GTDB lineage: Bacteria > Pseudomonadota > Gammaproteobacteria > Burkholderiales > SG8-39 > JAABQT01. The sequence goes on from JANMSV010000185.1 coordinate 9,981, forward strand.
GGCGAATGTGGTTCGACACGGCGCACAGCGACAGGTACACGCTCACCCGGTTCCAGGGCGACAAGTTCGAACTCGAGGCATGCACCAGGCAGCCGTGGAACAGGATCATCGACCCCGGCGGGCCCTTGGGCGCGACAATGCCGCCGCGCTGCACCAGTTTTTTTATGACTTCATTGTTGATGGTCCAAAGCGGGTAACTGGTCGTGCTCGTATCATGTTCGGCGTCCAGCACGCCAAGCTTGTGGCTGCCGGGGATGAACATCAGCGGTCCGTTGAACTCGGTCACCTCGTCGAGGAAGATCGCCACGTTCATGGCCCGCGCCTCGGGCATCTGGTCGTCGTTCTTCCAGGTGCCGTAGTCCTGGTGCCACTGCCAGACGTCGCCGTCGAAAGCCTGTTTGCCGTTGATCTTGAACTGGTGCATGTAGACGTCCTCGCAGAAGACCTGGGTCACCGGCTCGATCATGCGCGGGTGCCGGGCCAGGCGGGCAAAGGGCGCGCTGTAGAGGTGGGCGGCGAAATTGGTGCGCACCACGTCGCCGGTCTTCTCGCGCACGTTCTCGGGGCGGCGCTGCGCGTAGAGCGCGGGGACCGCGTCGGTCAGGAGCTTGATTTCCTCGCGGGTGAACAG
>JANMSV010000208.1:0-4073 GCA_031389685.1 Betaproteobacteria bacterium
GTGGTGCAGGGCGCGAGCGAAGTCACGGTCAAGCTCACCGACCGGCGCGAGTTCCGCGCCAGGGTGCTGGGCGCCGATGCGGCCACCGACGTGGCGGTGCTGCGCATCGATGCGCGGGACCTGCCGGTGGTCAGGCTCGGCCACGCTGGGCGCGACCGGGGACCGGAAGCGCCGCAGCTAGGAAATGGGCCGCGTGCCGCGCGAAATGCGCACCTGGCTAGCGCCGGCTGCGCTGGTACCAGCGCGACATCGCTTCCATCGCCAGCCAGGACGCGGCGGCCGCCGCGAGTAGCGCGACTTCGGCCCTCTGCCAGCCCCAGCGCTCGACGATCAAGGAGAACAGCGTCGGCGCGGCGGCATTTACGATGAGGATCGGCGTGGCGAGGAGGCCGAGCACCGCGCCGTAGCCGGTGGCGCCGAACAGCGCGAGCGGCACCGCGCCGCGCACGATGGTGATGACCCCTTGCGAGGCGCCCATCAGCAGCGTGAAGGCGAGGATGGCGTGAAAGTTGCCGCCGGCCAGCAGCAGCACCACGAAGGAGGCGGGCAGCGCGCCGATGGCGATGCGCGCCACCGTGATGGCGCGCAGGTTGCGCCCGAAGAAGATCTCCACCACGCGCCCGCCGAACTGCGCGAAACCTTTCATCGAGGCCACCCAGACCGCGGCCGCCGCGGCCAGGCCCGCGGCCTCGAGCAGCGGCACGAGCTGCACCGTGACCACGCCGAACACGAAGGCATTCAGCGACATGACGAAGGCGAAGAGCGCGAGCGCCACCGTGCGCACGCGCCCGGCGAGCGGTTTGCCGTCGGGTGAAGGCTGCGCCGCGACGGCGGCGGCCGCAGGGTGGTCTGTTTTCTCGCGCCGTGCGAGGCCGAACCAGTTGAGCGGCAGGCACACGGCGAGATTGATCGCCGCGAACCAGACGAGCGTCTCGCGCCAGCCGACGGCTTCGTTCAGGTAGTGGCCGAGGACCCAGAACACGGTTGAGGCGAAGGCGCCGAACAGCGTCAGGGTGGAAATTGCGAGCCTGCCGCGCGAGGGCACCACTTGCACCAGCGCGGCGAACGCCGCGTCGTACAGGCAAAGGCGCATGCCCAGGCCGAGGAAGGCCCACACCGCGAGATAGGCGGCTTCGCCGCGCACCTGTGACAGGAGGAGGAGGCCGGCGGAAACTAGCACGGTTCCCGTCGACATGACCGCGCGTGCGCCGTAGCGGTCGATGGCGCGCCCGGCCCAGGCCGAGACCGCGCCCATCGTCAGGAGCGACACCGTGAATCCGAAGTAGACCAGGCTGCGGCTCCAGCCCGTGTCGTCGGCGATCGGCCCGGCGAGCACGCCGAGGCAATAATAGCTCGTGCCCCAGGCGGTGATCTGCGCGATGCCGAGCGCGCAGACTGCGGCGAGGAACGGGTCGGAGAAGCGCGCGGGCGCCTTCTGGGTCATGGCGCGCGTATCGTACGACGCCCGTCAAGGAATGCGGGCTCGGGTTCGCTGCGGGATCGGCGGCCTCGCCGTGGGGTAAGCTAGCCGCATGGCCACGGGAAAATCCGTAACCAATCGCGCCCCGGCGAAGCGCCGGGCGAAGAAGGCGCAGGCGGAAACCCGGGGGCTGACGCCCGCCGAATGCCGCCTGGACATGCTCTCGGGCACCGCGGAGGAAGTGCGCGAGCGCGTGGTGAAGGAGGGCGGGGAGATCATCGGGACCTACAGGGATCCCCTGGGCGGGGGTGCGTTGCTCGCCTGCATCCTGCCGATCTCGAAAGTGGAACCCACACCGTTCCAGCGCGACCTGTCGGACGCGCACCACAAGAAACTGGCCGACGTCATCGACAAGACCGGGATCTTTCTGGATCCCATCATCTGCGTGACCGCGCCCAAGGAAGGTTTCTGGACGCCGAATGGCATGCATCGCCTGATGGCCATGCGGCGGTTGGGGGCGAAGTCGGTGACGGCGCTGGTGGTGCCCAGGCCCGAGGTGGCGTGGCAGATCCTGGCGCTGAATACGGAGAAGGCGCACAACCTTCGAGAGAAGTCGTTAGAGGTGATCCGCATCTATCGCGGGCTGATCGACGAGGATGCGACGCGCGCCGAGTCCGGGTTTTCGTTCTACCTGGAGGAAGCTTCGTTCGTCACCATGGGGATTTGCTACGAGAAGAATGCGAAGTTTGCCGGTGGGGCGTACAACTCCATCGTCAAGCGGCTGGAGAAATTTTCTGCCGAGCCGATCTCGAAGGCGCTGAAGTCTCACGAGAAGCACGCCGAGCTGCTGATGGAGCTGGATGCGCGGGTGGCGGAGGTGGTCAAGAAGCTGAAGGACCGGGGGTTCGTGAGCCCGTACCTGCGTGCCTTCGTCGTGGCGCGCATCAATCCGCTTCGCTGGATTCAGGGCGAACCGCCGCCGCTGGACGAAGTCCTGAAGACCATGACCGGGCGGGCGGCGAAGTTCAACACCGAAAAGATCAAGCAGGAAGATCTCGCTTCAACCGGTGGAGCGGCCGACGACGCAGACTGACGTAGAGTGCCGGCATGGCACTCAAGGCAACGATCTTCAAAGCCAGTTTGCAGGTTTCGGACATGGACCGGAACTACTACGGCGAACATTCGCTGACGCTGGCCCGTCATCCTTCCGAGACCGATGAACGCATGATGGTGCGAGTATTGGCGTTCGCGTTGAATGCGCATGAGCATCTTGCGTTCGGCAAAGGTTTGTCCGACACCGATGAGCCCGACCTTTGGCAGAAGGATCTGACGGGTCAGATCGTGCACTGGATCGATGTCGGGCAGCCGGATGAGAAGCGATTGATTCGTGCCGGCGGGCGGGCGGAGCGCGTGACGGTGTATACGTACGGCAATAGTGCGGAGCTGTGGTGGAATGCAAATGCCGAGCGGCTTGAGCGCGCGAAGAATTTGACGGTTTGGCGTGTGCCGCCTTCTGCCAGTGAATCTGTGGGGAAGCTTGCGGAGCGTGCAATGCAATTGCAGTGCACGGTTCAGGAAGGGCAGGTTTGGTTCAGCAACGCCGCGACAACAATACAGATGGAGATGGCCGAGCAACGAGCAGAGAGGTAGCGCTCAGGCGGGCTTGCCCGAGGCCCAGGAGTCCCTAAGGCTGACGGTTCGATTGAAGATCCGTGGTGCCTTGCTATCGACGGCGTAGTATCCATGCCGCTCGAATTGGAAAGAAATCTGTGCCGGGTCTCTTAGACTGGGTTCCAGTTGTGCCATGGAGGTGATTTTCGAGGCGGGATTGATGTCGCCAACGTCATCCGGGTGAGTGCTCTTAAACAACCGATCGTATGTGCGGATCCCCGCCGTAAAAGCATGCTTCACACTCACCCAATGAATATTCCCCTTCACCTTGTACTTATCCGCCCCTTCCGTCCCTGACTTCGATTCCGCGTAGTAAATGCACCGTACCGTATCCGTCGCCTTGTCATACCCCGTGCACTTGACGACATACCCATAGCGCAAGCGCACCGTGTTCCCCGGGAACAAACGAAAGTACCCCTTCGCCGGAACCTCCTGGTAATCCTCCCGCTCGATCCACAGCTCCCCGGAAAACGGCACCTGCCGCTTCCCCCAATCCGGTTTCTGCGGATGGTTGGGGACCGCGCACATTTCTTCCTGGCCCGCAGGGTAGTTCTCAATGACGAGTTTGACCGGATCCAGAACCGCCATGCGCCGCGGAGCCATCTCATTCAGGTGCTCGCGCATGCAGTCTTCAAGGATTGAGAATTCGATGGTCTGGTTCGCCTTCGACATCCCGATGCGCTCGGCGAACATGCGAAAGCCCTCCGCCGTATAGCCGCGCCGCCGCGCCCCGGCCAGGGTCGGCATGCGCGGATCGTCCCAGCCGTCCACGTGGCCTTCCTCGACGAGCTGGATGAGTTTGCGCTTGGACAACACGACGTGGGTCAGGTTGACGCGCGCGAACTCGATCTGCTGGGGCAGGGGCCGTTTCAGCAATCCGCCATCGGCGAGCTTGTTCAGCAACCAGTTGTAGAACGGCCGCTGGTCCTCGAACTCCAGCGTGCACAGCGAATGGGTGATGCCCTCGACCGCATCCTCGATC
>JANMSV010000236.1:0-6718 GCA_031389685.1 Betaproteobacteria bacterium
CATCGAGCGCCTCGTTGACCTCGCGCGCGAAGCCGAGCAGGCGCGCGCGCACCTGCGCCGGGTCGGCGCCCTCGTGCGCGGCGAAGATGAGCCCGTTGTCCTGGTCGGTGGCGAGCGTCTGCTCGAAGCGCCCCTCGCTGCCGAGGGCGAGCCAGCACCAGCTGATGCGCTCGAGATCGTGGCGCTTGCGCACGATCTCGATCACCCGCTGGCTGAGGCGATCGTTCAGCACGGAGACGAAAAGTGTCAGTTGCTCCGGCGCGACTCCCTGCCCGACCAGCCGCGCAGTGAGGCCGCGAATCTCCGCCGCAAGCGCGCTGAGCACCTTGAGATCGCTCGCCAGGCGCAACTCCATCGTGATCTCGCCCAGGCCGAGGCGCTGCAGCGAAAATAGGTCGCGCTCGGACACCACGCCGATCAACCGCCCCTCGTCCATCACCAGGATGTGCCGGATGCGCTGCGCCGTCATCGTCACTGCCGCCTCATAGGCGAGCGCGTGCGCCGGAAGCGAAACCGGATCGGACGACATGATCTCGGCGACCTGCCTCGCGCCGCCGCTCTCGGCGGCGACCCGGATCATGTCGTGCGAGGTCACGATGCCGACCGGGCGCGCCTGCGCATCGACCACCACGATCGAGCCCACGCCCTTCGCCTGCATCAGCGCCGCGACCTCGGCCAGCGTGCTGGTCCCCGCACAGGTCACGGCAGCCCGCTGTACCAGCGAGCGCAGCGGGCGCGCAAAGGTCTGCTGCTCGTCCGCGAGGCGGCGTTCCAGGGCACCGAACTTGTCTAGCACTGGCGTATCCCGTCAGTACCGCAGGCGCGCATAGTAGGTCTCGCGCGACGCCTCGAGCGCCTCGCCCAGCGTGGCGACACCGCGCTCCGCGAGCAGCGGCAGCAGCTTGAGGAAGATCTCCCCGGTCAGCAGCGCGTCGCCGAGCGCGGTATGGCGTCCGATGACGCGCACCCCCAGTCGCTCCGCGATCGATTCGAGCCTGTGTTCGGTATGGCTAGGGTGCACGGCCGCAGACAACAGCAAAGTATCGAGAACCGGCTGTGCGAACCTGACACCCGCACTCTCTTCCTTCAGCTGGAGAAAGCGCATATCGAAGGCCGCGTTGTGCGCGACCAGCACCGAGTCCGCGCAAAAGCGGTGGAACGCAGGCAGCACCCGCTCGATCACCGGCTGTCCCTCCAGAGCCTCGGCGCCGATGCCGTGGATGGCCGCCGATTCGCGGCTCAATGCGCGCCGCGGGTTGACGAGCTGCTCGAACACCTCGTTCTTCAGCATCCGGCCATTGACGATGCGGACCGCCCCGATGCTGATGATCTCGTCACCCGCCGACGGTTCCAGCCCGGTGGTCTCGGTGTCGAAGGCCGTGTAGGCGAGTTCCGAGAGCCTGCGTTCCTGCAGCGCCCGCGTCGCGTCGCTCTCGCGGAACAGGTCGAAGTCGTAGTACTCGGGCCGGCTTTCGGCCGGCGCGCGCGGAACGCGCGCCGGCGTCGTCACCGCTTCGCCCGCCGGCAGCAGAAAGCGGAAATGGGCCGTGCGTTCGCCGGCGGGGTCCGCGGCCTGGTACCAGACCTCGCCGCCGTGCCGCTCGAGCACGTCGCGCAGGGTGAGCGGGGTCTGCTCGGCGCCGACCTGCATGGGCTCGTCTTCCCAGAGCGAAAGGGCGTCGCTCGCCACCGCCGATCCGTCCCATCCCATGTCCAGTTCGGCATAGCCGCCCGCCGCGTGCACCGAGAAGCGCAGGCGCTGCACCGTGTAGCGGTCGCGCAGCCGCGCCGCAAGGAAGGCGAGCGCCTGCACGAACGCGAAGCTGTCGACCCGCAGCCAGAGCGCTTGGTCCACGGACTCGAGCTCGCTCGCCATGCCGAGCGAAGCGCCGATGCGTTGGCACACGACGCCGAGCAGGTCGACCGCCCGCATGTTCTCGAGCGCGAGCTGCGCCTTGAGCACGTCGGCGTATTCGCGCAGCGCTGCATCGAGCTGCTGCGACAGGCTTTTGGATTCGGCTGCCACGATCTGCACGAATTGCTCACGGCGCCCGGCGTCCATATCGGGGAAGGCCGCCAGGTTCTCGGCCGCGGCCCGGAGGCTGGCCGTCGGCGCGCGCACACCCGCGGCAAGCGCCTGCAGCAGCCCGCGGCGCGCAGCCTCCTGGTCGAGCAACCCGGTCACATCCTCCAGCGCCAGCACCAGCCCGGCGAGCGTGCCGGCCGAATCGACGAACGGCGCCGCCCTGACCTTGAGCAGGCGGCCGGCCGCGGTTGCGATCACGAAGCGGGTGGTCGGCGGCGCGGCGCCGGGTTGGCGCACGCGCTGCAGCTTTTCCAGTGCGTGCGCGATCTGGTCGCGGTCGATGAGCGCGAACACCGAGCGCCCGAGACCCACCAGCGCCGCAGTGGCGCCCGTTTCGCCCGCGGCAAACAACGCCTTCGCCTGCTCGTTGTAGAGCAGGATCCGGCCCTGCGCGTTGCACACCATGACGCCCTCGGACAGCTCCGACATGAGAGCCGCCAGGCGGTTGCGCTCTTCCTCGAGCTTGGCGCCCGCTACCCTGGCGCGCAGCTCGAAATCCCGCCGCAGCGCGCGGTGCGCGTCGGCCAGCCGATTGATTGCCGCGGCCGCTTCGGCCACCTCGCGCCCGCCCTGCGTCGTGACGCGCAGCTCGGCGTTGGCGCCCAGCACCACGCCGGTCTGCTCGGCGAGCGCGTGCACCGCGGTCAGGTACTGGTCGAACAGCCACTTGACCGCGCCGACGCTGACGAAGAGCAGGATCAGCGCCGCAAACGCGAGCGCCGGCGCTCTTTCGGAAACCATCGCGAGGAATACCTCCTGCTCCGGCGCCGGCAGCCCGGCGGCCAGCAGGACCCCGAGCGCGGCGGGGATCGCAAGCAGCGCGGCGTACAGGACGACGACCCAGAGGATGAACTTGCGCCGTGCTTTCATGCGCCGGCGAGCAGCTCGCCGATCTTCCCTACCAGCTCGCTGTTGGAAAACGGCTTGGTGACGTAGAGATCCGCGCCCAGCGACACGCCCTTGCTGACCTCCGCCTCCCGGCCCTTGGCCGAGAGCATGATGATCTTGATGTGCTTCCAATCGGGACGTTCGCGCATGCGGCGGCAGACCTCGTAACCGCTGATGCGCGGCATCATCACGTCCAGCAGCACCAGGTCCGGGGCGAAGCTCTCGACCCGCTTCAGTGCCTCGTCGCCGTTTTGCGCCGCCATCACCTCGTAGCCGCTTCTCTGCAGCAAAAACTCGAGAGCGGTGACGATGTTGGGCTCGTCGTCGACGATCAGCACCTTCTTTGTCATGCGCTCTCCATAGGGCGCGCGAGCGGCAGCGTGAAGGAGAAGCAGGCGCCCTCTCCCGGCCGGCTCTGCACCCACAGCCGGCCGCCGTGGTGCTCGACGATGTGGCGGCTGATGTACAGGCCCAGGCCGCTGCCCTGGGGCTTGTTGGTCAGCGTGTCGCCGGCCTGGACGAACTTGTCGAAAATCTTCTGCTCATCCCCCGGCGCGATGCCCGGGCCGTTGTCGCGCACGTCCACGCGCAGCGCGCGATCGTCCTCGGTCAGCGTGATCTCGATCCGGCCGTCGCCCTGCTTGCAGAACTTGACCGCGTTGGACAGCAGATTGAGCATCACCAGGATGATGCGGTCGACGTCGGCCTTGACCGGCGTCACCCTTTCGGGCAGGCGCGCGTCGACCCGGATGTTGTTCTCCTGGAACAACTGGCTCATAGCGGTCACCGTGTCGCTGATCGTCTCGCGCATGTCGACTGGCGCCTCGCTCCATTCCGCGCGGCCCGCCTCGATCTTCGCCAGGTCGAGCACCTGGTTGATGATGCGCGTCAGCCGCTCGGTTTCCTTGGTGATGATGCCGAGGAACTTGCGCCGCTGCGCAAGATCAACGTCCGGGTCCTGGTTCAGGATCTCGCTGAATGCCCGGATCGAGGTCAGCGGCGTGCGCAGCTCGTGCGTCACCGTCGACAGGAAATCGTCCTTGAGCCGGTCGAGCTCCTTGAGCCGCTCGTTGGCCGCGCGCAGCTCGGCGGTCGCCGCCTCCAGCTCGCTCGATTTTTGCTTCAGCTGGTGGCTGTACATCACCACCTGCGAGGCCTCGTCGAGGATCTTGCGCACCTCCTCGAGGGTCAGCGCCTCCTCCTTCACCGCGGAAGCGACCATGATGCGCGCCGAGGCGGCGCCGATCGCGCCGGCGAGCTGAACCTCGACGTAGTGCACGAACTCCGCGTCGGCGATCAGCGTGTCGCCCGGCCAGCGCAATCCCCGGGCCCGGGCATAGTCCGCGAACGCGCTCTCCGCGGCCGCGGTGCCCTGGAAGCGCGCCAGCAGGTTGTACAGATCCGGCACCGACGCCGTGCCGCGCCAGAAACGCGCGCCACCGCCCTCGCCGGCCTGCCGGAACACGTCCACGAACAGGCTCGCCTGGCGGTGCTCGTCCGCGCTCTGGGCCCCGGACAGCGATACCGTCACATAGGCGCCGATGTTGGCCAGCATGCTCCAGATCATCGCGTGCGTGATCTGGTCCAGCCCTGCCAGCCCGAAAAGCGCCAGCGGCTTGAGCAGCTCGATGCCGAACGGCCCCTGCTCCATGAAGCTGATCGGCAGCCAGCCCGAACGCGCCAGCGCTGGAAGAAGCAAGGTATAAAGCCAGACTGCGAAACCGCCGCTCAGCCCTGCCAGCGCGCCGCGGCGCGTGCCACCTTTCCAGAAGATGCCGCCCAGCACTGCGGGCGCAAACTGGGCCACGGCGGCAAACGAAATCAACCCGATCGATACCAGCGCGTAGGCTTCGCCCGCAAGCCGGAAATACAGGTAGCCGAGCAGCAGGATGCCGACGATGGCGCCGCGCCGTATGCCCAGCAGCAGCCGGGTCAGATCGCTGCGTTCGTTGAGACGCAGCCGCCTGAGCCGCAGCAGCACCGGCATCACCAGGTCGTTGCACACCATCGTGGAGAGCGCAATCGTCTCGACGATCACCATGCCGGTCGCTGCCGACAGCCCGCCGATGAACACCAGCAGCGCGAGCAGCTCCTGCTTCTCGAACATCGGCAGCGTCAGGACGAAGGTGTCGGCGTCCACGTTGCCTTCGGGGAAATGCAGCAGGCCGCCGAATGCGATCGGCAGCACGAAGATGTTGATTGCCAGCATGTACAGCGGAAACAGCCAGATCGCCTTGTTCAGGTGTTTTTCGTTCACATTCTCGATGACCGTGACCTGGAACTGGCGCGGCAGGAACATGATGGCCATCATCGACAGGATCGTCAGCCAGACCCAGCTGGCGTAGCCTCCCGCCACGCCCTCGAGCGGGGTCATCATGGCGCTCAGCTTCGGATCGGCCGCGGCGCGCTCGAACAGGTCGCCAAAGCCATTGTAGATGCCGAAGGTCACGAATACCCCCAACGCCAGGAACGCCAGCAGTTTCACCAGCGACTCGAAGGCGATCGCCGCCACCATGCCTTCGTGGTGTTCGGCCGCATCCAGGTGCCGCGTGCCGAACGCGATGGTGAAGGCGGCGAGGATCAACGCCACCCAGAGCGCGGTGTCCTGCAGGATAGGCAGCGCGGTGACCTTGGCCGGCATGATGATCGACGGGTACTGCAGCACGATGGTGAAACTGTTGGAGACCGCCTTCAGCTGCAGCGAGATGTAGGGCAGGATGCCGATGACCGCGATCACCGTCACCACGCCGCCGAGCAGCGCGCTCTTGCCGTAGCGCGACGCGATGAAGTCGGCCAGCGACGTGATGCGATTCTGTTTCGAGATACGGAGGATCTTGCGCATCACGATCCACCACAGGGCAATCATCAGGGTCGGGCCGATGTAGATCGGCAGGAACCCTACGCCGTCGCTCGCCGCACGGCCGACGCTGCCGTAGAAGGTCCACGCCGTGGCGTAAACCGCGAGCGACAGGCTGTAGACATAGGGGCTGGCGATGATCGAGCGGCCCGCGTCGGCGCGCTTGTCGGCGTAGTAGGCGATTGCGAACAGCAGCCCCAGGTAGGCAAACGAAGTGACGACGATGACCCACCCCTGGAGCATTGCGGCCTGTCCTATCCCCGCCTTTCAGCCACCCAGGCCATCAGGGCGATCAGCAGGGCCCAGGCGATGAAGATGTAGGCGTACAGGACCGGCACGCCGAAGTACGTCCCGCGGACATTGAACAGGGCGAGGATCGGGAAATTGAACAGCACGCAGCCGAGCATGCACAGCGCGATCATGCGCTGACCCCTGCCCTCGATTTCTCCCATTTCGCCCTCTCGCGGTTGTTTCAGCCGCTATGCGGAAACCCTGCGCCGTCGTTGATGCCGACCATTGCCGATGGTACGAGGCCGTGGAGTGCCATGGTCGAGCGGATCTGCTCCTTGCCGCAACCGCTGCACTTGTAGAGCGGCATTTCGACCTGGAGCATGAACGGCGCCAGGTCCTCGTATTTCAGCTCGTACAAAAACGCCTGCCGGCGCTCGGGCTTGGAGGCAAGGTCCTTGCCACAGTCGCCGCACAGGTGCTTTTTGAAGATCATCCCTTCTTCCTTGCCGGCCGCGATCCGCGCTTCGCGCGCGCGGATCTGCTGGATCAGCCAGATCATGAAGTCGCCGTGAACCGGCGCCTTGTGATCCTTCGGGCAGGTGAACACCGGCAGATCGAGCAGGGTAAGTTTGAGCGGCCCGTCCTCCCCGGAAACC
>JANMSV010000239.1:0-22681 GCA_031389685.1 Betaproteobacteria bacterium
CTGGACGTCAAGCGCATCATCAACGAGCCGACGGCGGCCGCGCTGGCTTTCGGCATGGACAAACAGGAGAAGGGCGACCGCAAGATCGCCGTGTACGACCTGGGCGGCGGCACTTTCGACATCTCGATCATCGAGATCGCGGATGTCGAGGGCGAGAAGCAGTTCGAGGTGCTCTCCACCAACGGCGATACCTTCCTTGGCGGCGAGGACTTCGACCAGCGCCTGATCGACCACATCGTGACCGAATTCAAGAAGGAAGCCGGCGTCGACCTGGCGAAAGACGTGCTGGCCCTGCAGCGCCTCAAGGACGCGGCGGAAAAAGCCAAGATCGAGCTGTCGTCGTCCCAGCAGACCGAGATCAACCTGCCCTACATCACGGCGGACGCCTCCGGACCCAAGCACCTGGCGATGAAGATCACGCGCGCCAAGTTCGAGTCCCTGGTGGACGAGCTGATCGAGAAGACCATCGAACCCTGCCGCATCGCCATCAAGGACGCGGGCGTCCAGACTTCGGACATCGTCGACGTGATCCTGGTGGGCGGCCAGACGCGCATGCCGCGGGTGGTCGACAAGGTGCGCGAGTTCTTCGGCAAGGAGCCGCGCAAGGACGTCAACCCGGACGAGGCGGTGGCGGTCGGCGCCGCGATCCAGGCCGGCGTGCTGAAGGGCGACGTGAAGGACGTATTGCTGCTGGACGTGACGCCGCTGTCGCTCGGCATCGAGACACTGGGCGGGGTGATGACCAAGCTGATCAACAAGAACACCACCATCCCGACCAAGGCGCAGCAGGTGTTCTCCACCGCCGACGACAACCAGAACGCGGTGACCATTCACGTGCTGCAGGGCGAGCGCGATATCGCCTCGGGCAACAAGAGCCTGGGCCAGTTCAACCTCACCGACATCCCGCCGGCCGCGCGCGGCATGCCGCAGATCGAGGTCACCTTCGACATCGACGCCAACGGCATCCTGCACGTGGCGGCCAAGGACAAGGCGACCGGCAAGGAGAACAAGATCAAGATCCAGGCGAGTTCGGGCCTGAACGAGGCCGAGATCCAGCGCATGGTGAAGGATGCCGAGGCGCATGCCGAGGAGGACCGCAAGGCCCTCGAGCTGGTCAATGCGCGCAACGCCTGCGAGGCGCTGGTGCATACAGTGAAGAAATCGCTCAAGGAGCACGGCGACAAGCTGGAGGCGGGCGAAAAGGAGGCCATCGAGGCCGCGCTGAAGGACGCCGAGGGCGTACTGAAGTCCGAGAGCAAGACCGAGATCGAGGCGAAGGCCGAGGCGCTGGCGAAGGCCGCGCAGAAGCTGGGCGAGAAGGTCTACGCCGAGAGCCAGCGGGCGGCGCAGAACGCGGCCGCCGAGCAGCCGGCAGGCGCCGGCGGCGAGGCGAAGAAGGACGACGGCGACGTCGTCGACGCCGAGTTCACCGAAGTGAAGGACAAGAAGGCTGGCTGAACGCATTGACGGTTGACGGCGACCGGGTGGTGCGCGCAGGCGTACCGCCCGTTTTGCTGTCCGGGAAAACAAATGGCGAAGCGCGACTACTACGAAATTCTGGGAATCAACCGGGATGCCTCCGAGGAGGACATCAAGAAGTCCTACCGCAAGCTCGCCATGAAATGGCACCCGGACCGCAACCCGGACAATCCCAAGGCGGAGGAGCATTTCAAGGAGGCCAAGGAAGCCTACGAAGTGCTGTCGGACGCGCCCAAGCGCGGCGCGTACGACCAGTACGGCCACGCCGGCGTCAATCCGCAGGCCGGCATGGGTGCGGCCGGCGCGGCGGGCGGCTTCGGCGACATCTTCAACGATATCTTCGGCGACATCTTCGGCGCTGGCCGCGGCGGGCGTTCGAACGTGTTCCGTGGCGCGGATCTGCGCTACAACTTGGAAATCACGCTCGAGCAGGCGGCGCACGGCTTCGAGACGCGCATCCGCATTCCGACCATGGCACCCTGCGACACCTGCCACGGTAGCGGCGCCAAGGCCGGCACGCAGCCGCAGACCTGCCCGACCTGCCGCGGCGCAGGCCAGGTCCGCGTGTCGCAGGGTCCGTTCTCGATCGCGCAGACCTGCCCGCGCTGCCACGGTTCGGGCAAGATCATTCCCAGCCCCTGCGCTGCCTGCGGCGGCAGCGGGCGCCTCAAGCACCAGAAAACCCTATCGGTAAAGATTCCGGCGGGCGTCGACGAAGGCGACCGCGTGCGCCTGACCGGCGAGGGCGAGCCGGGCGTCAACGGCGGCCCGGCGGGCGATCTTTACGTGCAGGCGCACATCAAGCCGCATCCGGTGTTCCAGCGCGACCATGACGACTTGCATTGCGAAATGCCGATCTCGATCGCCACGGCAGCCCTGGGCGGCGAAATCGAATTACCCACGCTGGATGGATCCGCGCGCATCAAGGTGCCGAGCGAAACGCAGAGCGGTAAGACGTTCCGGTTGCGCAGCAAGGGCATCAAGGGCGTGCGCAGTCACGAGGCGGGGGACCTGTTCTGCCAGGTGGTGGTCGAGACCCCGGTGAATCTCACCGCCCGGCAGAAAGAACTATTGCACGAATTCGAGACCATCAGCCTCAAGGACATGGCGCGGCACAACCCGCGCAGCAAGTCCTGGTTCGACAAGGTCAAGGAATTCTTCGAAGGCTAGCGGCAGGCCGGCGTTGCGGCGGCTCAGGTCTGCGCCCACGTCCGCAGCAGGTTGTGGTAAACCGCCGTCAAGGCCATCTGCTCGCTGGTGTCGAGCCTGTCGCGCACCGACGCGAGGATCTGGCTGAGGTCGAACAGGATCTCCCGCCTGGGCTCGTCGCGCACCATGCTCTGGATCCAGAAAATCGCCGCCAGACGGCTGCCGCGCGTCACCGGCTCCACGCGGTGGGCGCTGGTCGACGAGTACACCACCATGCTTCCGGCCGGAAGCTTGATGCGTTTCTCGCCGACATTGTCCTGCACGACAAGTTCTCCCCCGTCGTACTGGTCGGGTGAGCTGAGGAACAGCGTCGCCGAGACGTCGGTGCGCATCGAGCTCCCGTCCGCCATGTTCGCATTGGCGGTACCCTCGCCCATGATGGCGTTATCGACGTGCAGGCCGTAGGTCATGCCGATGTCGTAGCGGTTGAAGATTGGCCCGTGCACGCGATGGGGCAGAGCGCCGGAATAGAACGTGCCGTTGCGCCGCAGCGCCTCCAGCAGCATCGGCGCACATTTCTGCGCGGCCACCGCGTCCCGCTTTACCTGCAGGTTGTTCTTGACCTCCCGCGCCAGCGACCCGGCGCTGACCCTGCCATCCTCATACGCGCCCTGGCTCAGTTCGCGCAGCACCGTTTCGACTTCGTCCTTCTTGAGCACACCGGGAATCTGTAAAAGCATGCGCGCGTCGTTCTCGGGAATCGGGGAAAATTGCGGCCGATGATAGCACTGCACCGCACGCAGCTAGTCGTGGCCGCCCTGCTCCTCGCCGCGAGCGCCCCGGCCTGGGGCCAGGGCGTCACTCCACGCACCGTTGCACTTGGCCAGTCGGCCCCGCTCTCCGGTCCCGAGCGCGCTCACGGCGAAGACATCCGCAACGGCGCGCTCGCCTATCTGCGCAGATTAAACGATGCCGGCGGCGTGCACGGCCGCCGCATCGAGCTGGCGACGCTCGACGACGCGGGCGATCCCAAGCGTGCCTTGGCCAATACGCACCGACTGGTCGAGGAGCTGCGCGTGTTCGCACTATTTGGCTACCCGGCCGACAGCGTCTCCCGGGAACTGCTTGCGCTGGTGCAGCAAAGCCGCACGCCGCTGTTTGCGCCGGTCACCGGCGCGCAGATCGCGCGCCAGCCGGGACGCTACGTATTTACGATCCGCGCCGGCTACGCGGACGAGGTCGATCGCGTGGTGCAGCACTTTGCGCAGCTCGGGCTCAAGCGCTTCGCGCTGGTGCGGCGCGACGACGCCGAAGGCGCAGAGTTTCTCGAGGCGGCGCGGGCCGCGCTGCGCCGCGCCGGCCTCGCTGCGCCCGCGTCCACCGTGTTGCGGCCCGGCCGCGTGGCTGAAGCCGTGCATGAGATGCTGGTCGCCGAGGCTGACGTGATCCTCGTCGCCGCACCCGCGGGGCCCGCGGCCGGCTTGCTGCGGGATCTTAAACAAAGCGGGCGCGGCGCCCAGCTGGTCGTTTTGTCGCTGGCGGATCCCGCGCAGCTGGCCGACGTACTCGGGGCGGGCGGCGCCGGCATCATGCTCTCGCAGGTCGTGCCGCCCATCGAGCGCACCTCGCTCCCGGTCGTGGCGGATTACCGCAGGGCGATGGAGGCCGAAACCGGGCGCAGGGACTACTCGCCCGCATCCCTCGAGGCTTATATCGCGGCCAGGGTTTTCGCCGAGGCGGTTCGACGCGCAGGCCAGGCGCTCACGCGCGATGCGCTGTTGCTGGCGCTCGAAGCCATGTCGGGCTACGACGCTGGCGGTTACACGGTGGGGTTCTCAACCGCGAACCGCCATGGCAACTCGCGCATCGAGCTGCTGGCAATCGGGCGCGACGGCAAGTTGCTGCACTAGGCGCGGCGCCAGGTGGTCCCCGCGGCACTGTCCTCGAGGACCACGCCCTCCGCCTCCAGTGCCCTGCGGATGCGGTCCGCTTCCGCGTAGTTTTTCGCCTTTCGCGCCGCAAGTCTCGCCGCAATGCGCGCGTCAATGTCGCCGTCCGCCAGGCCGGCAGGCCCGGACTGCAGGAACGATTGCGCGTCGCGTTGCAGCAAGCCGAGCACCGCGCCGAGCGCGCGCAACTGCGGCAACAGACCGGCGCGGCCGCGGTTGATCTCGTTGGCGAGTTCGAACAGCACCGCGATCGCCTCCGGCGTGCCGAAATCGTCGTTCATCGCCGCGCGAAAGCGCTGCGCATGCGGCCCGCCCCAGTCGACAGGTCCCGTGCCAGCCGGCGCGCCCTTCAGCGCCGTGTAAAGGCGCGACAGCGCCTGCTTCGCGTCTTCAAGGTGCGCAGCGGAATAATTCAGGGGGCTGCGGTAGTGCGCGCGCAAAATGAACAAGCGCACCACCTCCGCGTCGAAACTGCGGAGGATGTCGCGGATCAGAAAGAAATTGCCCAGGGACTTGGACATCTTCTCCTGATCCACGCGCACGAAGCCGTTATGCATCCAGTAGTTGACGAACGGCCCGCCGCTCGCGCCCTCGGACTGCGCGATTTCATTCTCGTGGTGCGGGAACTGCAGGTCCTGGCCGCCGCCGTGGATGTCGAAATGCTCCCCGAGCAGCGCGCCGCTCATTGCGGAGCACTCGATGTGCCAGCCCGGCCGGCCCTCGCCCCAGCGTGAATCCCACTTCGGCTCCTGCGGCTTGGCGCGCTTCCACAGCACGAAATCGAGGGGATCTTCTTTCGTCGGGTCGACCTCGACGCGTTCGCCGGCACGCAGCTCGTCGAGCGACTTGCCCGACAATTTTCCGTACCCGGGAAAGCGGCGCACCGGGAAATTCACATCTCCCGAGGCCGACTGGTAGGCCAGCCGCCCGGCCGCGAGGCGCTCGATCAGCTCGAGCATCTGCGGCACATACCGGGTGGCGCGCGGCTCATGGTCGGGCTTTGCCACACCGAGTGCGGCGGCGTCCTCCTCCATGGCATGGATGAAGCGCTCGCTCAGGGCCTCGGGCGTTTCACCGCTCTGCGCGGCACGCCTGATGATCTTGTCGTCGATATCGGTGATATTGCGCACGTAGGTCACGCGGTAGCCGCTTGCACGCAGCCAGCGCTGCACCATGTCGAACGCCACCAGCATGCGCGCGTGGCCGAGGTGGCAGTAGTCGTAGACCGTGATGCCGCACACGTACATTCGCACCTCGCCCGGGCGAATCGGCAGGAAATCCTGCTTGTCGCGAGCCAGCGAGTTGTAGATCCGGAGCATCAGGAGGGTTGGAGCTGGACTGGCCGCCGGCTTGGTTGTGAAGGCGCGGGGCTTAGTCTAGAATGAGCAAGTTTCCGTAGGGCCTTGAAAACTATAACACAATGCGAGTTCTCGCCATGCACAGACTGAGCCTTGCCGCGCTTGCGCTGGCAATCGCGCTGGGTTCGCCGGTGGGCCGCGCGGACGAACTCGAAGACGCAAGCAAGCTGCTCAAGTCCGGACAGCACCAGCAAGCCATGGAGCGCGTCAACAAGCTCCTCTCCGGCAAACCCAAGGATCCGCAGGCGCGCTTCCTGAAGGGGCTGATCTACGCCGAGCAGGGAAATAGCCGGGACGCGATCGACATGTTCCGCAAGCTGACCGAGGATTACCCTGAACTGCCCGAACCCTACAACAATCTGGCAGTCATCTACGCCTCGCAGGGGCAGTACGACAGGGCCCGGGCCGCGCTCGAACAGTCGATCCGTACGCATCCCAGCTACGCCACGGCGTACGAGAATCTTGGCGACGTCTACGCCAAGCTCGCCAGCCAGGCCTACGACAAGGCGCTGAAACTCGATTCTTCCAACGCCGGCGCGCAGAACAAGCTCGCGCTGGTGCGCGACCTGGTGGGCGGAGCGCCGCGCGCTGCCGCGCCCGCTATCCTGTTGGCGGCGGCGGATCCAAAACCGACGCCCGCCGCAAAGCCAGCGACGGGCAAGACGGTGGCGGAATCTCCGGCCGCTGCGACCGAGCCCTTGGAAGCGGTCAAGGCCTGGGCGCAAGCGTGGTCGCGCAAGGACGTTGATGCGTACCTGGGGTTCTACGACCAGGCATTCCAGACGCCGAAAGGCGAACCCAGGGATGCCTGGGAGAAGCAGCGCCGCCAACGCATTCTTGCGCCCAAGACCATCTCGGTCGGCATCGACGCGCCGCGCGTCACCCGCGATGGCGAGTCGCGCGCCAAAGTCACATTCCGCCAGGCCTACAGGTCCGACACCCTCAGCTCGCGCGGCACGAAGACGCTGCTGCTGGTCAAGGCGGACGACGGGCGCTGGCTGATCCAGCAGGAGCAGGTGGCGAATTGAGGTGCGCCGCCGCACTGCTGCGTGCCGCGGCAGTTGCCCTGCTGCTGCCCGGGTGCGCCCTCGCCTCCTCCTTGGAGTCGGACCTGTCCGCCGTGGTCCAGGCGATCGAGGCCAACCGGCTGGAACTGGCGTTGCAAAGAGTCGAGAAACTGATCGCGGCGCATCCGAATTTCCGCCTCGCGCACCTGATCCGCGGCGACCTGCTGATGGCGCGCGCGCGGCCGCTGGAAACTTTCGGCAACGTGATGAAGACCGTGCCGCAGGAGAAAGTGGAGGACCTGCGCGCCGAGGCGCTGGTACGCCTGCGCGCGCTGCGGGAGCGCCCCGGTACGGGACGCCTGCCCAGCAGCATCCTGCAGCTGCATCCGGGCCAGAGGTACGCGCTGCTGGTCGATTCGCGGCGCTCGCGGCTGTACGTGTTCGAGAACGCGGATGGCCGTCCGCAGTATGTCGCCGACTACTACGTGAGCCTCGGCAAGCGCGGCGTCGAGAAAACACGCGAAGGCGACCAGAAGACCCCGATCGGCGTGTACCACGTGACTGCCAATCTGCCCCGCCAGAAGCTCAGTGATTTCTATGGCGCCGGCGCCTATCCGATCAACTATCCCAATGAATGGGACAAGCGACTGGGACGCGACGGCTTCGGCATCTGGGTGCACGGCACGCCGCCCGATACCTACAGCCGCCCGCCGCGCGCCAGCGACGGTTGCATCGTGCTCGCCAACCCCGACCTGCTGGCGGTAGGGCGGTTGGTGCAGGTCGGTATGACGCCGGTCATCATTGCCGACGAGGTTGCGTGGGCTGACGCGGCGACGCTCGAGGCCGAGCGCGGCGCGCTGGCGGCGACGCTCGAGGCCTGGCGCCGCGACTGGGAAAGTCGCGACGCGAAGCCTTACCTCGAGCACTATGCTGCGGGCTTCCGCTCCGGCAGCCAGGACCTGGCGGCCTGGGCGGCGCACAAGCGCGGCGTCAACGCCGCCAAGACGTGGATCCGCGTGAACCTTGCGCAAATATCGATGCTGCGCGACCCGAATCAGGTCGATTTCGTGGTGGTCAGCTTCCAGCAGGATTACCGTTCGAGCAATCTTTCCAACACCGTGCGCAAGCTGCAGTACTGGAAGAAGGAAAACGGCCGCTGGCGCATTCTCTACGAGGGGACCGCGTGAAATTGAATTTTCTGAAACTGTGGAAACCGCTGGTAATGCTGTCCGCCGCCGCCGCCGCGCCGGGCGCACTGGCCGCCGACCCGCAAGTGGATCTGAAGACCAGCGCCGGCACCATCCGGCTGGAGCTGTACCCGGCCAGGGCGCCGAAGACCGTGGAGAATTTCCTGCAGTACGTGAAGGATGGCCACTACAACGGTACCGTGTTCCACCGCGTAATCCCGGGCTTCATGCTCCAGGGCGGCGGCTTCGAGAAGGACTACCGGCAAAAGCCGGTGCGCGCGCCGATTCGCAACGAGGCGCAGCCCGCGGCAAAGGCGGGGCTGAAGAACGAGGTCGGCACCGTCGCCATGGCGCGCACCTCGGATCCTGACTCGGCCACCGCGCAGTTCTTCATCAACGTCAACAACAACGCGTTTCTCAACTGGGGCGACGCAAAAAGCGACGGCCACGGCTACGCGGTGTTCGGCAAGGTGGTCTCGGGCCTGGAGGTGGTGACGAAAATCGCCAAGCTGCCCACCGGCCCGGGCGGACCGTTCCGCAGCGACGTGCCGCGCGATGCAGTGGTGATCGAATCGGTCACCGTGGTCGGTAAGTAGTCCGGCGGCGTGCCGGCCACGCTGTTCATCTCGGACCTGCATCTTGCGGGCGAGCGCCCGGCGATCAACCAACGCTTTTTCTCGTTCCTGCGCGAGCAGGCATCGCGCGCCGCAGTGCTCTACGTACTGGGCGACCTGTTCGAATACTGGATCGGCGACGAAGAGCTGGACGCGGCGGACGGCGATCCGCTGGCGCGCAAAGTGGCGGAGGCGTTCGGGGCGCTGTCGCGCGGTGGCGTCGCCGTGCGCCTGATGCACGGCAACCGGGACTTCCTCATCGGCCAGCGCTTTTGCGAAGTGAGCGGGGCGCGCCTGCTGCAGGACCCGACGGTGGAGAAGATCGGTGGCGCGAGAACCCTGCTGATGCACGGCGATACACTGTGCACCGACGACCTTGACTACCAGGCTTGGCGCAAGGTTGCGCGCTCGCGCGACTGGCAGCGCGAGTTCCTGGCGAAACCGCTGCCCGAGCGGCGCACGGCGCTGCAGGCCCTGCGCGAGAAAAGCAAGGAAGTGGTCGGGGCCAAGCCGGCCCAGATCATGGATGTGAACCAGGGCGCCGTGCGCGAAGCCCTGCGCGAGCACCGGCTCACGCGTCTGGTACATGGCCATACCCACCGCGCCGCGCGCCACAGCCTCGAAGTGGACGGCCGACCCTGCGAGCGCTGGGTGCTGCCGGACTGGTATGAACGCGGCGGTTACCTCTCGATCGATGACGCCGGGCCGCGCCTGGTTTCGTTCTGACCGCGTGATGGACATCAGCACCAAGGAACTGAGAAACCGCCTGAGCGAGGTCCTCGACCGCGTCGCACGCGGCGAGAAGGTTGTGGTGCGCCGGCGCGGCAAGCCCGCGGTAGCGCTGACTGCGGTGCGCGGCAAGCCCGGCCGCCTACCCGAGCGCACAGCGGCACGTGCGAAGATTCGCGTGCTCGGACGGCCCATGAGTGAGGAAGCCGCCATCGCGCGCGACGAGGAACGCTTCTGAGCGCCTGCCTGCCCGCGCTCGAGCTTGACCGGACATATCCGAACGGATATGATTCGCCGTAAGCCGATCCGCTGGCTCGGCGACAGCCTCAACCGGGTGCGTGAGTTTGCGCAGGATGCGCGCCACGAGGTGGGTACGGAATTGCGGCACGTTCAGCAGGGCGAGCAACCGGCGGACTGGAAGCCGATGACGACGGTGGGGCCGGGAGTGAACGAAATCCGGGTCAGTGCCGGGCGCGAGTACCGGGTGCTGTACGTCGCGAAGTTCGCGGAATCGGTGTACGTGCTCCATGCCTTCGACAAGAAGACGCGGCGCACCCCGAAGCGCGACATCGACCTGGCCGCGAAGCGGTATCGGCAACTGATGGCGGAGCGGAGAACCGAATGACCGAGAAACTCAAGATGATCGTCGGCAGTGATAACGTGTTTCGCGACCTCGGGTTCAAGGAAAGCGATGCGCAGAACCTCCTGCTGCGCGCGGACCTGATGATTGCGATTCAGCGATCCATCGGCAAGGCGGGTCTGTCGCAGACCGAGGCCGCGAAGAAGCTCGGCGTGACGCAACCCCGCCTGAGCGATCTGTACCGGCATCGTATCCAGCGTTTCAGTCTCGATGCTCTCGTAACCCTTGCGGCGCGCGCCGGGCTGGCCGTGCGGATGACGGTGAAGAAGGCGGCGTAGCCGCGTCGCCGAATTCAAGGCGGCGCGCGGCCGGCGCCGCCTAGCCGAGTCCGCGCGCAAGATCCGTCTTCAGGTCCTCAACCGCCTCCAGGCCGATGGCGACCCGGACCAGCCCATCGGTGATCCCGGCAGCAGCGCGCGCCTCGGGCGTGATGCGGCCGTGGGTCGTCGTTGCCGGATGGGTGATCGTGCTCTTCACGTCCCCCAGGTTGCCGGTGATCGAGATCATCCTGGTCGAGTCGATCACCTTCCAGGCTGCCTCGCGGCCGCCCTTCACCTCGAACGACACGACGGCGCCGCCGGCGCGTTGCTGGCGCATCGCGAGCGCGTGCTGTGGATTGGAGGGAAGGCCCGGGTAATGCACCCGCGCCACCTTGGGGTGTCCCTCCAGCCAGCGCGCGAGTTCCAGCGCGTGCTCCGACTGCGCCAGCATGCGCAGCTCGAGCGTCTCCATGCCCTTCAGGATGACCCAGGCATTGAAAGGCGACAGCGATGGCCCGGCGGTGCGCAGGAAGCCGAACACGGCATCCATCGCCGGCCCCTTCGCCCCCAGCACCGCGCCGCCCAGCACCCTGCCCTGCCCGTCGAGGTACTTGGTGGCGGAATGGATCACCAGGTCGGCGCCGAATTCGAGCGGGCGCTGCAGCGCCGGCGTGCACAACGCGTTGTCCACCGCGAGCACCGCGCCGGCGTTCTTCGCCACCGCGGCAAGCGCAGCGATATCGCAGATCTCGCCCAAGGGATTGGACGGCGTTTCGAGGAACAAGAGCTTCGTGTTCGGCCGCACGGCGCGTTGCCACTCCTCGACCCTGGTGGGAGATACGAACGTGGTTTCGACGCCGAAGCGCGACAGGATCGTGGAATAGAGTTGCACCGTGGCGCCGAACACCGCGTTCGAACACACCACGTGCTCGCCCGCCTTGAGCAGGGCCATCGAGGTGGCGAGGATCGCCGACATGCCCGAGGCGGTCGCCACGCAGGCTTCGGCCCCTTCCAGCGCCGCCAGGCGGTCCTGGAACATGCTGACCGTCGGGTTGGTGAAGCGCGAATAGACGAAGCCGCCGTCGCCGCCGGTGAAGCGGGCCGCGGCCTGCTCCGCATTCTCAAACACGAAGCTCGAGGTGAGGAACAGCGCCTCGGAGTGCTCGTTGAATTCGGTACGGGCCGTGCCGGCGCGCACGCCCAGGGTGGATTGCTCGAACTGTTTTGCCATGAAAAACCCGGTCCTTTCACTCACTAAGCGGACCGGGCTGTTTCGGCACGCTTTAGCTGTATTTTTAACGCGCCCGCAAGCTGTGGCTCAAATCGGCGCGAAACGCACTATACCAAATTCATTGCACCGTGGCCAGATTGAGGTCGAGCTGGGCGGCGTCGCCGTCCTCGCCCGAGTCGCGCATGGCGTCACGGCGCACCTCGATGGCCTGCAGGTAGTCGCTGGTGATGTCGCCAGTGATGTAATGGCCGTCGAAGCAGGAGGTCTCGAAGGTCTTCAGCTTGGGGTTCACCTGCCGTATCGCGTCCTTGAGCGCCTCGAGTTCCTGGTAGATCAGCGCGTCGGCGCCGATCTCGCGGCCGACCTCCTCCTCGCTGCGGTGGGCGGCGATCAGCTCGGCGCGCGTGGGCATGTCGATGCCGTACACGTTGGGAAAGCGCACCGGCGGCGCCGCGGAGGCGAAGTACACCTTGCGCGCCCCCGCCTCGCGCGCCATCTGCACGATTTCGCGGCTGGTCGTGCCACGCACGATCGAGTCGTCGACCAGCAGCACGTTCTTGCCCTTGAATTCCATGCCGATGGTGTTCAGCTTCTGGCGCACCGAACGCCGGCGCACCGCCTGCCCCGGCATCAGGAAGGTGCGGCCGATATAGCGGTTCTTGACGAAGCCCTCCCGGTACGGCAGACCCAGGCCGAGCGCCAGCTGCAGCGCCGAAGGACGGCTGGAATCGGGGATCGGGATCACCACGTCGATGTCGAGGTGGCGGTAGCTCCTGCGGATCTTCTCGGCCAGCTTTTCGCCCATCACCAGGCGGGCCTCGTACACCGACGCGCCGTCGATCACCGAATCGGGCCTCGCCAGGTAGACGTATTCGAAGATGCAGGGGTTGAGCGAGCTGCTCGGGGCGCACTGCTGGCTGTGGAAATTGCCGTCATCGTCGATGAACACCGCTTCGCCCGGCGCGATGTCGCGCAGCAACGTGAAGCCGAGCGCGTCGACCGCCACCGATTCCGAGGCCACCATGTACTCGGTACCGCGCTCGGTCTCGTTGTAGCCGATCACCGCGGGGCGGATGCCGTAGGGGTCACGGAACGCCAGGACGCCGTGGCCGGAGATCATGGCGATCACGGCATAAGCGCCGCGCACACGCCGGTGCACGTTGGCCACCGCGCGGAAGATGGTCTGCGGGTCCAGGCGCAGCTTGACCGAGGCCTTCTCCAGCTCGTGTGCCAGCACGTTGAGCAGCACCTCCGAGTCCGAGTTGGTGTTGATGTGCCGCAGGTCCTGGCGGAACATCTCCTCCTTCAACTGGTCGGAATTGGTCAGGTTGCCGTTGTGCCCGAGCACGATGCCGAAGGGCGAGTTGACGTAGAACGGCTGCGCCTCGGCCGAATTGGACGCCGAGCCGGCGGTCGGGTAGCGGCAGTGGGCGATGCCGATGTCGCCGGGCAGCGAGCGCATGTTGCGCGTGCGGAACACATCGCGCACCTGCCCGTTGCCCTTGTGCATGTGGAAAGACTTGCGCTCGGCGGTCACGATCCCCGCCGCGTCCTGGCCGCGGTGCTGCAGGAGCAGCAGCCCGTCATACAGCAGCTGGTTGACGGGCCGGTGAGCTACGATGCCGAGGATCCCGCACATGGGAGCCGTCTCGCGAAGTCGTTAAGGGTCAATGATAGCGCAAGCGCAGCGCGAACGTCCGCGGGAGCCAGGGCTTGAACGCCAGCACTGCCTGCGCCAGCAATGCGCCGCTCACGGAATTGCGCCACGCCGGCTGGCGCGGCAGCGCGGTGAGCCCGGCAATCAAGGCAATGGCGAGCACGATCAGCAGCGCGCGTGCCAGGCCGAATACGCCTCCGAGCGACCGGTCCAACTCCCCCAGGCCCGCCACGCGGACCAGCTTCGCCAACATGCGCCCAAGCAGCGTGCAGAGGGCGAGAATCGCGATGAACAGGAGGACAAACGCCACCAGCACCCGGATCTCCGGCGTCGGCAGCGCCTCGGGCAGCGTCTCGCCCAGCGGGCCTGCGAACAGGTTGGCGCCGAGGAACGCCAGCACCCAGGCCGCAACCGAGACGGCCTCGCGTACCAGTCCTCTGTAGATGCCCCAGAGCACGGAGGCGAAGACAATCGTGAGCACCAGGTAGTCGAGCCATGTCATGTCAGGACGCGGTGGCAACGCTTCCCGGCGTGAAGCCGAGCGAGCGCAGCTGCTTGTAGGCCTTTTCCGCCGCTTCGCGGGTCGCGAACGGACCGGCGCGCACGCGGGTGATCGTGCCCTTCTCGGTCGCCACCGGTTCCGTGTAGTAAGGCAGCCTGGCTGTCTTGAGCTTGCCGAGCACGCGGTCCGGCTCCGCGTAGGCGCCTACGGGCACGATGAACTGCGCGTTGGCGAGGGCGGCCTCGGCGCGCGCGCGCTCGGCGATGGGCGCGGGTTTGGGCGCCGCGGGCTGCGCCGTCGTTCTGGGTTCCTGGGGTGGGGCAACGACCGGCAATTCGGGCTTGGGCACTTCCTTGGCGGCCGCGGCGGGCGGCGGCGGCTTGGGCGCTACCTTCGGCGTGAATGCCGAGCCGTCCTCGTTCGGAATGCGCACACTCACCGGTGGGGCCTGGCGCGGACTCGGGTCAAAGATCCACGGCAACACGATCACCGCGACCAGTACCAGAGCGATGGCGCCAACCAGGCGCCGCCGCCCGCGGCGCTTCAAAGTATTGACGTCCTGGGATTCAGCCATGATTGCCTGGGCCGCTCTTGCCAGCCGCGAGTGATTGCATCACTTCGGCGACGGTGAGGAAGGATCCGAATACCACGATTTTATCATTCTCGCCGGCTTCGATCCGCGCCGCCGCAAACGCGGCCGCCGGCGTTTCGTGCTCCCTGCACGGCGCCACCACCCCGGCGGCGGCGAGCAGGCGCGCCAAATCGCGCGCGCTCGCGCCGCGCGCCCCTCCAAGGCTGGCAAGGTGCCAGCGCGTAATTCCCGGTGCAACTGCCCGCGCCACGGCGGCGACGTCCTTGTCGCGCAGCATGCCGAACACCGCGACCGTCTCGTTAGCGTAGCCACCCGCGGCGAGGTTCGCCGCCAGAGTCCGTGCCGCCTCGGAATTGTGCGCCACGTCGAGGATCACCTGCGGCCTTCCGGGCAGCACCTGGAATCTCCCGGGCAGCACAACCTGCGCAAATCCCCGGCGCACCTCCTGCATCGCGACCGGCAACCGTTCGCGCAACGCATCGAGCGCGGCCAGGGCGGCGGCGGCGTTGCGCAGTTGCGCGGCGCCGCGCAATGCCGGATACGCCAGCGCCGCCCGCTTGCCCGCGGGGCCCCAGTAGTCCCACTGATTGGCCTGCGTACGGTAGCCGAAATCGCGGCCCAGCAGCATCACCTGTGCGCCAATGCGCTCGGCCTCGCGCAACACCGAGGACGGCGGGTCCGGATCCGCAACCACCGCTGGGCGCGCAGACCTCAGGATGCCGGCCTTCTCACGGCCGATGGCTTCGCGGGTATCACCCAGCAAGTCCATGTGGTCCAGCGCGACACCGGTGATCACCGCACAGTCGGCGTCCACCACGTTGACGGCGTCGAGGCGACCGCCCAAGCCGACTTCAAGTACCACCACGTCCAGCGATTCCCGCGCAAACAGCCACAGTGCGCTCAGCGTACCGAACTCGAAATAGGTCAGCGGCACGCCGCCGCGCGCCTGCTCCACTGCAGCGAACGACTCGCCCAGCGCTTGGTCCCGCGCCTCGGCGCCATCGATCTGCACGCGCTCGTTGTAGCGCAGCAAGTGAGGCGAGGTGTACATGCCGACGCGGCGCCCGGAAGCGCGCAGGATGCTGTCGAGGGTGGCACAGACCGATCCCTTGCCGTTGGTGCCCCCAACGGTAATCACCGGGCAGGCAATGCGGGCGCCCATGCGCGCCAGCACCTCCTGTACGCGCTCCAGTCCCAGCGCAATGGCCTGCGGATGCTGGCGACCGATGAACTCCAGCCAGCCCGCCAACGTGCGGGCGCTCACGACGGCTGGTCGATCGCGATTCCCTGCAGCAGCCCGAGCAGCGTCGCCAGCTTGTCGCGCATCTGGCGGCGGTCGACAATCATGTCCACCGCGCCCTTTTCCACGAGGAATTCGGAGCGCTGAAAGCCCTCCGGCAGCTTCTGGCGCACGGTCTGCTCGATGACGCGCGGGCCCGCGAAGCCGATCAGCGCCTTCGGTTCGGCAAGCACGAGGTCGCCGATCATGGCGTAGCTCGCGGAGACGCCGCCCGTGGTGGGGTCGGTCAGCACCGTGACGAAGGGCAGGCGCCGCTCGGCCAGGTCCGTGAGCGCGGCCGTCGTCTTGGCCATCTGCATCAGCGACAGCAGGCCCTCTTGCATGCGCGCGCCGCCGCTCGCGGTGATGACGATAAACGGCGCCTTCTGCTCGATGGCGACGCGCACGCCGCGCACGAAGCGTTCGCCCAGCACCGAGCCCATGGTCCCGGCCATGAACTCGAACTCGTGCGCCGCGGCCACCACGCCGATCGATTTGATTGCCCCCTGCATCACGATGATCGCCTCGGATTCGCCCGATTGCGCCTCGGCCTCGAGCAGGCGCTCGGTGTACTTCTTCGAGTCCTTGAATTTCAGGCTGTCGACCGGCAGCACCTCGGCCCCGATTTCGAAGCGGCCGTCGGCGTCGAGCAGTGCGTCCAGGCGGGCGCGCGCGCCGATGCGCTGGTGGAAGCCGCACTTCGGGCAAACGTTGAGGTTCTTTTCCAGGTCCGTGCTGTAGAGCACTGCATCGCAGGACGGGCATTTGGTCCACAGGCCTTCCGGCACCGCCCGCTTCGGCCCGGAGCTGCGCTGGATCTTCGGCGGCAGGAGTTTTTGCAGCCAGCTCATGCGTCGAGCGCCTCCCGGATGGGGCGCAGCAGCGCTTTCACCCGCGCCACCGCCCGTTCCGCGCCGGCCGACTCGATCTCCTGGATGATGCGGCTGCCGATGACCACCGCGTCGGCGGTCTGCGCCACGCGGCGCGCCGACTCCGCGTCGCGGATGCCGAAACCCACGCCGATCGGCAGGCGCGTCGCGGCGCGGATTTTCGGCATGTGCGCAGCCACGTCGGCCAGATCGATGTGTCCCGCGCCAGTCACACCGCGCAAGGACACGTAGTACAGGTAGCCGCTGCCGGCGCGCGCCACTTCCTGGATGCGCCGGTCGGTCGACGTCGGTGCCAGCAGGAAGATCGGATCGATGCCTGACTGCCTGGCCAGCGCGGCGAACTGTGTGCATTCATCCGGCGGGTAGTCGACGACGATCACGCCGTCCACGCCCGCGGCGCTCGCCTCGCGCACGAACTTTTCCACGCCCATGGCCTCGACCGGATTGGCGTAGCCCATCAGCACGAGCGGCGTCTGCGCGTCCTCGCGGCGGAAATCGCTCACCAGTCCAAGTACGTCGCGCAACCCCACCCCCTGCTTGAGCGCCCGCTCGCCCGAGCGCTGGATCACGGGCCCGTCCGCCATCGGATCGGAGAACGGCACGCCGAGCTCCAGGATGTCGGCGCCCGCCTCGACCAGCGCGCGCATCAGGGGCACCGTCAGGGCCGGCGTGGGGTCGCCCGCAGTGATGTAGGGGATCAAGGCCTTGCGCTTTGACCGGCGCAGCATTTCGAAGCGGGCCTGGATGCGCGACACGGCTAGAGCTTGAGGCCTGCGCGCTCGGCGACGGTTTGCATGTCCTTGTCGCCGCGCCCGGAAAGATTGACCAGCAAGATGCGATCCTTGGCCATCCCGGGCGCAATCTGCGCGGCGTACGCCACCGCGTGCGCCGATTCCAGCGCCGGAATGATGCCCTCGGTGTGACACAGATCGCTGAATGCGCGCAGCGCATCGATGTCGGTCACCGCCACGTATTCGGCACGCCCGGCGTCCTTCAACCAAGCGTGCTCGGGGCCAACGCCGTGATAGTCCTGGCCGGCCGACACCGAATGCGTCTCGAGGATCTGCCCGTTCGCGTCCTGCAGGAGATAGGTGCGGTTCCCGTGCAGCACGCCGGGCTTGCCCGCGCACAGCGACGCCGCATGCCTGCCGGAGGCAAGCCCCTCGCCTGCGGCCTCCACGCCGATCAGGCGTACGCCCTCGACATCGATGTACGGGTAGAAGATGCCCATGGCGTTCGAGCCGCCGCCGACGCAGGCAATGACCGCATCGGGCTGGCGTCCGGCGAGTTCCGGCATCTGCTGCTTGCATTCCTCGCCGATCACCGACTGGAAATCCCTCACCATCATCGGATACGGGTGCGGGCCCGCCACGGTGCCAAGGATGTAAAAGGTTTCATCGACGTGGGTTACCCAGTCGCGCATCGCCTCGTTGAGCGCATCCTTGAGCGTTTTCGAGCCGGACTCGACCGGCACCACGGTCGCGCCGAGCAGTTTCATCCGGTAGACGTTCTGCGCCTGGCGCTGGATGTCTTGCGTTCCCATGTACACCACGCACTGCATGCCGTAGCGCGCCGCCACGGTCGCCGTCGCGACGCCATGCATCCCGGCGCCGGTCTCGGCGATCACGCGCGGCTTGCCCATGCGCCGCGCGAGCAGCGCCTGGCCGATGGTGTTGTTGATCTTGTGCGCGCCGGTGTGATTGAGGTCCTCGCGCTTGAGATAGATCTGCGCGCCGCCCAGCATCTGCGACCAGCGCTTGGCATGGTACACCGGGCTGGGGCGCCCGACGTAGTGCTTCAGGTCGTAGCGGAATTCCGCTTCGAACGCCGGATCGCGGCGCGCCTGCTGGTACGCGGCCAGCAGTTCCTCGAGCGCGTGCGTCAGCGTCTCGGCGACGAACACGCCGCCGTAGGGGCCGAAGTGCCCGCGCGCGTCGGGCAAGTCATGCATCCGCATTCCTGACCTCCGAGATAAACGCCGCGACCATGGCGAAGTCCTTGATGCCCTTCGCCGACTCGACTCCGCTGGACACATCCACCGCCCAGGGCCGCAACGTCCGCACGGCCCGTCCGACGTTTTCGGTGCTGAGCCCGCCGGACAGGACCAACGGGCGCTCGAGCCGTGCCGGCACCAGCGCCCAATCAAAGCTCGTGCCGACCCCGCCGTATTGCTCCACCTGCGCATCGAGCAGCCATCCGCTCGCCGCGGCGAACGGCTGCAGGTATTTTAGCAAATCGACCCCATGGGAAACGCGGCAGGCCTTGATGTACGGCAACCCGAACTGCGCGCAGAACTCGGGTGTCTCCTCGCCGTGAAACTGCAACAGCGCCGGATGCACGCGCCCAAGCACCTGCGCGACCTGCGCTGCGTCCGGATTCACGAACAGCGCCACGGCCTGGACGAACGGCGGCAGCGCGTCGCGAATCTCCCGCGCGCGTTCCACGTTCAGGAAGCGCGGGCTGGGCGGGTAGAAAACCAGGCCAATCGCGTCCGCGCCTGCATTGGACGCCGCGACGGCATCGCCCGGGCGCGTAATGCCGCAGATCTTGACACGCGTCCTCATGACACGACCGGCAGGCTCAGTGCGCCCGCCAGGTTCGCCGGCAGGTTCCAGCGCGCTTCGTACTGCACCTGCTCGAGGTACAAACCCTGCGCGGCGAAGGTCGGGGCGGCGCGCGCACGGTCACGACTCGCCAGCACCTCCGCGGCCCATTCCGGCAGGTGCTTGCCCTTACCCACGACCACCAGCAGGCCGACGATATTGCGCACCATGTGGTGCAAAAACGCGTTGGCGCGCACCACGAAGTCGATGCGTTCGCCGCACGCGTCGATCTCAAGTGCGTGCAGGGTGCGCACCGGCGTCTTCGCCTGGCACTCGGCCGAGCGGAACGCCGAGAAGTCGTGCACACCGAGCAGCAGGCGCGCCGCCTCGCGCATCGCCGCAACCTCGAGGGGCAGGTGGAACCAGCCCGCGTACCGGGCAGCGAGCGCCGGGCGTACCGGTCGATTGATCAGCACATAGCGGTAAGTTCGGGAAACGGCCGAGTAGCGCGCGTGGAACGCGTCCGCCGCCGATTGCGCCCATCGCACCGCGACCGACTCCGGCAGCAGGGCATTCACGCCGCGCACCCAGGCGCTTTCCGGGCGCATCGCATCGGTGTCGAAATGCACCACCTGCGCACGCGCGTGCACGCCGCGATCGGTGCGCCCTGCGCAGGTCACGTTGATCCGCGCCCCCGCGATGGTTGACAGGGCGGCCTCGAGCGCATCCTGGACGGTACCGCCGCCCGGCTGCGTCTGCCAGCCGAGAAAGCGGCTGCCGTCGTATTCCAGTGCCAGCGCGATTCTCATGCCCATGAAATGGCGGAGCCACGGTAACGACGCTGCGCGCGCCGCGACCGTGGCTCAAAAGTGGCGCGTAATCGATCCTAGCCGATCTTCGCGAGCAACTGATTGGCCTGGGCCTGCTGCGCGGTGTCGCCTTCCCTCACCACCTCGTTCAGCAGTTCGCGCGCACCGTCCTTGTCGCCCATTTCCTCGTAGGCCTTGGCAAGGTCCAGCTTGGTCGCCACCTCCTGCCACCTGGGATCTCCTGCGCCCGCCCCGGCCGCGGGCGCCTCCCCTGGCATCCCCAGGTCGAGGCTGATTTCCGACAGGTCCATGGCGGGCGCCGCCGGCGCGTGCGCCTGCGTGTCGCTGCCGCCCAGATTGAGGTCAAAGTCCAGTCCGCCGCTGGCGGCACGCGCGGGCGCCTCTGTCGATGCGCCCGCGTACGCGGGCAGCTCGAAGTTCAGGCCTGCGCCCGCACCGGCGGGCTTGTCCGGTCCGGCGCCCAAGTCGAAGTCCAGTCCGTTGGACGCCGCCTTCGTCTCCGTGGAGTCGATAATCAGCGTGCCGCTAGGCGAGAAATCGCTCCGCTCCCCGCGGGCGGCCGGCGCGCCGCTCCCCAGATCCAGATCCAGCGCCGCCGCAGACGCGGCGCGCGCATCCGTGCTCGTCCCGCCGCCAATATCGAAATCGACCGCAGGCGCTGCAACGGCGAGCGCTCGCGCAGCGGCGACCGGCGCGTCGCCAGCGCCACCGTAGAGTCCGTTGCCCGGGTCGATGGATCGCCCGAGCTTCGCCGCCTTGTCCCAATCCGGGCCCGCGCCATTGGTGATGCTCTTCAGTTTCAGCGCGCTTTGCTCGAACAATTTCGCATCGCGCCGGTTGGCGTAGATCTCGAGCAGCTTGGCATGCACCGCAACGCGTTTGGCATCTTTTTGCAGCGCTTCTTTCAGGATCTCCTCCGCTTGCGCGTCCCGGCCATAAGCCATGTATACGTCGGCCTCGGCAATCGGGTCCACGTCGTCGGCGTCCATGCCCGCCACTCCGGACTGGCTCACGGACGCCTGCGATAGGCTTGCAGGTCCGCTCTGCGCGGCCGGCGCGCCGCCAACGGCGCCCGTAGGCTCGACGGACGCCGCGCCGAGCACGCTGTCCTGGAACTTGCCGCCGGCCGTTTTCTTCTTGCGCTTCCAGGCCCACGCGCCGTAGCCGCCCAGCAGGAGGATCACGCCGACGAGGCCGCCGAGGGCGATCGGATTGTCAAGAATCTCGTCCACCAGACTCAACTCAGGCGGCGGCGCGGCCGCCGGTTTGGGCTTTGGTTTCGCCGCGACAGGCGCGGGCGCAATTACGGCAGGCTCGGGTGCTTCGGCGACGGGCTTTGCCGGCTCTGCCGGCGGCGGGGCCGGTGCTTGCGCGGCGGGTTTAGCTTCCGGCGCCTTTGCCGCTTGCGGCGCCGGCGCGGGCTTTGGGGGTTCGGGCGCCGTAGCGGCGGGTGCCGGTGGCGGCGCCGGCTTGGCCGCGGCCTGTTTGCTCATCTCCGCGAGGCGCTGGTTCTGCAATTCGAGCATCTTCTGCAAATCGGTGATGTTCTTTTCGAGGTCACCTACGCGCGACTGCGCTTCCTTCAGCGCCCGCTCGCGCGCCGCCAAATCGTCTTCGCGCGCCGCGCGCGCCGCTGGCGAGCCCGCCTTCTTGGGGTCGGCCTTGGACAACTTCAGCTGATCCTTGGCCTCCGCCGGCTTTGGCTCCTCGGCCTTGGGCGTGATCTGCCCGGCCGCGCTGCGCTCGGCGGGAACCGGCGCCGACGGCGCGGCGGCGACCGCCACCCCGAGGCGGCTTCTGTACTCCGCGAAATCCGCATGCTGCGCGATGACCAGGCGGTTGGCGTCCGCCGTGTCGACCGCAGCCAAGGTTTCATTGTCCGGAATATTCAATATTCGCCCGGCCCGCACCAGGTTGACGTTGTTGCGAATGAAAGCGTCCTCGTTGGCGCGCTGCAGCGCGATCAGCATCTGGTTGAAGGTCACCCCCTCGGGACGGTACTGGCGCGCGATCGCGCCCAGGGTGTCGCCCTTTTTCACTTCGTACGTTTCGGCCTCATGCGTCACCACCGGCTTTACTTCCGGCGCCGCGGGCGCGGTGGCGATCGGCCGCTGTTCAATCTGCGGCTCCGGCTTCACTGCCTCCGCGGCGACGCTCGCGGGTTCCGCAGCCGGCGCAGGCGCCAGAGTCGGTGTCGGCGCAGGCACCGCGATCGCCGGTGCCGGTGCCGGTGCCGGTGCCGCTGCCGCTGCCGGTGCCGGTGCCGCTGCTGCTGCTGCTGCTGCTGCTGCAGGATGCACGTTAACGGCATGGCTATTGTCCGAAACCCCCAGGGGGTTGGCTTGCGCGTTTAGTTTAAGCAATTGCTGCTCTAGGGCGGCATCAGCTAACAGTTGCTGTAGTGGCTGGGGATTTTCCGCCTCCACGGCAGTGTGAATCACGACAGCACCGTTCAAGGCAGCAGCGTGACCATTGCGCGGAGAAAAGGGTAAAGCGTAACCGTCAAAGCGGCGATAGTCCCTTACGATTGATACTGCAAGTTGTTCAACATCGAGCTGCCTCATCGAAGCCGGAAACGCACCGCGCTGACTCTGGGAAAAAAGGAGTTGCGTGTCATTCAATTTTGAAAAATTGCCCGCTCCCAAGGTGGACATAGCCCAAACGCCCTGCTGGCCAGACTCCAAGTTGAGCCAACCAAGATCTCTATTGGAGACAAACACTATCATCTTGCCGCCCAACAATAAGATAGGCTTGAGCGAGCTGGCACCCGCCCCTTCCAGGCGCC
>JANMSV010000046.1:0-6739 GCA_031389685.1 Betaproteobacteria bacterium
CGGCCCTTCCGCCCGCATTTTTTGCCTCGGCTTCGGGCCGCGCCCGCCCTGCCGCGTCGCGCGGGGGGCTACCCGCCCCCCCGCGCGCTTGATGCTCCGCACCCTCGCGCGCGCGGCGCTCCTCCTCGACCTTGCGGCGCAACTCGGCCGCCTCGCGCTGCGCGCTCTGCGTCGCGTCGCGCCGCAGCTTTTCCGCCGACTCGACCTTGACGCGCGCCTCGCGCTCCACGCGCTCCTTGGCTTCCCTCGCCTCGCGCTCGACGCGCTCCTGCGCGACGCGCGCCTGGGCTTCCGCCCGCGCCTTCGCGTCGGCTGCCGCCCTGGACCTTGCGTCGGCCTCGGCGCGCGAGCGCGCCTCGATCTCCGCCTGGGTCTTGCCTTGCGCCGCGGCCGCCATCGTCGCCTCGCGCGCCGCCTTGGCGCGCGCCTCCGCGTCGATGCGAAACTGCTGCGTGCTGTCCACATTGGACTTCGCCGCGGCGTCCGCCCGGGTCTTGGCCTCGCGTTCGGCGCGCTGGCGCATCTCCGCCTCGTGGCGCGCGGCGGCCATCGGGTCGCCCCTGGGCGCCGCGGCCGGCGGCTTTTCCACCTTCGGGGGCGCGCTGAAAATCTGCGTGAAGTCGAGTTCCGCGCCGCCGTCCTGCGGCGACGGCGCGGACGGCGGCGGCTTGCCGGCCACCGGCCTGGCTGCGTTGGCAGCGCCGCGCTGCACCGTGCCGGGCGACACTTCGCGTATGAACCCGTCCTGGTCCATCTTCTGGATCAGCGCGAAGAATTTGTCGTCCGCGGGGCGATCGAACTTGGTGCTCAGGTCCCGCAGATTTATTTTGCCGTCGATCGCAGACAGGATGGCGCGGTCGCCACGCGAAAGCTGGCTGGTCTTGCCGGAGGCTTCCTGCACCCCCTTGCCAGTCTTTGAATAGATCGCGGATGAATTCATGCCGATGGAATCCCGGGACAGCGGCGTATTCTATAAGCAGACGCCGGGATAAGCACTGTCAGCCGCCGTAGCCGCCGCCGCCGGGGGTCTCCACCACGAACACATCGCCCTTGCCCATCTCGATGCGGTCGGTGGGGCCGAGTTCCACCCGGTGACCGTCGGCGCGTAAAACATGGTTATGGCCCGGGGCGCCGGGCTTGCCGCCGGCCATGCCATGCGGTGGCACCCGCCGGTGGTTGGACAGGATCGCCGCGGTCATCGGCTCCAGGAACCTTACGCGCCGCACCGCCCCGTGCCCGCCACGGTGGCCACCCGCGCCGCCCGAG
Organism: Betaproteobacteria bacterium; assembly: GCA_031389685.1. Classification (GTDB taxonomy): domain Bacteria; phylum Pseudomonadota; class Gammaproteobacteria; order Burkholderiales; family SG8-39; genus JAABQT01. The sequence goes on from JANMSV010000046.1 coordinate 1,267, forward strand.
CCACCCGAACCAAGACGGATCTCGAAGCTCTCGAGGAGCACCGGGAAGCGCCACTCCAGCACCTCCGGATCGGTGAGGCGCGAGTTGGTCATATGCGTCTGCACCACATCCGCCCCGTCGAAATCCGGCCCGGCCCCCGAGCCGCCGGCGATGGTCTCGTAGTACTGGAAGCGATCGTTGCCGAAGGTGAAGTTGTTCATCGTGCCCTGCGAGGCGGCGAGCACCCCGAGCGCGCCGTACAGCGCGTCGGTGACGCATTGCGAAGTCTCGACGTTGCCCGCCACCACCGCGGCGGGATAGCGCGGATTGAGCATCGAGCGCTCCGGGATGCGTACCTCGAGCGGCTTCAGGCAGCCGGCGTTCAGCGGGATCTCGTCCGCCACCAGCGTGCGAAACACGTACAGCACCGCAGCCATGCTGACGGCGGAGGGCGCATTGAAATTGTTCGGCAGCTGCGCCGAGGTACCGGCGAAGTCGATGCTCGCGCTGCGCCGGTCGGCACCGATGCGAATCTGCACCTTGATCAGCGCGCCGTTGTCCAGCGGCAGCTCGAACGCGCCGTCCTTGAGCACCCCGATCACGCGGCGCACCGACTCCTCGGCATTCGCCTGCACATGGCGCATGTAGGCGCGCACCACCTCCAGCCCGAAGTGCGCCACCATTTCCCGCAGCGACTGCACCCCCTTTTCGTTGGCGGCGATCTGCGCCTGCAGGTCGGCGAGGTTCTGCGGCACGTTGCGCGCCGGGTAGCGGCCCGAGGACAGCAGCGCGACGGTCTCCCGCTCGCGCAAGCGCCCCTGATCCACCAGCAGGAAATTGTCGATCAGCACCCCCTCTTCCTCCACCGTCGTCGAGTCGGGCGGCATCGAGCCCGGCGTGATGCCGCCGATGTCGGCGTGGTGCCCGCGCGAGCCGACGTAGAACAGGATTTCCTTCCCTTGGTCGTCGAACACCGGCGTGATCACCGTGACATCGGGCAGATGCGTGCCGCCGTTGTAGGGCGCGTTCAGCACGTAGACGTTGCCGGGCCTCATCTGCCCGGCGTTTTCGCGCATCACCGTCTTGATCGATTCGCCCATCGAACCCAGGTGCACCGGCATGTGCGGCGCGTTGGCGATCAGGTTCCCCGCTGCGTCGAACAGTGCGCAGGAAAAGTCCAGCCGCTCCTTGATGTTCACTGAGTAGGCCGTGTTCTGCAGCCGCAGGCCCATCTGCTCGGCGATCGACATGAACAGGTTGTTGAAAATCTCCAGCATCACCGGATCGGCTTCGGTGCCGATCGCCACGCGCTTGTCGCGCGGCACCACGCGCTCAAGCACCAGGTGCTCGAGACCGGTCACTTCCGCGCGCCAGCCGGGCTCGACCACGGTGGTGGCGTTCGCCTCGGCGATGATGGCGGGACCGGACACCTGCTGACCGGAGTGAAGGTCATCACGCAGATAGAGGGGCGTGTCATGCCATTGCCCGCCCGTGAACATCCGCACCGTCGTTTCCTCCCTCGGCTGTTCCCCGATCGCCCCGTTTCCGCCTTTTGAAACGGGGCGAAACGCGGCCTCCGAGCTCGCCCCGGCAGCCAAGGCCTCGACCGACACCGCCTCGACGATCAACTCCTTCCCCTGCATCAGGAACGAAAACTGTTTCTGGTAGGCAAGCTCGAACTGTTTTCGCATCTCCTCAATGGTGCCGAAGGCCACAATCAACGCCGTATCCGTCCCGTCGTACTTCAGATGCACCCGCCGCAGCACCCGGATGCGCCCGGCCTCCACGCCCTGCGCGATGAGCTCGTCCGTCGCCGCTCGGGCGAGTAACTGAAGCTCGCTGTCGAGGGCGGCTGCAGATTCGAGCTTCGCCTCCACCGCCTTCTCCCGCATCTCCGTCTGGTCCGCGAGCCCCATGCCGTAGGCCGACAATACCCCGGCCAGCGGATGGATGAAGACCCGGGTCATGGCGAGCGCGTCTGCCACCAGGCAGGCGTGCTGCCCCGCCGCGCCGCCAAAGCAGCACAGCGTGTACTCGGTGACGTCGTGCCCGCGCTGCACCGAGATGTGCTTGATGGCGTTCGCCATGTTGCCCACGGCGATCTGGATGAAGCCCTCGGCCACCTGTTCGGGGGAGCGGCCGTCGGCAATGTTATGCGCCAGGTCCGCGAATTTCTCCTCCACCACCGCGGCATCGAGCACCTGTTGTCCGTCCGTGCCGAACACATGCGGAAAATATGCCGGCTGGATCTTGCCCAGCATCACGTTGGCATCGGTCACCGCGAGCGGCCCGCCGCGCCGGTAGCTCGCCGGGCCCGGGTTCGCCGCCGCCGAATCCGGGCCCACGCGGTAGCGCGCCCCGTCGAAATGCAGGACCGAGCCGCCCCCCGCCGCCACCGTATGGATGCTCATCATCGGCGCGCGCATGCGCACCCCCGCGACCTGCGTCTCGAATTCGCGTTCGAACGCGCCGGCGTAGTGCGACACATCGGTGGAGGTGCCGCCCATGTCGAAGCCGATGATCTTGCCGAACCCGGCGGCCTCGGAGGTGCGCACCGCGCCGACGATGCCGCCCGCGGGCCCGGAAAGGATCGAGTCCTTGCCATGGAAGCGCCGGGCGTCGGTGAGGCCACCGTTGGATTTCATGAACAGCAGCTGCACGCCTTCCAGCTCGGCGGCAACCCGGTCGACGTAGCGCCGCAGGATGGGCGACAGGTAGGCGTCCACCACGGTGGTGTCGCCGCGCCCGATGAGCTTCATCAAAGGGCTGACCTGGTGAGAAACCGAAATCTGCGTAAACCCGACTTCCTTCGCCAACGCCGCCACACGGGCCTCATGCTGCGGATACCGATACCCGTGCATGAAAACGATGGCAATGGACCGGTACCCCGCCTTTATGCTTTTCTCAAGATCGGCGCGTGCGAGCGCCTCGTCCAGCACAAGCAGGACCTCGCCGCGCGCGCCGATCCGCTCTTGAACCTCGACCACGCCCGCGTACAACAACTCCGGCAGGACAATGTTCCGCTCAAATATTTTCGGCCTGTTTTGATAAGCAATCCTCAACGCATCGCGAAAGCCCTGGGTAATAAAGAGGACTGTTCTCTCCCCCTTCCTCTCGAGCAAAGCATTCGTCGCGACCGTCGTGCCCATCTTCACCGCTTCAATCTGTTCCACCGGAATGGGTGCGCCAGAAGCGATACCGAGCAACGCCCGGATTCCAGCCAGCGCGGCATCCGGATAGCGCTCCGGGTTCTCCGACAGCAGCTTGTGCGTCACGAGCGACCCGTCCGGCCGCCGCGCCACCACGTCGGTGAACGTGCCGCCGCGATCGATCCAGAATTGCCAGCGCATCCTGACTCCTACACCACGATTTCGCGCGCCGCGCCGCGTACATCCATCTCGTAGTCGAGGCCGACGATCGGCGGGCGCGAGAAGTGCCAGGCGAGGCCACCCGCGGCGGCGCCGCGTCGCACGATCTCGGCCTCCAGCAGCGGGCCGATGTCGTGCACTGTGTAAGCCTGTGTGGAGATCGCGTCCTGCCAGGAAAAGCCGAGCGCGGCGAGCCGCTGCTCCATTTCCGCCATCACGTAGCGCAGCTTCTCGCGCAGGCCTTCGGGCGTCGTGTCGCCGGGGCGCACGATGAAGTCGCGGTACGTCGCCTTGCCGTCGGGCGCCTCGCCGCCGCCGGCAACGATGAACGAGCCCCGCGCGCCAGCCTTGGCCGGCACCGTGTACGAGTAGGCGTAGAGCGAGGGCTGGGCCGGCGGCTCGAAGCCCGGGCACACGTTGGTGCGCGCCACCGGATTGACGCCGTCCTCGTAGATGCCCCAGTGCTCGAGCGTGCCTGCGTACATTTTGTTGAACTCGAGAAAACCCTGTTCGGTGAACGGCGCCGGCGATCTCAGTTCGCATGCGCAGAACGCGGTGAGCGGCCGGCCGGCCGACTTCAGCTGCGCTTCGACCGCTTCGAACCCTTGCGCCAGCACGAGCGGCCGGGCAAGGCGCGCGCGCACGATCTCGAAGCCCGGCTCGGCGGCCACACCGCCCGAGTACTGGAACACCGCCTTGATGTAGCGATAGCCGCCTGCGCGGAACACCGGGAGTTGCGCCATCTCACATCACGCCGAAGCGTGCCGCAGAATAAGGCGCCGGATCGACGAACGTCTCCACGCCCGTCACCATCTCCGCCACCAGCCGCCCCGTCACCGCCCCCAGCGTCAGCCCGTGGTGCGCATGGCCGAAGGCAAACCACAGGTTTGCGTGCTTCGGCGCCTGCCCGATGATCGGCAGCATGTCCGGCGTGCAGGGCCGCGCGCCCATCCAGGGCTCGTTGTCCAGCCGCTCGGCCAGGGGAAAGAGATCCCTCGCGATGGGCTCCGCGCGCCCTAGCTGCACCGGCGTGCGGATCGCATCGCGCAGCGCGAATTCCGCGCCCGTGGTGAGGCGGATGCCGCGGCGCATCGGGCCCATGAAGTAGCCGCGCTCGACGTCCAGGATCGGGTGGTTGAGCTTCGCCTCGCCCGCCGCCCGGTAATGCATGTGGTAGCCGCGCTTCACCGCGAGCGGCAGGTCGTAGCCCAATGCGCGCGTCAGCACGTCGGCCCAGGGGCCGAGCGCGATCACCGCGCCGCCTGCCTCGAACGGCCCCTCCGCCGTGCGCAGGCGCCAGCCTCCGCCGTCGGCCTCGAGGCTCGCCGCGTTGCCCTGCACGAAGCGCCCGCCGAGGCGTTCGAACAGCTTCAGGTAAGCCAGCGCCAGGTCCTGCGGGTCCTGCACGCTGATCGGATCGGTCCAGTGCAGCGCGCCGGCGAGCACCGGCGCGAGATGCGGTTCCATTTCCTGCAGTGCGCGCGCGTCGACCTGCCGATGCTTTATGCCGAACTCGCGCTGCCAGCGCTCGGCCTCGGCAAAGCGCAGGTCGCGCTCGCGCGCGGTGCGGAACACCTTCATCCAGCCGCCGCGCCGCACCAGCTCGCCCGCGCCCGCCTCGGCGATCAGCGCCTCGTGCTCGGTCACGCAGTGCTCGATCAGTTTCGCATAGCGACGCGCCACCTCGGCGTGGCGCGCCGGGCGCGAGTGGTGCCAGTACTGCCACAGGAACGGCGCCAGCCTGGGCAGCGCCGACGGGTGGTAGTGCGCGTCGATCGTGCGGTTGAAGCCATAGCGCAGCAACGCGCCGAAATCGTGCGGGAATCCATAGGGGTAGACCCCTTCGCGCTGGATCAGGCCCGCATTGCCGAAGGAGGTTTCCTCCGCCGCGCCGCGCCGGTCGACCAGCGCCACGGAGCGGCCGCGTTTTTGCAGGTGCAGCGCGACGCAGATGCCGATGATGCCCGCGCCGAGCACGACGATGTCTTTGCGTGCCATTACAATCGCATCCTAACTTGGAATCCCGCTTCGCTTCGCTAATGACAAAGGCCGGTGCTCGGCGCGGGCATCATCGGCATCTGCGTCGCGCTGCACCTGCAAAAACGCGGCCGCTCCGTGGCGCTGGT
>JANMSV010000060.1:0-7430 GCA_031389685.1 Betaproteobacteria bacterium
GCGCCGCACAAATGCTTCTTGAAAATCATGCCCTCTTCCTTGCCCGCCTCAATCTGCCTTTCCCGGGCCCGGATTTCCTGGATTAGCCAGATCATGAAGTCGCGGTGCACCGGCGCATTGTGATTCTTCGCGCAGGCGAACACCGGCAGCTCAAGCACGGTGAGCTTGAGCTGCCCGTCCTCCCCGGAAACCGACGGCAGCGTCTTGAGTTCGCACGCGCCCGAACATCTCGCACAACGCGGAATCTTCAATGCCATGGTCGCCCCCTGTCAGGTGCTCTGCTTCAGCTGTTCGAGGATCGCCGGGTTCTCCAGCGTCGAGACGTCCTGCTTGATCTCCTCGCCCCTGGCGATGGCGCGCAGTAGCCGCCGCATGATCTTGCCCGAGCGCGTCTTGGGCAGGTTGTCGCCGAAGCGGATGTCCTTCGGGCGCGCGATCGCGCCGATCTCCTTGGTGACCCAGTTGCGCAGTTCCTGCGCGATTCTCTTCGCCTCCTCGCCGCTCGGGCGGGGACCCTTGAGCACGACGAACGCGCACACCGCCTCGCCTGTCAGCTCGTCCGGGCGTCCCACCACCGCCGCCTCCGCGACCAGCTTGGTATTGGATACCAGCGCCGATTCGATCTCCATGGTGCCCAAGCGGTGTCCCGAGACGTTCAGCACGTCGTCGATGCGACCCATGATGCGGTAGTAGCCGTCCTGGTCGGTGCTCGCGCCGTCGCCGGCGAGGTAGAGCTTGCCCTTGAAGTCCGCGGGAAAGTACGTATTGCGGTAGCGCTCGGGATCTCCCCAGATGGTGCGCAGCATGCCGGGCCAGGGACGGCGGATCACCAGGATGCCGCCCTTGCCCTTGCCCACCGAGCGCCCGGTCTCATCGACGATGTCGGCCATGATGCCGGGGAGCGGAAAGGTGGCCGAGCCGGGTTTGGTCGGCGTCGCCCCCGGCAGCGGCGTGATCATGTGGCCGCCGGTTTCCGTCTGCCACCAGGTGTCCACGATCGGGCAGCGCCCGCCGCCCACCGTCTCGTGGTACCACATCCAGGCCTCGGGATTGATCGGCTCGCCGACCGTGCCGAGGATGCGCAGCGACTTGAGGTCGTACTTCCTGGGCAACTCGCCGCCCGCCTTGATGAGCGAACGGATCGCCGTCGGCGCGGTGTAGAAGACGTTTACCTTGTGATCCTGGATGATCTTCCAGAACCTGCCGGCGTCCGGGTACGTCGGGACGCCTTCGAACATCACCTCCGTGGTGCCTGCCGCGAGCGGGCCGTAGGTGATGTACGTGTGGCCAGTCACCCAGCCCACGTCCGCGGTACACCAGAAGACGTCGCTCGGCTTGTTGTCGAACACCCATTTCATCGTGAGGACCGCCCACAGCAGGTAGCCGCCGGTGGAGTGCTGCACGCCCTTTGGTTTGCCGGTCGAGCCGGAGGTGTAGAGGATGAACAGCGGATGCTCGGCGTTCACCCAGGTGGGCTCGCAGGAATCGGGCTGGCCCTTGATCACCTCGTCCCACCACTTGTCGCGCGGCGCCTGCATCGCCACGGCACTGCCGGTGCGCTTGTAGACGATGACGTTGCGCACCTTCTCGCATCCGCCCATCGCGAAAGCCTCGTCCACCACCGGCTTCAGAGGAATCTCCTTGCCGCCGCGGAACTGTCCGTCGGCGGTGATGACCTCGGTGGCGCCGGCGTCGATGATGCGCTCCTGCAGGGACTTGGCGGAAAAACCGCCGAACACCACCGAGTGCGTCGCGCCGATGCGCGCGCAGGCCTGCATCGCCACCACCACCTGGATCGACATCGGCATGTAGATCAACACCCGATCGCCCATCTTCGCGCCATGGGCCTTGAGCGCGTTGGCCAGCTTGCACACCTCGTGGTACAGCGCCTTGTAGGTGATGCGGGTGACCTTGCCGTCGTCGGCCTCGAAGATGATGGCCGTTTTGTCTGGCTGGCTCTTCAGGTGCCGGTCGAGGCAGTTGTAGGAGGCGTTCAGTTCGCCGTCGTAAAACCAGCGGAAGAACGGCGCCTTCGATTCGTCCAGCACCTTGGTGAAGGGCTTGTGCCAGAGCACATGCTCCTTCGCAAGCCGGCCCCAGAAGCCCTCAAAATCGCGCTCGGCCTCGGCGCAGAGCTCCCTGTACGCCTCCATGCCGGAGATGTTGGCCTGCTTGACGAACTCGGCCGAAGGCGCAAACACCCTCGTTTCCTGAAGCACCGATTCGATGGTGGACGACATGCCACTCCTCCCCTGGGATGAATGCCGAATTGAATCAAGCGTATGCTAGATTACGCGGCTTCCGCAACCCTCTCCTTTCGGCGATGCAAAACACAAAGACCCTGAGACCCCTGCCCTGGCTGCTGTTCGGCAGCCGCTGGCTGCAACTGCCGCTGTACGTCGGGCTGATCGTGGCGCAGGTGGTGTACGTCATCCAGTTCATGGCCGAACTGAAGCACCTGATCATGGAAGTGTCGAAGTTCAACGAGGCCACCATCATGCTCGCGGTGCTCGGCCTGATCGACGTGGTGATGATCTCCAACCTGTTGATCATGGTGATCATCGGCGGTTACGAGACTTTCGTCTCCCGCCTGCATCTGGAAGGCCACCCCGACGAGCCCGAATGGCTGTCGCACGTCAACGCCAACGTGCTCAAGGTCAAGCTGGCCACCGCGATCATCGGCATCTCCTCGATCCACCTGCTCAAGACCTTCATCAACGCGCAGAACCTGGATGAGAAGACCATGCTTTGGCAGGTGACGATCCACATTACGTTCCTGCTTTCGGCCGTCGCCATCGCCGCGATCGACCGCATCATGCTGCCCGCCACGGTCGAGAACATGAAGCGGGAGTAGCCATGGCCGTGATCCGCTGCGACGACCTGGTGCACAGCGTCGCCGACGCGCTGCAGTTCATCTCCTACTACCACCCGGGCGACTACATCCGCGCCCTGGGCCGCGCCTACGAGCGCGAGCAATCCGCGGCGGCGAAGGACGCGATCGCGCAGATCCTCACCAATTCGCGCATGTGCGCCGAAGGCCATCGCCCGATCTGCCAGGACACGGGCATCGTCAACGTGTTCCTCAAGATCGGAATGGAAGTGCGTTTCGAAGGCTTCAAGGGCTCGCTCGCCGACGCGGTCAACGAAGGCGTGCGCCGTGCCTACAACCATCCGGACAACAAGCTGCGCGCCTCGATTCTCGAGGATCCGCAATTCGCGCGCCGCAATACCAAGGACAACACGCCCGCGGTGATCAACGTCGAGATGGTGCCCGGCGGGACGCTGGAGGTTGACGTTGCCGCCAAGGGCGGCGGCTCGGAAGCCAAAGCGAAGTTCGAAATGCTCAATCCTTCGGATTCCGTGGTGGATTGGGTGCTGAAAACCGTGCCGACCATGGGCGCGGGCTGGTGCCCGCCGGGGATGCTCGGCATCGGCATTGGCGGCACCGCGGAGAAGGCAATGGTGATGGCGAAAGAGGCGCTGATGGAGCCCATCGACATGGCGGAGCTCAAGGCGCGCGGCGCGCGCGACAAGTACGAGGAGCTGCGCATCGAACTCTACGACAAGGTGAACGCGCTCGGCATCGGCGCGCAGGGCCTGGGCGGCCTGTCCACCGTGCTCGACGTCAAGATCCTCTCCTACCCCACGCACGCTGCCAACAAGCCCATTGCCATGATCCCGAACTGCGCGGCAACGCGGCACGTGCATTTTGTGCTCGACGGCTCGGGAACCGCGGAGTTCGAGGCGCCGTCGCTCGATGACTGGCCCAAGGTCACCTGGTCGCCGGCCAAGGAAGCAAAGCGCGTCAACCTCGACGCCCTGACGCCGGCTGAAGTGGCGGCGTGGAAGCCGGGCGAGACGCTGCTGCTCTCGGGCAAGCTGCTCACCGGTCGCGACGCCGCGCACAAGCGCATCCAGGAGATGCTGCAGAAAGGCCAGAAACTTCCGGTCGACTTCACCAACCGCGTCATCTATTACGTCGGGCCGGTCGATCCGGTGGGCAAGGAAGTCGTCGGGCCCGCCGGGCCGACCACCGCCACGCGCATGGACAAGTTCGTCGAGATGATGCTCGGCAAGACCGGCCTGGTCGCCATGATCGGCAAGGGCGAGCGCGGCCCGGTGGCGATCGAGGCGATCCGCAAGTACAAGGCGGCATCGCTGATCGCGATCGGCGGCGCGGCCTACCTGGTCTCCAAGGCGATCCGCAAGTCGCGCGTGCTGGCGTTCGAAGACCTCGGCATGGAAGCGATCTACGAGTTCGAGGTGAAGGACATGCCGGTGACCGTGGCAGTGGACGCCAGCGGCACCTCGGTGCACCAGACCGGTCCCGCCGACTGGAAAAAGAAAATCATCGAGCTGAAGATCCCGGTGCACGCGGCTTGAGCGCCGGCACCCGCTGGCCTGCGGTCTGGGCGGTTTTCGCGGGCGGCCTCATCTGCGGGGCCTACATCGGCAAAGTTCCGCCCGCGCTGCCCGCGCAGCGCCTCGAGCTCGGCCTTACGCTGGTCGAGTCCGGGTTCATCGCCACCACCTTCAACGTCATCGGCCTGCTGGTCGGCATGTTCGTGGGCGTGCTGTGCGACCGGTTCGGGCACCAGCGGCTCGGGCTGGCGGGGTTGGCGGTGATGTGCCTGTCTGGACTGCTGGGTGCTGCCGCGTGGGACTTCCATTCGCTTCTCGTGTCGCGCTTTCTCGAGGGCGTCGGCTTCATCCTGTTCACCGTCGCGGGTTCGGCGCTGATGGCGGCGGCCACGGCGGACAACCGCGATCGCACCAAGGTGATGGGCCTGTGGAGCTCCTACATGCCATCGGGCGGGAGCCTCGCCATTCTCCTTGCCCCGTTCATCATCGCAGCGTGGGGCTGGCGGGGACTGTGGGTGGTGCTCTCGATTGCCGCAGCGCTGTGCTTCGTTCTCGTGGCGCGCCACGCACCGACGCCGCGCTATGGCGGTGTCAGTTCGATGAAGCTCGCACTGGAATCGCTCGCGCAGCCGGCCAGCGTCGCGCTGGCGCTGCTGTTCGCGTTCTACGTCGCGCAGTGGACTTCGGTCATGATCTGGCTGCCCACCTTCCTGGTCGACGAACGCGGCGCCGCGCCGGCGACGGCGTCGCTGCTCACCGCGCTCATGGTGCTGGTGAACGTGCCAGGCAACCTCGGCGGCGGATGGCTCCTCGCGCGCGGTGTGCGCCGCGGGCCTCTGATCCTCGCGGCGAGCGCGGTGATGATAGTGACGGACGTCGGCATGCTCAACAGTGCCCTGCCCGATGGGCTGCGCTATTTTGCAGTTCTTGCCTTCTCGATGTGCGCCGGCGTGATCCCAGCCTGCATCTTTTCCGGTGTCGTGGTGCATGCAAAGACGTCGCAGCATGTGGGCACCACAAACGGCATGGTGATGCAGACCTCGCAGGCCGGGCAGTTCTTCGGGCCGATCGTGCTGGCGTGGCTCGCCACGCACTTCGGCGGCTGGGGGGCGACAATGTGGGCGATGCTCGCCTTTGCCGCGGCCGGTGCGGTGTGCGGGTATGCCGTACTGCGGATCGAGGCGCGGCCCTAGCCTTTCAGCAGCTTGCGCAATCCCTTGGTCGCCCCTTCCCGATCGAGCTTGGACGCCGCAACCTCGAGCACCAGCGCTTCCCATGCCTCGCCGTCCTTCGCCGGCTCGAACCCGTTCAACCGGAGGAAGATGATGGCAGCGGTCATCGCAGTGCGCTTGTTGCCGTCGATGAACGGGTGATTGCGGCACAGATAGAACAGGTAGGCCGCGGCGACCTCGATGGCGTCCGCGAAGGGCGATGCGCCGCCGAAGGAGGCCTGCGGGGCCGCGACGGCGGACTCCAGCAGTCCCGCGTCGCGCACCCCGTCCAGCCCGCCGAACGCAGCCAGCACTTCCCGGTGGATTTCCCGCACGATCTCCACGTCGAGGTGGATGCAGTCCTGGGGCGACGGCCTCACGCCAGGCGACGCAGCGTGCGCTTATAGTCCTTCACGGCCTTCTTGATGGTCGCGCTCACCACTTCGGGCGCGGCGGCCCTGCGAATGGGCGTGAGCGTGATCGCGCCGCCTTCGTGCACGGTTACGTTGACCTGGTCGCCGGCCTTGAGCCCGGTCAGTTCGCGCAACGCGGTGTCGAAGATGAGGCCGTGGGAGTTGCCGACTTTGGAGATGGATTTGAGCATGGCGGCATGTTAAACAATGTTTTACCACCTGTCCAGCCACCAACCGCTCTCGCCGCGTGCCCTCGGGCTGCCCCTGCGACCGAGGACGCAAGCTAAAATCGGCCAGTCTCCGGAGAACCCCATGCGCCAAATCCAGATCTGCGAAGTCGGCCCGCGCGACGGGCTGCAGAACTCCAAGCAGTTGATGCCGACCGAGGTCAAGAAGGCCTGGATCAGCGCCCTCGCTGCCGCCGGCCTGAACGAAATCGAGGTCGGTTCCTTCGTCCCCCCGAAGCTCATCCCGGCGATGGCCGACACAGGCGAGATCGTGAAGCACGCACTGACCATCCCCGGCCTGAAAGTCGTGGCACTCGCCCCCAACGTGAAAGGCTTCGAGCGCGCGCGCGACGCGGGCGCGCACAAGATCACCTTCCCCGTCTCCGCCTCGCACCAGCACAGCCTGTCCAACGTGCGCATGACGCCCGACCAGATGATCGAGGAAGTACGCAAGGCAGCATCGATGCGCAACAGCAAAGGCCCCGAGATCGAAGGCGCGGTCTCCACCGCCTTCGGCTGCACGATGCAGGGCAATGTCCCGGAAGATGAGGTGGTGCGCATCGCCGTGGCCCTGGCCGAATTCTGCGAGGGCGTGGCCCTCGCCGACACCGTCGGCTACGCCAACCCGGCGCAGGTGCGCCGCATTTTCCGCCGCGTGAAGCAGGAAATCGGCGACAAGCTCGAAGCCGCGCATTTCCACAACACGCGCGGCCTTGGCCTTGCCAATGCGCTCGCCGCCTACGAGGAAGGCGTGCGCGCCTTCGATTCCTCGATGGGGGGTCTCGGCGGCTGCCCGTTCGCGCCCGGTGCGAGCGGCAACGTGATCACCGAGGATCTGGTGTTCATGTTCGAGAGCATGGGCATCCGGACCGGAATCGATTTCGACAAACTCCTCGCCGCGCGCAAGATCATGGTGAGCGGCGTGCCTGACGAGCCGGTGTACGGGCACATGGCGCTCGCCGGTCTGCCCAAAGGATTCCGTGCTGCCGCTTGAAGGGCTGCGCGTCGTAGAGTTCGCGCACATGGTGATGGGGCCCAGCTGCGGCCAGGCGCCGCGTATTGTCGCCTTCCAGCGGCTCGACCTTGATTACTTCGGCGCCGAGGTCGGCGAGCACCAGGCCGCAGCTGGGCCCCATCACCATGTGCGCGAACTCTACGACGCGCAGCCCTTCAAGCGGCAGCACGGAATCCTTTGGGCAGACCGGCGAGCGCCATGT
>JANMSV010000245.1:0-4148 GCA_031389685.1 Betaproteobacteria bacterium
CCGGCCAGGGTCTACGGCGCCGACCTGGTCCTGGAATGCGAAGGCGTGACCCGGGAAGACCTCGCCTGAGTCAGGCCGAGCGTTAGAATGGCTTTCCCATCCAAGCAGGAGGAACCATGAACCGCGAAGAGTACGTTAAAAAGCTCAAGACCCAGCTCGACCAGTGGAACGCCGAGGTCACCAAATGGGAAGCGAAGGCGCAGGGGGCGCAGGCGTCGGTGAAGCAGGAATACGAAAAGCAGCTCAATGCGCTGCACGGCCGCCGCGACGAGGCGATGGTCCAGCTCAAGCTGGTGCAGAACGCCTCCACCGAAGCCTGGCGGGACATGATGCGCGGCGCCGACCAGGCGTGGAAGAGCATGCACGACGCCTTCAACCAGGCGAAATCGCACTTCGACAAGAAGTAAGCGGAGTGCTCGGCGTCCTGGCGTCGGTCGCCGTGGGCCTGGTGGCGCTGCTGCACCTTTATTTCCTGGTGCTGGAGATGTTCCTGTGGACCCGGCCGCCGGGCCTCAGGATTTTCCGCAACACGCCGGAAAAGGCCGTAGCGACGCGGGTGCTCGCCGCCAATCAGGGGCTGTACAACGGCTTTCTCGCCGCCGGATTGCTCTGGGGCCTGGTGCTGGGCGCCGGCGGACAGCAGGTCCAGGTGTTTTTCCTCGGCTGCGTCATCGTCGCTGGGCTGTACGGCGCCTACAGCGTGAGCCCGCGCATCCTCTGGGTGCAGGCGGCGCCCGCGGCCGTCGCGCTGGGCCTGGTGCTGGCTTCCTGAGCGCCGCATGAGCGACAACGTCCACCCCATCGGCCGCGGCTTTTGCTACGAGGACCTCAAGCCCGGATTCCGCTTTCGCACGCACCGCCGCAGCATCGCCGAGGCGGACCTCGCCAACTTCGTCAACCTGACCTGGCTCACCGAAGAGTTGTTCGCGGTGGCGGAGGACGCCAGCCGCGCCATCAAGGGCCGCGCCGTGCCCGGGGCGCTGGTGTACTCCTTCGCCGAAGGCCTGCTGCTGCCCTCGATGCAGGACACCGGGCTCGCCTTCCTTAACGCCAACCTGGACGTGAAAGGCCCTACGGTGGTGGGCGACACGATCCACGTGGAAGTGGAGGTGACCGAGTGCCGGTTGACCTCCAAGGGCGACCGCGGGCTGGTGCGCTCGCTCAACAAGGTGGTGAATCAGCGCGGCGAGACGGTGCTCGAGTACAACCCGCTCCGGATGCTGAAGAGGAAGTGATGATCGACCACGTGGATCACATCGTGCTGACCACGCGCGACCTGCAAGGCTGCATCCGCTTTTACTCGGAAGTGCTGGGGATGAAGCTGGAGAGCTTCCAGACACCGACCGAGCGGCGCCAGGCGCTGAAATTCGGCAACCAGAAGATCAACCTGCACGAGTGGGGCAGGGAGTTCACGCCGCGCGCGCACGTGGCGGCGCCGGGCACGCTGGACCTGTGCTTCATCGCCTCGGTGCCGCTCGAGCAGGTGATCGCGAAACTCAAGGCCTCGAACATCCCGATCCTCGAGGGGCCGGTGCTCAAGACCGGCGCCACCTCGAAAATCCGCTCGGTGTACGTGCGCGACCCCGACCTCAACCTGGTCGAGATCTCCGAGCCGCTGCGCTAGTCGTCCAGCTTCGCCGTGGCGCCGTGCGCGCCCAGGTGCGCGACGATCGCGCCCGTGTGCTCGCGATCGCGCGTCTCGATGACGAACTCCACCTCGGGCGTCTTCACCGAGGCGGTGCCGAACACGCGCTGGTGCTGCACTTCGACGATGTTGCCGCCCGCCTCGCCGATCAGCGCCGTCACCTTGGCGAGGCTGCCGGAGACGTCCGGCATGACCACGCGCATGCGCACCATGCGCCCGTCGCGCACCAGCCCGCGCATCAGGACCGCGGACAGCAGGCGCGAGTCGATGTTGCCGCCGCAGATCGGGATGCCGACGCGCTTGCCGGCGAAACGTCCCGGATAGGCGAGCACCGCTGCGAGCCCCGCCGCGCCCGCGCCTTCGGCCACGGTCTTCTCGATCTCGATCAGCGTGACGATGGCGCGCTCGATGGCGTCCTCCTCCACCAGCAGCACCTCGTCCACGCAGCGCCGGCAGGTTTCCAGCGTCAGCGCGCTCACGTCGCGCACCGCCATGCCCTCGGCGATCGTGTCGCCGCCCACCTCCACCGGCAGGCCATGCAGGCGCTGGTACATGGCGCTCCAGATCCTCGATTCCACCCCGTAGACGTGAATATCCGGGCGCAGGGCCTTCGCAGCGGTGGCGATTCCCGAGATCAGGCCGCCGCCGCCCACCGGCACCACCAGCATCTCCAACCCGGGCACGTCCTCCATCATCTCCAAGCCGACCGTGCCCTGACCGGCAATCACCGCGGCATCGTCGTAGGGATGCACGAAGGTATAGCCCTCGCGCGCCGCCAGCGCGCGCGCGTGCGCGCCCGCTTCGGACAGGCTGGCGCCTTCCATCACCACCTCGGCGCCGTGCACGCGTGTGCTGTTCACCTTGCTGTTGGGCGTGCCGAGCGGCATCACGATCACCGCGCGCACGCCCAGGCGCGCCGCGTGGTAGGCCACGCCCTGCGCGTGGTTGCCGGCGCTCATGGCGATCACGCCGCGCCGGCGCTCCTCCTCCGAAAGCAGCAGCAGGCGGTTGAGCGCGCCGCGCTCCTTGAACGAGGCGGTGAACTGCAGGTTCTCGAATTTGAGCCACAGCTCGCAGCCTGCAAGCTTGGAAAGGGTGCGGCTGTGCAGGAACGGCGTGCGCTCCACCGCGCCGGCGATGCGCCCGGCGGCAGCGCGGATCTCCAGCAGCGAAACAGCGGCCATGTCCGAGTCTAGCCCAGGGCCTAGAATCGCGGCATGGTGCCGCCCCTTGCCTGAACTGCTGCGGTTATTGCGCGCGCTCGCCGCGCTGGCACGGGCGAGCCTCGCACCGCGCTGGCCGCGGCGCACGGAATGCGACGCGCTGCTCGCCCGCTTGCGCGACGAACTGGGCCCTGCGCTCACCGCCGCGGGCGGCGGGCTGCACGGCGGCTCGCTGCCCGTGGTGCGCGCGGATGCGCGCCAGTTGGAGCATGTGTTCCGCGTCCTCTTCGGCAACGCGCTGCGCCATCGCGGCGCCGAGCCGCCCTACCTGCACGTTTCCGCGCGCCCCGCGGGGCGGGAATGGCTGTTCGCGCTGCGCGACAACGGCGTGGGCGTGGATCCCCAGCGCCACCATGAAATTTTCAATGCGTACTCCGGCGCCACCGAGCTGCCCGGCTGCCGCCGCATGGTCGAGCGGCACGGCGGGCGCATGTGGGTAGAATCGGCGCGCGGGCACGGGGCGACTTTCTATTTCAGCCTGCCCGCCACGCGGGAGGCCAAGCATGACTAGGGCGATGCTGCTGGCGCTGCTCCTCGCGCCGCTCGCGGCGGGGTCGGCGGAGCTGCCGGTGTTCGACGCGCACCTGCACTACAGCCACGACGCCTGGGACACGCTGCCGCCGAAGGACGCGATCGCCATCCTGAAAAAGGCGGGCGTGCGGCGCGCGCTGATCTCCTCTTCCGGCGACGACGGCCAGCAGCGGCTGAAAGCCGAGGCGCCCGAGCTGGTGGTCCTCGAGTTGCGACCCTACCGCTCGCGCGGCGATACCGGGACGTGGGTGCGCGACGAGACGGTGCCGGCGTACCTGGAGGAGCGGCTGAAGAAATTCCGCTACGCGGGCATCGGCGAATTCCACCTGTACGGCGCGGATGCGGACCTGCCGGTGCCGCGGCGCATGGTCGAGCTGGCGAAACAATACGGGCTGCTGCTGCACGCCCACTCGGACGCCGATGCGGTGGAGCGCCTGTTCAAGCAGTGGCCGCAGGCGAGGATCCTGTGGGCGCACTCGGGCTTCGACCGGCCGGAGAACGTGCGCGAGATGCTGAGGAAACACAAGAACCTGTGGGGCGACCTCGCCTTCCGCACCGACCACGGCTCGAGCGGCAAGGTGGACGCGGAGTGGAGGAAAGCGTTCCTCGAGTTCCCCGACCGATTCCTGCTCGGCACCGACACGTTCACGCCGGAGCGTTGGCACTACGTGATCGAGCACGCGCGCTGGTCGCGCGAGTGGCTTGCCGACCTGCCGATGGATGTCGCCGAGCGTATCGCCTGGAAAAAC
>JANMSV010000247.1:0-3569 GCA_031389685.1 Betaproteobacteria bacterium
GTCCCTGTATTTTTTCGAACCATCCTTGTTGGAAAAAGCCGGAAACCCCAGTCTTCCCGCCAACTCGATCAACACTTCCTGGAACGGCTTGCACTCGCCCGTCGGCGGCAGCACCGGCACGCGCACCGCGTCCATCGGCCCGTCAAACTCGGAGATCGGCCGGTCGAGCATCGACATCACATCGTGGCGCTCGAGGTAGGTGGTGTCGGGCAGCACCAGGTCGGCGAACGCCGTCATTTCCGACTGGAACGCGTCGCACACCACCAGGAACGGGATCTTGTATTCGCCGTCCGCACTACGATCGTTGAGCATGCGCCGCACCTCTACCGTGTTCATGGTCGAGTTCCATGCCATGTTGGACATGAAGATCATCAAGGTGTCGATCGGGTACGGGTCGCCGCGCCAGGCGTTGGTGATCACGTTGTGCATCAGCCCATGGACCGAGAGCGGGTATTCCCAGGAAAAGCCCTTGTCGATGCGCACCGGCTCGCCCTCGGCATCGACGAACAGGTCCTCCGGCGAACCGGGCCAGCCGAGCGCGAGGCCCGCGAGCGGCGTGTTCGGCTGCACCCCCTCCGGGCCGGTCGGTGTTTTGGCGGAGGGCGGAATGGCGCGCGGAAACGGCGCCTTGTGCCGGAAGCCGCCCGGACGGTCGATGGTGCCGAGCAGGCTCATCAGGATCGCCAGCGTGCGTACCGTGTGAAAGCCGTTCGAGTGCGCCGCCAGCCCGCGCATGGCATGAAACGCGACCGGATTGCCGGTGACGGTCTGATGCTCGTTGCCCCAGCAGTCGGTCCAGGCGATCGGCAGCTCGATCTTCTCGTCCCGGGCGGTGATGCCCATCTCGTGCGCGAGGCGCCGGATCGTGGCCGCCGGCACACCGGTTATTTTTTCCGCCCACTCCGGGGTATGCGGGCTCACGCGATCGGCGAGCAGCTGGAACGCGGGCTTTACCCGCGTTCCGTCGGCGAGCGTGAAATCGCCGAACAGGCTCGGATCGGTGTCCGGCGTGTGGCTGATCACCGGCCCGTTCGAGTGGCGGTCCCACCACAGCTGGTTCTGCGGATACAGGGGGTTGCCGGGGTCGGTGCCTTCGTCAGTGGCAAGCAATCCGTGGCGCGGCGAACCGGGTTCCGCGATCACCAGCTGTCCGCCGTTGGTATAGCGGGCGACGAACTCGCGGTCGTACAGCCCCTGCGCCATGAGTTCGCTGGTGAGCGCAAGCAGCAGCGCGCCGTCGGTGCCGGGCCGGATCGGCACCCACTCGTCGGCGATCGCCGAGTAGCCGGTGCGCACCGGATTGATGGAGACGAAACGTCCGCCGCGCCGCTTGAACGCCGAGATCGCGATCTTCAGCGGATTCGAGTGGTGATCCTCGGCGGTGCCGAGCATGACGAAGAGCTTCGCCCGGTCGAGGTCGGGGCCGCCGAACTCCCAGAACGAGCCGCCGATGGTGTAGATCATGCCGGCGGCCATGTTCACCGAGCAGAAACCGCCGTGCGCCGCGTAGTTCGGGGTGCCGAACTGGCGCGCGAACAGGCCGGTCAGCGCCTGCATCTGGTCGCGGCAGGTGAAAAACGCGAATTTTTTCGGATCCGTGGCGCGGATTGTTCTCAGCCTGCTTTCCAGGATGGAAAACGCTTCGTTCCAGGAAATCGGCTCGAAGTCGCCCGCGCCGCGTTCGGCGCCAGCCTTACGCCGCAACGGCCTGGTCAGACGCGCCGGCGACACCTGCTTCATGATGCCGCTCGACCCCTTCGCGCAGATCACGCCCTTGTTGATCGGGTGCTCGGGGTTGCCCTCGATGTAGCGCAGCGCGCCGTCGCGCAGGTGCACGCGGATGCCGCAGCGGCAGGCGCACATGTAGCAGGTGGTGGTCTTGACCTCGGTGCTCAAGCTACCAATCCGATGCAGGAAGGGAAACCATTGTGCGGTCGCGCGCACGGTGCGGGCAACGAGTTAATTTAATCGGGTCATAAGCGGCGGGTTCCCACCCCGCTTATCGGCTAAGATTCCCGGATGAAAATCTGTATCGTCTCGGACAGCCACGATCGCGCGGATGCGCTCGCGCAAGCGGTGAACGACGCGAAAGCGCAAGGCGCGGCGGCCGTGATTCACTGCGGCGACGTCATCGGCGCGCAGACGCTGCGGCCGGCGATGGCGCTGGGATTGCCGCTGCACGTCATCCACGGCAACAACCTCGGCGATTCGATGATGCTGCACAAACTTTCGCGCGAGAGCGGCGGCCTGTTGCAGTACTACGGCCCCGACGCGCGCCTCGAACTCGGCGGCCGCCGGATTTTCGTGGTGCACTACCCCGAGTACGGCCATGCCATGGCCTGCACCGGCAACTGGGATCTCGTGTGCTGCGGCCATTCGCACGTCGCCGGCGCCGAGCGCGTCGCGAACGTGAAGGGGACGGAAACCTGGCTGGTGAATCCCGGCACGGTGGCCGGTCTTGCCGCTCCCGCGACGTGGATCTTCGCCGAGCTTGATGCGATGCGCTTCGAGATCCGGCGCCTGGAGCCATGACCGCGGCCCCCAAACCCTGGTTTCTCCTGCTCGTCTCGGGCGCCGCGTCGGCCCTGTGCTACGTCTTGCTGTTCGCGAACGAAAAAGAGGTGATGGCGGCATTCACGCGCACCGACGGCTGGTACCCCGCGCTGCCGGTGCTGACCGCGTTCCTCTTTTCCCTGGTGCACGGCGCGTTCACCGGTTATTTCTGGGAGGTGCTGGGGGTGGTCCCGCGCCCCGCGGGCAAGACCATCGCCGCCAAGCTCGAGGAATGATTCGATGGGCGGCGAGTCGTTCATCGTCCTTGCGCCGCACAGTGTCGCTTTCCTCCTGATTGTCGGATTCATCGGCGGCCTGGTGAGCGGCTTCATCGGCTCTGGCGGGGCGTTCGTGCTGACGCCGGCGATGATGAGCCTGGGCGTGCCCGGCGTGGTGGCGGTGGCATCCAACCTGTGCCACAAGTTCCCGAAGGCTCTGGTGGGCGCCTACAAGCGTCATAAGTACGGGCAGGTGGACCTCAAGCTCGGGCTGTGGATGGCGCTCACGGCAACGCCCGGCATGTGGTGGGGCGCGGGCATTCAGCAGGACATCCGCAGGCTCTACGGCGAGGCGGGTTCCAATCTGTACGTCAGCCTCGCGTTCGTCATCGTGCTGGCGATCGTCGGCACGTTCGTGCTGCGCGACGCGGTGCGCGCTTACCGCGGCGGCGCGCTGGAACCGGTTTCACGACTCGCGAAGTGGGTGCAGTCGGTCGAGATCCCCGGAACGATGGTGCGCTTCCGGGTGGCGAACATCCGGGTGTCGGTGCTGTTCGTGTTGCCGCTCGGCTTCGCCACCGGGCTGCTCGCTTCGACCATCGCGGTGGGCGGCTTCATCGGCGTGCCCGGCATGATGTATGTGCTCGGCGCGTCGAGCCTGGTGGCGAGCGCGACCGAATTGGTGATCGCCTTCGTGATGGGCCTCGGCGGCACGCTCAAGTTTGCGTTGAGCGGGCTGGTCGACATCCGTCTCGCAATGCTGATCCTGCTCGGCTCGCTGTTCGGCGTGCAACTCGG
>JANMSV010000117.1:0-22464 GCA_031389685.1 Betaproteobacteria bacterium
GACAGCAGTTCCATGTAACGCCACATTAGCTCGTCGGAGATGCGCATCAGCTTGCCGAAGATCTCCTGCGGCGGCTCGGTGATGCCGATGGTGTTGCCCAGGACATAAAGGCGATTCATGCGAAGCGGGCGACGGTGGCCGGCGGCGCGAATCCGCGCGAAGTGAAGTTCGAATTCGCCAAGGAGATCGTCGAGCGCTTCCACGGCAAGGCCGCAGCGCAGGCCGCTGCCCGCGAGTTCAACGCACGTTTCAGAGACCGTGCGCTTCCGACGGATATCCCGGAGGTGAGCCTGAAAGCGCCGCCTGCCGGCTTGGTCACCACTCAAGTCCTGAAGCAGGCAGGTCTTGTGCAGAGTTCGTCGGAAGCGGATCGGCTCATCGCACAGGGTGGCGTGAGAATCAACGGCGAACGCATTTCAGATCGGAAGTTGGTGTTTGCCACGGGTGAGACCTACCTCGTACAGGTTGGAAAGCTAAAGGTTTACCGGATCAAAATCTCGTGACCACCCCGCAGTACGAGGTCTACGCGATCAAGTATGCGCACCATGCGCGCACGGCGAAAGAGAATTTCCTCGGCGGCGACCCGCACGACGGCCCGATGCCGATGGACTACTTCGTCTGGCTGATCCGCGGGCACGGGCGCGAGATCGTGATCGACACCGGTTTCAGCGTCGCGATGGCGGCCAAGCGCGGCCGCCGCGTCACGCTCCCGGTCGAGCAGGGCCTGTCGTTGATGGGGGTGGATGTCGCCGGTGTGAAGGACGTGGCCATTACGCACCTGCATTACGACCACGTGGGCAATTTCGACCTGTTCCCGGCGGCAACCTTTCACCTGCAGGATCTGGAGATGCAGTACGCCACGGGTCGCTGCATGGCGGTCGAAGCGATGCGGCATGCCTACGAACCCGAGGACGTGGTCGGCATGGTGCGGCGCGTGTACGCCGGGCGCGTGAAGTTCCATGACGGAGACGGCGCGATCGCGCCCGGCGTGACGCTGCATCACGTCGGCGGCCACACCATGGGCCTGCAGATCGTGCGCGTCGCGACGCGGCGCGGCTGGGTGGTCCTGGCATCGGACGCCAGCAACTACTACGCGAACATGGAGCAGAGCCGGCCGTTCCCGATCGTGTACAACGTCGGCGACATGGTCGAGGGCTGGCACAGGGCGCGCGCCCTGGCCGATTCGGCCGCGCACGTGATTCCGGGGCACGACCCGCTGGTGCTGGAGCGCTACCCGGCGCCCGCGCCCGGTCTCGCCGGCGTCGTCGCGCGGCTCGATTGAGTTTCGCCGGGCTTCGTTGACACCCCCAGATCAAGCTCCTAACATCGCCGTTCCCCGCAGGACAACGCAATGACGAGGAGGAAACAACCGATGCGCACCGCATTCCGCAGGGCGTTCGCGCTGACCGCGATCGCCGCAGCGCTGGGTTTCGCCGCTGGCGCCAGCGCGCAGCAGCCCAGGACGCTGAAAATGCAGTCGACGTGGCCAGCGAGCTCCACGCTACAGGAAAATTTCAAGTTCTTTGCCGAGCGGGTGGACAGTCTGACCTCCAGCCAACTGAAGATCGAGGCGATGGCAGCGGGTCAGATTGTGCCGCCCTTCGAGGTCCTCGACGCCACCCACAAGAAGGTGCTCGACGGCGCGCATGCGGTCAGCTATTACTGGATCGGCAAGCACAAGGCCACCACCCTGTTCGCATCCACGCCCGCGGGTCCCTTCGGCATGGATCACATGGACTTCCTCGGCTGGATCTACGAGGGCGGCGGCCTGCAGATGTACTGGGACATGTACCAGAAGGAGATGAAGCTCAACGTCATTGCCTTCCCGATCATGCCCTCGAGCCCGCAGGCCTTCGGGTGGTTCAAGCGGCCGATCAAGAGCCTTGCCGACTTCAAGGGCATGAAATGCCGCCAGACCGGCATCGTGGCCGAGATCTTCCAGAGGATGGGAATGACTACGGTCAACATGCCCGGCGGCGAGATCATCCCGGCGGCGCAGCGCGGCGTAATCGACTGCGCCGAGTGGGTGGGCGGCGTCGAGGACCTCAGGCTGGGCCTGCCGCAGGTGTTCAAGTACCACTACGTACCCGGCATGCACGAGCCGAGCGTCTTCGCCGAGCTGCTGATCAACAGCGAAGTCTGGGCGAGTCTCCCGCCGCAGCAGCAGGAGGTCATCCGCTCGGCCACGGTGGAAACGATCGTGCGCTGGTGGGTGCGCTGGCAGAAGCAGAACGCCGACGCGATCGACGAGATGCGCACCAAGCACGGCGTGCAGATTCTGCGCACACCGCCCGAGATCCTGATCGCGTTCCTGAAGACCTGGGACGTCATGGCCAAGGAAGAGTCGGCGAAGAACCCGTTCTTCAAGAAGGTGCTCGATTCGCAGCGCGAATACGCCTCCAAGGTGGTGCCGGCCAAGCGCTTCATGTACCCGCCGTACTCCTTCGCGGCCAATTACTATTGGCCCGAGAAACCGGCGGCGAAGGCTGCGGCGAAGAGCAAGAAATAGGCTCCGGCGCGGGCCGGCGCACGACGAAGGGGCGGCCGCGGCCGCCCCTTTTTTATCCGGTTGACCGGGTTATTTCGAGCGTGTAGTCTGCGTTTCGCCTTGCGAAATCAACTTGGAGGAGGGGAGTCATGAGGCACTTCGTCAGTTCGGCGGTCGCGCTCGCGGCCGCAGCAGCATTCTCCGCAGGAGCGCAGGCCCAGCAAGTCAATCTCAAAATGCAGGCTTCGTGGCCCGCGTCGCTCACGCTGTACGAGAACTTCACGTTCTTCGCCGACCGGGTGAACAAGCTCTCCGGGGGCACCCTCAAGATCGAGACGATGCCCGCAGGCCAGGTGGTGCCGGCGTTCGAAGTGCTCGATGCGACCCACAAGAAAGTGATCGACGGCCACCACAGCTGGGCGGGCTACTGGGTCGGCAAAAACAAGGCAGCGATCCTGTTCACCGGCGCACCCGGCGCGCTCGGCATGGACTTCGTCGACGTGATGGGCTGGCACTACGAGGGCGGCGGCCTGGAGCTGTATCAGGAGTATTACAGCGACATCCTGAAACTGAACGTCGTGCCGTTCCCGATTCTGCCCGCTGGCCCGCAGGCCTTCGGTTGGTTCAAGCGGCCGATCAAGAACCTGGCCGACTTCAAGGGCCTCAAGTGCCGCCAGACCGGCATCACCGCCGAGGTGTTCCAGCGCATGGGCATGCAGACGGTCAACATGCCGGGCGGCGAGATCATCCCCTCGGCGCAGCGCGGCGTGATCGACTGCGCCGAGTGGGTCGGCGGCGTCGAGGACCTGCGCCTCGGCTTCCACAACGTGTGGAAATACCACTACGCGCAGAGCGTGCACGAGAGCGTGACCATCTCCGAGCTGGTGGTGAACGGCGACGTGTGGAAGGCGCTCTCCCCGCAGCATCAGGAAATGGTCAAGTCTGCCACGACCGAGACGTTCTACCGCTGGTGGGCGAAGTGGCAGAAACAGAACGCCGAGGCGCTCAAGGAGCTGCGGGAGAAGCACGGCGTGCAGATCCTGCGCACGCCGCCGGACATCCTGACCGCGTTTCTGAAGGAATACGACAAGATGGTCGAGGAGGAGAAGGTCAAGAATCCGTTCTTCAAGAAGGTGCACGACTCGCAGAAGGCCTATGCCTCCGTGGTGGTGCCGGCGAAGCGCTTCTCGCACCCGCCGTACTCGTTCCTCGCGAACTACTACTGGCCCGAGGCCGTCGCCAAACCGGCCGCCAAGGCGGACAAGAAATAGCGTGAAAGTCCCGAACGGGGGCGGTGATCCGCCCCCGTTTTAGTAGTCTAGTGTTCGCCAAATGCCAGAATTAGCTCCCGCGCATATCCGGCTGGTCCGGATCCTCGACAAGTTCACCGACACCACCGGCACCTGGGTGGCGTGGCTGAACGTGCCGCTGGTGCTGATCGTTGCCTACGAGGTAACCGCGCGTTATGCCTTCAATGCGCCCACCATCTGGGCCTTCGACCTCATCTACATGCTCTACGGCACGATCTTCATGCTGGGCTCGGCCTACGCGCTGCACAAGGGCGCGCACATCCGCACCGACTTCTTCTTCGAAAAGTGGTCGATCCGCACCAAGGGCGTGATCGATTCGATCGCCTATATCGTTTTCTTCTTCCCGTCGATCTTCGTGTTCCTGCTGGTGAGCGGCGCCGAGGGCTGGTACGCCTTCGAGATCGGCGAGACCTCGGAGCAGACGCCGTGGCGGCCGATCCTGTGGCCGTTCAAGTGGGTGGTGCCGCTCGCCTGCCTGCTGCTGCTGATCCAGGGCGTGTCCGAGACCATCAAGAGCGTCTGGGCGGCGCGCACCGGCATCGAGCTGGAACACAAAGAGAAGGTCGAGATCTAGGCCATGAGCGGACTCGCACTGACCGGCTTGATCATGCTGCTCGTCATGATCGGCGTCATCTTCATCGGCTTCCCGATCAGCTTCACGCTGCTGTTCCTCGCGCTGACCTTCGGCTACTTCGCCTTGGGCGAGATGGTCTTCAGCCTGGCCTACTTCCAGACCATCGGCATGATGAAGGAGGAGCTGCTCGCGGCGGTGCCGTTGTTCATCTTCATGGGCTTCCTCACCGAGCAGGCGGGGCTGATGGAGCGGCTGTTCATCGCGCTGCGCAATATCCTCGCGCCGATCCGGGGTTCGCTGTTCGCGGTGGTGATCCTCACCGCCACCATTTTCGCCATGGCGACGGGCATCGTCGGCGCCGCGGTGACCGTGCTCGGCATCATGGCGAGCCCGATCATGATCAAGACCGGGTACGACGGGCGGCTTTCGGCCGGCGCGATCACCGCGGGCGGCACGCTCGGCATCCTGATCCCGCCCTCGGTGATGTTGATCGTGATGGGCCCGGTGCTCGGTGTCTCGGTGGCGGACCTCTATGCCGCCGCGTTCGGCCCGGGATTCCTGCTTGCCGGCCTCTATCTGGTGTATCTGATGGGGCGCGC
Source organism: Betaproteobacteria bacterium (assembly GCA_031389685.1). Classification (GTDB taxonomy): domain Bacteria; phylum Pseudomonadota; class Gammaproteobacteria; order Burkholderiales; family SG8-39; genus JAABQT01. The sequence continues at coordinate 4,972 of JANMSV010000117.1, forward strand.
TTTCATCAACCCGAAGCTCGGCCCGCCGGTACCGAAGGAGGAGCGGATCCACAGCGTGGGCGTCATGGTGAAGGAGGTGCTGATCGGCGTGGTGCCGCTGGTCGGTTTGATCGCAGCCGCGCTGGGATCGATCCTGGCCGGCCTCGCCACGCCGACCGAGGCGGCGGGCATCGGCGCCCTTGGCGCGATGCTGCTCGCTGCGGCGTACGGAAGGCTAACCTACGCTGGGGTCAAGCGGGCGGTGCTCTCGACCACGGCGACCTCGGCCATGGTGCTGCTGCTGGCGACGACCTCGAACATCTTCGGCGCCGTGTTCGCGCGGCTGGGCAGCGCCAACTGGATCACCGAGATGATGCTCGCGCTGCCGCTCTCGCCGGTGATGATGCTGATCGTCGTCCTGTTCCTCATCTTCCTGCTCGGCTGGCCGTTCGAGTGGCCGGCGATCATCCTCGTCTTCCTGCCGATCTTCTACCCGGTGATGGAGGCTCTCAAGGGCCCGCTCGGCGTGTCGCTCGGCATCGCGCCGGAGATGGTCATGGTCTGGTTCGGGGCGCTGGTCGCGGTGACCTTGCAGACCGCGTTCCTGTCGCCGCCGGTGGCGATGTCGGCCTATTACCTGAGGCAGGTGGTGAAGGAATGGTCGCTCGCGACGATCTACAAGGGCATGTTCGAGTTCATGATCCTGCAGTGCATTGCAATCGCCTTGATCGTGGCATTCCCGCAGATCGCCACCTCGTTCCCGGAGCAGCTGCAGCACGAGTCTCGCCAGGTGAAGACCGAGCCAGTGGACGACAGCATGAACCGCCTCGAGGAAGACCCGGCCAAGGCGATAAAGGAGCAATCGGAGGAGGAGGAGGGGGGGAAGGCAGAAGACGACCTGGAAAAGGACCCGATGTCGAAGAAGAGCAAGAAGTAGCACGCGACAGTCCCCTGATTTCGACGCCGGGCATTGCCCGGCGTTTTTTTGTTTTAACCTTCGGGCATGCAATTCGATTTCGACGCGCCGGTGGACCGCGCGGGCACCTGGTCCTCGCGCTGGGAGCGCTACGCCGGGCGCGACGTGATCCCCCTGTGGGTGGCCGACACCGACTTTCGCGCGCCGCCCTGCGTGCTGGAGGCGCTCGCTGCGCGCCTGCGCCACGGCGTCCTCGGCTACACCGTGCCGCCGCAGGAGCAGCGCGAGGCAATCGCGGCGCGCATGCGGCGCCTGTACGGCTGGGACATTGCGCCCGACTGGATCGTATTCCTGCCCGGCGTGGTGCCCGGGCTGCACCTGGCGGCACGCCATCTCGTGCCGGCGGACGGCCACGTGCTGGTGCCGACCCCGATCTACCAGCACTTCAAGCGCGCGCTCGAGCTGGCGCCGCGCGCGCATACCGAAGTGCCGCTGGTACTGTGCGCGGGCCGCTGGGTTTTCGACGAGGAAAGGCTCGTTGCCGCCGTGCGGCCGAATACGCGCCTGCTATCCCTGTGCAACCCGCAGAACCCCGGGGGCACGATCTTCACGCGCGACGAGCTCGAGCGGCTTGCCGGCCTCGCCGAGCGTCACGATTTCGTGATCTGCGCCGACGAAATCCACGCCGACCTGCTGCTCGACGCGGGCAAGCCGCATGTGCCGATCGCCAGCCTGTCGCCCGAAGTTTCGCGGCGCACGGTGACGCTCGCCTCGCCCAACAAGACGTTCAATTTCCCGGGCGCTGGCTGCGCCTGGGCCATCGTGGAGGATGCCGGCCTGCGTCGCGCATTTTCATCCGACCACCACGCTACCGTGCACGATCCTTCGTTGTTCGGCTATGTCGCGGCGCTCGCGGCTTACCGGAAGGGCGGGCCCTGGCTCGCCGCGCAACTCGAATACCTGCGCGGCAACCGCGACCTGGTCGAGGCGGCGGTGGGCGGCATGCAAGGCGTGGCAATGGCGCATGTGGAAGCGACCTACCTCGCCTGGATCGACGCCAACGGCCTTGGCGTCAAGGACGCGCATGCGCACTTTCTAGCGCACGGCGTGGCGCTGTCGCCCGGGGAGCAATTCGGTGCGCCGGGCTATGTACGGCTCAACTTCGGCACTCAGCGCGCGCGCCTGCGCGAGGCCCTGGAACGCATGGCCTCGGCGGACTCCAGCACCCGCGCCAGGTGAGGGTCGGTGACGCCGAGCTCCATCATGTGACTGAGCGTGGAACGAATGTACTCGGTGCACGGACCGCGCTCGCCCACGCCCTGCGCCACCAGTTGCGCGCGACTGCGCAGGTCTAGCTCGCGCGCGAAACTCTCGTGCCGGGTATCGGCGATGAACGCCAGCGCGCGCACCTTGCGCCCACTCGAGATGCGCACCGGCACCAATCTCGCCTTGTAGACGCGGCGCGGCATCTCGCGGCTCCATAGTCTGGTCAGGGCGATGCGAACGCGCGCCGCAGGAACGCGGAATGCCATGCCCCAGCAGGATCCGCCTCGGCACAGGCCCATGACCAGTCCCGGGCGCCGGTGCGTGCCCCGGTAGCGCGTGGACAGGATGCACAGGGCGCGGTGGTAGCCCCGCAGGAGGCCCAGCGAGCTCGCCGTGAACGGGAAGCCGGGCGACCACATCAGCGAGCCATAGCCGAACACCCAAAGATCGCCGCGCGGCAGCGCGGCGCGAAACTGCGCCAGCTCCATCAGTTTCCGTTCAAGGCGCGGCGCACCTCGGCGGCCGACGCGAGTTCACTACCGGAGGCCCGGATCGCGCGGCTGGCTTCCCGGGTCCACTGCAAATTGCTTCGCGTGGAGCCAAACGGTGCATCCTCCAGTCCCACGCGCACATGCCCGCCGCGCGCCGCGGCCACGCCGGCCAGCGGCAGCACGTCCACGTCCAGCCCGGCCACCATCCAGGGCGCGCCCGGTGCCTCGTCAGCCAGCAGCCTGAGGTAGGCGTCCAGCGCGTACTCGGCGGGCGGAAAGCCGAAGGCAAAGCCCTGCGAGAACATGAAGCGATAGATCGGCTGTGGCGCCGCGGCTTCGCGGGCGAGCTGCGCGCCCAGGCGCAGGAAACCCGGCTCGTAGATGGCGTAGCCGGGATGGAAGCGGTATTGCGCCGCAAGCGCGAGGCCGTGCCGGATGTGATCGTTCGGATTGAGGTAGACGAAGCCGTCGATGTTGACCGACCCCGGATCCACGACCGCGCATTCCAGCAGGCCGCGGCGCGCCAGTCCCTCCACGGCGGCGAAGCGCGATGCGGGGGTGTGTTCGCCGCCGAAGGGAATGGTCGGATAGACGATGCAGTCCACCTGCGCGCGGATGCCCTCGATGATGCGCGCGTACAAGTCCACGTCGTCGCACTGGCGGCCGCTCGCCTCGTCGTAAGCGTGCACGTGGACGATGGCTGCACCCTCGCGCGCACAGGCGACGCCCTCGGCGACGATGTCCTTGATGCGCACGGGTATGCCCGGCTGCCGTTCGCGGCCCCAAGGGCCGTTCACTGCGACTTCGAGCCAGGTTCGATTCGGCATGACGGGATTGCCGTGCATTATAGAATCCACGGCAGGAAAACGACGATGACCGGCATCACGCGGCGGCCGCCGATGGTCGGCCGCTACACTTTCCAGGAGGTCGCGCTCGCGGCGCGCAACAGCGGCATGCCGCTGGAAGCCCTGCGCCACGACGTGACGCCCGTGGGCCTGCATTACTGCCTGATCCATTTCGACATTCCGACCCTGGATGCGCGGACCTGGCGTCTGGAGGTCGGCGGGCTGATGCAAAAGCCGCTTTCCCTCTCCCTGGAGGAATTGCGGCGCATGCCCGCCCGCACTGAGCGGGTGACGCTCGAATGCGCCGGCAACGGCCGCGCCCAGGTGTCGCCGCGCTACCCCTCCATTCCATGGATCAAGGAGGGCGTGTCCACCGCGGACTGGACGGGCGTGCCGCTCGCCGCCGTGCTGCGCGCGGCGGGCTTGCGCACTGAAGCGCAGGACATCGTGTTCTGGGGCGCGGACCGCGGCATCGACCGGGCGACCGAGCACGCGTTCGCGCGCAGCCTTGTGCCGGCCGACGCGCTGCAGGAGGATGTGCTGCTGGCTTACGCCATGAACGGACAGCCGCTGCCGCCGCAGCACGGTTTTCCGCTGCGGCTGGTAGTGCCGCGCTGGTACGGAATGGCGAGCGTGAAGTGGCTGGCGCGCATCGAGGCCATCGACCGGCCGTTTGACGGCGTGCAGCAGGCCCACAGCTACCATTTCAGGACGGTGCCGGGAGCGCGCGGCGAACCCTGCCGCCTGATGCGCGTGAATGCGCTCCTCGTCCCACCTGGAATCCCGGACTTTTATACGCGCGAGCGCATGCTCGGCGCGGGCGGCGTGGAAATTTTTGGGCGCGCATGGTCGGGCGCGGCGCCGGTGACCCGGGTCGAGTTTGCGGTGAACGGCCGCTGGCGCGACGCACAGCTCGAGGCACCGGGCGCGGAACACGCCTGGCGTGGCTGGCGCGCGAACTGGGAAGCGGCAGTGGGCGAGCATGAACTCGCCTGCCGGGCGACGGACGCCACGGGCAGCGTGCAGCCGCTCGAGCCAACCTGGGACGTCACCGGATTCGGCAACAACGCGGTGCAGCGGGTCGCAGTGCGCGTGGTTTAGAATCGCCCCGCTTGAACGCGCCCCTTCCCGCCGCCCTGGACTGGTCGCTCGCCGCCCACCAGGTGCTCTCGCGCCATGGATTCAGCGTGGTGGGCTATGTGCCCGACGGCGGACATAAACGCATGATCGAGCTGTGCCAGGCGGATGCGCGCATGCGCACGGTGGTGATGACCACCGAGGAGGAGGGCGTCGGCCTGGCGGCCGGGGCCTGGCTGGGCGGCGCGAAGACCGTGCTGCTGATGCAATCCAGCGGCGTAGGCAACATCATCAACGCGCTCGGCATGCTGCGCGAATGCCGCATCCCCGCGTTGATCCTCGTCACCATGCGCGGCGAGTACGGCGAGTTCAACCCCTGGCAAGTGCCCATGGGCCAGGCGACGCCGGAGGTGCTGCGCGCAATGGGCGTCACGGTCCAGCATGCCGACTCCGCCGCCGATGTCGCCGAGCAGGTGGACGCGGCGGCGCGGCTTGCCCTTGGCAGCTACCAGTGCGCGGCGGTGTTGATCTCGCAGCGTGTAATCGGCATCAAGAGCTTCGAGGACCAGACCAGCCGATGAGCCTGCACCGGCGCGACGTGGTGAAGGCGCTGCTCCAGGACCGCGGCAAGGTGCTGGTCGTCGCGGGGCTGGGTTCCACCGCCTGGGACTGCACCGCTGCCGGGGATCGCGACCTGACTTTCCCGATGTGGGGCGCGATGGGCTGCGCCGCGATGACGGGATTGGGGCTGGCGCTGGCGCAGCCGAAACGCCGCGTGCTCGTGCTCACCGGCGACGGCGAGATGCTGATGGGGCTAGGCTCCCTCGCCACCATCGGTGTGCAAAAGCCGGACAACCTGTGCGTGGTGGTGATCGACAACGAGCGCTACGGCGAGACCGGGATGCAGGAGAGCCACACCGCGCACGGCGTGGACCTGGCCGCCATGGCGCGCGCCGCGGGATTTGCCTCGGGTCTCCTCCTGCGCGATGCCGCGGGCGTGGCCGCGCTGCGCAAAGCGATTCACGAGACTGCGGGACCGCACTTCGCCCAGGTGAAGGTGGTGGCGGAGAAAATTCCGCTGGTGCTGCCGCCGCGCGAGGGAGCTCTGCTCAAGACCAGGTTTCGGGCTGCCTTGCTGGGCAGTGCCGCCAACACTGAGTGAGGCTGGCCGCAGCACTCCTGCTTTTCTGGTGCACAGCCGCGAGCGCGCAGTTGCAGTCCTGGAGCGGCGGGCCGACGCCCGCGCTACGCCTGCAGGACCTGGACGGCAAGGTCCACACGCTCGCGGACTATAGCGGCAAAGTGGTGCTGATCAATTTCTGGGCGACCTGGTGCGCGCCTTGCCGCTACGAGATGCCCTCCATCGAAAGTTTGCGCGACTCCCTCAAGGGCCGGCCCTTCGCCGTCCTGGCGGTCAACCTCGGCGAGCCCGAGCCGCAGGTCCGCGTCTTCCTGCGCGAGGTGCCGTTGCGCTTTCCGGTCCTGCTCGATCGCGACGCGGCGGCCGCCAAGGCCTGGAAGGTGAGGGCCCTTCCGGCGACCTTTGTCGTCGGGCCTGACGGCCGCGTGCGCTACAGCTACGTCGGGGAGCTCGATTGGTCGCGCGAAGCGGTGCGCAAAACCATCGCCGCCTTGCTGCCGCGGTAGCTAAAGGACCTTGCCGGGGTTCATCAGGTCCTGCGGATCGAGCGAGCGCTTGAGGGCGCGCATCAACTCCAGTTCCAGCGCATCCTTGTGGCGGCGGATCTCCTCGCGCTTCATCTGCCCGAGGCCGTGCTCGGCCGAGATCGAGCCGCCGAGCGCCGCCACCACGTCGTAGACGATGCGGTTCACTTCCCCGCGCCGCGCGAGCAGCGCCGGGTCGCCGACGTTGTAGTGGATGTTGCCGTCGCCGATGTGGCCGAAGGCGTACACCGGGACGCCTGGCATGACCGACTCGAGCGCCGCGCCGGCGCGCTCGATCAGTTCCGGCACTTTCGACACCGGCACGGATACGTCGTGCTTGAGGTTGGCGAACTGCGCTTGCGGAATCGTCTCGCGTATTTTCCACAGCGCCTGCGACTGTGCCGTGCTCGAGGCGAGCACCGCGTCGTCCGCGAGGTTCGAGCGATCCGCGAGCGCCTGTTCCACCTGCGCCGCCAGCGCCGCGGGCTCGCCCGCGTCGGCGAATTCCGCGAGCACGTACCAGGGATGCGGGCGCAGCAGCGGATCGCGGATCGCGGGCGCATGCTTGAGCACCGCCTCGAGGCAGGGGCGCGACACCAGTTCGAACGCGCTGATGCGCTCGCCGAGCAGCGCGCGCAATTGCGCCAGCGATTCGACCGCATGCGCAGGATTGCGCATGGCGATCCACGCCGTGACGTTCGCGGTCGGCTTGGGGTGCAGCTTGAGCACGGCGGCGGTGATCACCCCCAGTGTGCCTTCGGCCCCGAGGAACAGCTGCTTCAGGTCGTAGCCGCTGTTGTCCTTGCGCAGCGCGCGCAGACCGTTCCACACGCGCCCGTCGGGCAGCACCACCTCGAGCCCGAGCACCTGCTCGCGCGCGTTGCCGTAGCGCAGGACGTTGACGCCGCCGGCGTTGGTGGAGAGATTGCCGCCGATCTGGCAACTACCTTCGGCAGCGAGCGAAAGCGCGAACAGGCGCCCGGCCTCCTCCGCGGCTCGCTGGATGTCGGCCAGCACGCAGCCCGCTTCGACCGTCATGCTGTCGTTCAGCGCGTCGACGGCGCGAATGCGGTTGAGCCGCGACAGCGAGAGCACGACCTCGGGCCGCGTGCCGGTCGGCACCGACCCGCCCGAGAGGCCGGTGTTGCCGCCCTGGGGCACGATGGCAATGCCCTCGCGCGCGCACAGGCCGACCACTGAGGAGACTTCGGCGGTATTCGCAGGCCTCAGCACGCACAGCGCGTCGGCATGGTATTGCCTGCGCCAGTCGGTGGTGTAGGCCGCGGTGTCCTGTGGCGAGGTAAGAACGTACTTTGCACCGACCAGCGCAGCGAACGCGGACTGCAGGCGGGCATCCATGTTCGGTATTATCGCCCGATGAACACCAAGACCCACGATCCCGCCCGGGGCGCGCTGCCCTTCAGCGCCGGCGCCGTTGCGCATAACGTCGAGGAAGCGATCCTTTCACGCCGCAGCCTGCGCGCGTTCCGCCCGGACCCGGTGCCGCGCGAGACGGTGGAGCGGCTCCTGGCGCTCGCCAGCCGCGCGCCCTCCGGCACCAACATCCAGCCCTGGAGGGTCTACGTGGTCGCGGGCGAGGCGCGTACGCGGCTCTGCGCCGCGATGCATGCCGAGTTCATGCAGCACGGCGAAGAGGGCTGGAAACGCGAGTATGACTACTACCCCTCGAAGTGGCGCGATCCCTATCTCGCGCGCCGCAGGAAGCTGGGCTGGGACCTGTATGGCCTGCTCGGCATCGGCAAGGGCGAGCGCGACAAGACCCACCGGCAGCACGCGCGCAACTACCTGTTCTTTGACGCGCCGGTGGGTCTCGTGTTTACCCTGGAGCGCGACCTGCCGGTCGGCGCGTGGCTCGACACCGGCATGTTCCTGCAAAGCCTGATGCTGGCGGCGCGCGGCTTCGGGCTGGACACCTGCCCGCAGGCGGCGATCGGCTCGGCGCACACGGTGTTGCGGCGCGAGCTGCAGATTCCGCAGCAGGAAATAGTGGTGTGCGGGATGTCGCTCGGCTACGCGCGCGCGGACGCCATCGAGAACACGCTGGTGACCGAGCGCGAGCCGGTGGCGCGCTTCGCGCGTTTTTTCGGCTATTGATGCGCGCCTGGCTCGTCGCGCTGTGGCTCGCGGCAGCGCCGGCCTTCGCGCAGGGGCCGGTGCTGGTGGTCGGCGCGGTGCTGCCCGAAACCGGACTGCTGGCCGATCTTGCCGCCGACATGAAGAAGGCGCTCGTCCTGTGGCAGGAGGGCCGCAACGCCGCGGGCGGCTTGCTCGGCCGGCGCGTCGAACTGCGCGTCCTGGACGACCGTTCGGAGGCCAGCGCCTCGGCCGCGCTGTACGCGCGCCTGATCGACGACGAAGGCGCGCATCTGCTCATCGGGCCTTTCGGCAGCGCCGCGTCCGTGACCGCGACTGCCGTCACCGAGCGCGCGCGCAGGGTGATGGTCAACGCGACCGGCGTTTCGCGCAACACGCATCGCGCCGGCAGGCGCTACGTGTTCCAGGTGCCCGCGCCCGTTGCAGATTACGGCGAGGGGGCGCTCGCGGTCGCGATCGCCATGGGATACCGCCGCCTGTACCTGGTGGCGCGCAACGACCCCGCAGCGCGGGAGGCGGCAGCGGGGCTGGTGAGGAAAGCCGGTGCCGCGGGGCTCGACCCGGGACCGGTGCACACGGCATCGGCCGGCGAGCGCGACTACGGCCCGCAGATCGCGGCGGCGCGTGCGCGCGACGCCCAGGCCTGGATCGCGTTCGGCCAGCCCGAGGACGCGGCAGAAATGGTGAAGTCGTTCAAGCGGATCGGCTACGCGCCGCGGCTGTTTCTGGCGCAGGGGGCTGCCGAGCCGCGCTTCCTGCAGTTCGTGGGACAGGACGCCGAATTCGCACTGGGACTTTCGGCCTACGACCCGCGTTTCACCACGCGCGGCAATGCGGCGTTCGTGCAGGCCTGGCGCAAGCGCTGGGCGGGCGAACCCGGCGCGCTCGCGGCCGCGACTTATTCCGCGGCGCTGGTGCTGGAGGAGGGCGTGCTCAAGGCCGGGGTGCTCGATCAGGAAAGGCTGCGTGAGGCGCTCGCGGCGCTCGAGACCGAGACGCCGATCGGCCGCTACCGCGTGGACAGTAACGGCGAGCAACTGGCGGCCAGGCCGGCGGTGGTGCAAGTCATCGCCGGGCGGCGCGAGGTGGTCTGGCCGCAAGCGCTCGCCACGGCACAATGGCGTCTTCCGTATCCACGCTGGGATGAAAGGCAGGCTCATGCCGCTCAATAGGACGTTCCTGTTCGCACCGGGCAACCATCCGCGGCGCGTCGAAAAGGCGTTCGGCCTGGGCGCCGACGCCGTGATTCTCGACCTGGAGGACGCGGTGGCGACCGCGGACAAGGCGGCGGCGAGGAAACCTGTTGCCGAGGCGCTCAAGCGTCCGCGCAGTTGCCGCGGCTACGTGCGGGTGAATGCGCCTGCCACGCCGTTTTGTTACCGCGACCTGGTGGAGACGATCCACCACAAGGTGGACGGCGTGGTGCTGCCCAAGGTGGAGAGCGCCGCCGACCTGCACGCGATCGACTGGCTGCTCGGCGCACTCGAGCGCGAGCAGGGGATCGCCGAGGGCAGCATTGACCTGATACCACAGATCGAGACTGCGGTCGGCGTGGCGCGCGTGGACCGCATTGTGCAGGCGCGAAACCTCAGACCCTACAGCGGCCCTTGGCGGGTGAAGCGCCTCGCCTTCGGCGCCGCCGACTTCAGCCTCGACGCCGGCTTGCTGCCGTCGCACGAAGAGCCCGAACTGGCCGAGGCGCGCGCGCGCGTGGTGCTCGCCTCGCGCGCTGCGGGCATGGAGGGTCCGCTCGACAGCCCCTGGTTCCACCTGCGCGACATGGAGGGATTCAAGCGCGCCCTGGAGCGCAGCCGCCGCGGCGGTTTCCAGGGGCGCCTGTGCGTGCACCCGGACCAGGTCGCGGTGGTCAACGAAGCCTTCACTCCAAGCGCCGACGAGGTAGCCCGCGCCGAGCGCATCGTCGCCGCGTTCAAGGAAGTCGAGGTGCAGGGCGCAGCGGCAGTGGAGGTGGACGGGCAGATGGTGGACTATCCCATCGTCTATCGCGCCCAGGCGCTGCTCGACACCATGCGCGAGATCCGCGGCCGGGACCTCTGAGCGCCCTGCACCCCATTCTGCTTCCGCTGGCGGTCACACTCGCGATCCAGACGTTGGTCGCGTTCGCGATCTACAGCGCGCCGGTGATGGCGCCGGTGGCGGGTCCCGCGCTGGGCGTGGCGCCCGCCGCGGTCGGTTACTTCATCGCCATCGCTTACGCGGGCAGCATGATCGGTTCGGCGGCCGCGGGCGGCTGGGTCGCGCGTTTCGGCCCGATCCGCATCAGCCAGGCGAGCCTGTTGCTGTGCCTTTGCGGGATGGCGCTGGCAGCGAGCGCCTGGCCGCCGTTCGTGCTGCTGGGCGCCTTCGTGGTCGGCCTGGGCTATGGCCCGACGACGCCGGCGAGCTCGGTGATCCTGGTGCGCGCCGCGCCGCCATCGATGTTCTCGCTTATTTTTTCGATCAAGCAGACCGGTGTTCCGGCGGGCGGCGTGCTCGCCGGCGCGCTGGTGCCCGCGCTGGTACTCGCGGCAGGCTGGCAATGGACCGCCCTGCTGATCGGGGTCTGCTGCTTTGCACTGGCGCTGGTGATCGCGCCCGCCCGCGCCCGCTACGACACCAACCTCAACCCGGTCGCACCCATCTCGCTGCGCGCGGCATTCCAGCCGGTCGGGCTGGTAGCGCGCTCCCCCAGGCTGCGCGAAATGGCGGTGACCTCCTTCATTTATGGCGGCGTGCAGATCACGCTGGTCACCTACCTGGTGACCTTTCTGATCGACAGCTTCGCGCTCACCCTGGTGCTCGCCGGTATCGTGATGGCGGTTTCGCAAGTGGCAAGCGTCGCGGGGCGGATCGTCTGGGGTGCGCTGGCCGACCGCGCCGTCGCGCGGCGCACCATGCTCGGGCTCCTGGGACTGGGAATGGGCATTTCGGCCCTGGCGACCCTGGCCGCGCATCCGGATTGGCCGGGATGGCTGCTGGTCGCATTCGCCTCGTTCTTCGGCGCCACCGCCGTGGGCTGGAACGGCGTGTTCCTCGCCGAGGTGGCGCGCATCGCGCCGCAGGGAATGGTCAGCCAGGCCACCGGCGGGTGCCTGTTCTTTACTTTCCTCGGCGTGGTGGTGACGCCGCCGCTATTCAATCTCGTGCTCGCGCTTGGCGGCAGCTACGGCTTGGCGTATGCATTGCTTGGAATGCCCGGGCTGATCGTCGGCGCCCGGCTGCTGCTGCGGCGTGGAGTCTGACGTGTCGCGCGACATCGTCCTGGTCCACGGGCTGTGGGTGCCCGCGCTGGTGATGACGCCGCTTGCTGCGCGGCTGCAGGCCGCGGGGTTCCGCTGCCACTTGTTTTCCTACCATGGGCGCGGGCGACCGCTGCAAGCGCATGCCGAGCGCCTGGCGCGCACCGCATGCGGCATCGGGCCGGCGCATTTCGTCGGACACAGCCTCGGCGGGCTGGTGGTGCTCGAAACTCTGCTGCGTCATCCTGAAACCAGTGTGGTGAACGTCGTGCTCCTAGGCACGCCCGCGCGCGGCAACTTCGCCGGCCGGCGCCTCGCGCGCCACGGCTGGGGGCGCTGGTTTCTCGGCGCGAGCGAACCTCTGTGGCGGGAAGGGCGCGCTGCATGCTGGTCGCGGCCCGAACCGCTCGGCGTCGTCGCCGGTAGGGTGTCCATCGGCCTTGGACGGCTGTTTGGCGCGCTACCCGGACCGAACGACGGCGTGGTGCGCGTTGAGGAAACCGAAGTCGAAGGGATGCGCGCACGCATCGTGCTGCCGGTCGGCCACAGCACGATGCTGCTCTCGGCGCGCGTGGCCGCGCAGGTACAGTCCTTCTGCACGCATGCGCGCTTTACTGTTCCTGCTTAGCGCAGTCCTGCTCGCGGGTTGCGAGACGCTTTCCTACTACGGCCAGGCCGCGGGCGGACAGCTGGCGCTCGTTGCGAAAGCGCGGTCGGTGGAGGCAGTGCTGGCCGACGCAGCGATTCCCGCCGCACTGAAGGAGCGCCTGCGCGTGGCGATCGGTATTCGAGATTTCGCATCGCGGGAGTTGAAACTCCCGGACAACCGCGCCTACCGCAGCTACGCGGCGCTGGGGCGGCCGTACGTGGTGTGGAACGTGGTCGCGGCGCCGGAGTTCTCGCTGCAGCCGGTACAGTCCTGTTTTCCGATCGTCGGGTGCGTCGCGTACCGCGGTTACTACGCGAAGGAGGCGGCCGAAAAGCACGCCGCAGGCATGCGCGCGGCGGGCAACGACGTGATCGTTTACGGCGTGCCCGCCTATTCGACGCTGGGCTGGTTCGACGATCCGCTGCTCTCCACGTTCATCGGCTATGCGGACGTGGAGCTCGCACGGCTGATGTTCCACGAGCTCGCGCACCAGGTGGTCTACGTGAAAGACGACTCCACGTTCAACGAGTCCTTTGCGGTGGTGGTCGAGCACGAGGGCCTGCGGCGCTTTTTGGTCGGCAGCGGACGAACGGCGGAGCAGCCCCGCGGCCAGGGGCAGTTTACAGCGCTGGTGGCGTCGACGCGCGCAAAGCTCGAGGCGCTCTACCGCACGCGCCTCGCGCCCGAGGCCATGCGCGAACGCAAGCGCGCCGAGCTGGAAGCGCTGCGACCTTGGCTCGCTACACTGAGGGGATTCGAGGGCGCCGAGCCGAACAATGCCTTTCTCGCCTCCTACGCGACTTACACGGAACTCGTGCCGATGTTCGAGCGGCTCCTCGCGGAGTCAAAAGGCGATCTGCCGGCCTTCTACGCCAGGGTGAAGCAGCTCGCTAGCGAGCGGTCCAGCCGAGATCCATCGTCAGCGCCGACCCGGTGATCGTGCCTGCCGCGTCGCCGCACAGGTAAGCAACGAACCCCGCTACCTCGGCGGGCTCAATCAGCCGCTTCACCGCCGCCGGCGCCAACATGATCTTTTCGATCACCTCGTCCGGCGACATCCGGTTGGCCTTCGCCTGGTCGGCGATCTGGCTGTCCACCAGCGGTGTCTTCACGTACGCCGGGCAGATGGCGTTCACGGTGATGCCGTGCTCGCCGCCTTCGAGCGCCGCGGTGCGCGTGAGTCCGATGAGGCCGTGCTTGGCCGAGATGTAGCCGGCCTTGAAGGGCGAGGCGACCAGCGCATGGATCGAGGCGATGTTCACCACGCGCCCCCACTGTTGCTTTTTCATCGCCGGCCAGCAGTAGCGCGTGAGCAGGAACGGCGCGGTGAGCATCAGCGCCAGCATGCGCTCCCACTGGTCTTCGGGAAAATCCTCGATCGGCGCGACGTGCTGGTAGCCCGCGTTGTTCACCAGCACGTGCACCGTGCCGTAAGCTTTCAGCGCCTGGTCCACCAGCTTGCGGCAGCCCTCGCGCGTGCCGAGATCCGAGGCGACGAATGTGCCGCCGAGGCGCTTCGCGTGTTCCGCGCCAGCCTTCTCATTGAGGTCTGCAAGCACCACTTTCATGCCGTCGGCGGCGAGCCGCTCGGCGCAGGCGAGGCCGATGCCGCTCGCCGCCCCGGTGACGATGGCGACCTTGCTCATGTGAGCGGCAGGTCCACGTGCTGGCGGAACGGCGGGCGCTGGCCCAGGCGCTCGAACCAGGCCTGCACGTTGGGGAAGGACGCACGCTCGATCGGCACGCGCATCCAGCGCTGCACCTCGCAGCCGATCGGGATGTCGCCCATCGTGAAGGCCGCGCCCGCGACATAGCGTCGCGCCGACAGGATCTTGTCGAGGATGGCGACCAGTTCGGCGCTCTTGCTTCAGCCTTCCTCGATGGCTTTCAGGTCGCGCTTTTCCGGCGGCGTGCGGATCAGGCCCCAGAACACGTTGCGCATTGCCCCCTGGAAAGTGAACGCCCAGTCCATCCAGCGTTCGGCGTCGGCGCGCACGCGCAGGTCGGTGGGCCACAGGGTGCCGGCGCTGTGCTTGGCGCACAGGTAGCGCACGATGCTGTGCGACTCCCACAGTTGGAAGCCGTCGTCGTCGATCGTCGGCACCAGGCCCGTGGGATTCATCTTGCGGTACTCGGGCGTATTGACCACGCCATGCTGCATGCCGGCGTCCAGGCGCTCGACCTTGAGGCCGAGCTCTGCGGCGCACCACAGCGCCTTTTTCACGTTGACCGAATTGGTCCGGCCCCAGATCTTCAGCATGCCTAGAACCCCACGGCCTGGCCGTCGCGCCGCGGGTCGCTGGCGGCGATGTAGCCGCCCTCGGTTTTCCAGATCAACTGCGCGCTGCCGAACTGGTTGTAGTCCTCCACCGTCACGATCTTGTGGCCGCGCTTTTGCAGCTCCTCGAGCGACGCCGCCGGGAAGTTGCCTTCTTCGACGCTCACCTCCATGCCCTGCACGAAACGGAAGCGCGGGCCGTCGCAGGCCGTCTGCGGGTGCTGGCCGTAGTCCGCGATGCGCACCATCACCTGGGCGTGGCCCTGCGGCTGCATGGTGCCGCCCATCACGCCGAAGCTCATCACCGGCTTGCCGTCCTTGGTCACGAATCCCGGGATGATGGTCTGGTAGGGGCGCTTCTTCGGCCCCACGCAATTCGGGTGGCCGGGCTTGAGCACGAACGTGCCGCCGCGATTCTGCAGCGAAATCCCGGTGCCCGGCACCACCACGCCCGAGCCGAAGCCCATGTAGTTCGACTGGATGAAGGACACCATCATCCCCGAGGCGTCCGCCGCGGTGAGGTACACCGTGCCGCCCTTGGGCGCAGTGCCGTGGGCGAAGGCTTTCGCCTGCTTCATATCAATGAGCTTCGCGCGTTCCTTGAAGTAGCCCGCATCGAGCAGCTGCTGCGGCTTGACGTCCATGTGGTCCAGGTCGGCGATATAGCGCCAGGCATCCGCGAACGCGAGTTTTTGCGCTTCGATCTGCAGGTGCAGGCTGTCCGGGCCGTCCACCGGGTGGCTGCGCAGTTCGAACTGTCCGAGGATGCCGAGCGCAATGAGCGCCACCATGCCCTGGCCGTTGGGCGGCAGCTCGTGCAGCGTGTAGCCCCGGTAATCGACCTGCAGCGGCGCGGTCCAGTCGGATTTGTGCGCGGCCAGGTCGGAGGCGCGCATCACGCCGCCATGCTGTTTCGAATGGGACGCGAGGCGCTCGGCCAGCGGGCCGTTGTAGAAGGCCTCGCCTTTCGTCTTTGCGATCGCCTCCAGCGTGGCTGCATGGTCAGCGAATCGGAACAGCTCCCCCGGCTGCGGCGCGCGGCCGTTGGGCAGGAAGGCTTCAGCGAATCCGGGCTGGCTCTTGAGTTCCGGCACCTGCTTCGCCCATTGCGAGGCGATGGTCGGCGAGACGAGGAAACCCTCGCGCCCGTAGCGGATCGCGGCCTCGAACAGCTTCTCGAACGGCAGCTTGCCGAACTTTTCCGACAGCATGCGCCAGGCCGAGACGCAGCCCGGCACCGTCACGCTGTTCCAGCCGCGCTGGGTCATGGCCGGTTGATCCTTGAAGAACTCGGGCGTCCAGCCTTCGGGCGAGCGGCCGGAGGCGTTGAGGCCGTGCAGTTCTTTGCCGTCCCAGACGATGGCGTAGGCGTCCGAGCCGATGCCGTTGGAAACCGGCTCGACGAGCGTGAGCGTGATGGCGGTGGCGAGGATCGCGTCCACCGCGCTGCCGCCGGCGGCGAGCATCTGCAGGCCGGCTTGCGCCGCGAGCGGTTGCGAGGTGGCGACGACGTTTTTCGCGAGGACGGGCTTGCGCGGCCAGGGATAGGGGTTGGTCCAGCTGAAAGGCGTCACGCCTTCTCCTGTTCCATATCGAGCACCACGCGCCCGAGCACCTTCCCGGCCTTCAGCTCGTCCAGCGTGCGGTTCACCTCTTCCGGCCGGCGCAGCTCCACTGGCGTCGCCTTGAGCTTCTTCTTCTTCGCCAGCGCCACCACCTCCTTCAGCTCCTGCAGGTTGCCGACGTAGGAGCCGACGATGCCGATGGCGCGCTGCGCAATCGGTGGCAGGGGATGCACGAGCTCCCCGCCGTACAGGCCGCAGAGCACATAGCGCCCGCCTTTGCGTAGCGCCCCGGTGCCGAGCGCCGCGGTGGCTGGCATGCCGACGAAATCGATCGAGCCGGCGAGGTTGCCCATCGCGAGCTGCCCCAGTTTTTGCGCCGCATCCGGCGCGCGCGTGTCGAGTGTGAACTTCGCGCCCTGCTTTTTCGCTGCGGCGAGCTTCGTCTCGTCCACGTCGCAGGCGATGACGTTCTTCACGCCCTTCGCTTTGAGAATAGAGAGAGCGACCAGGCCCAGTCCTCCGCAACCGATCACCGCCACCCAGTCTTTCGGCCCGAGTTTAGGCAACTTGTTCAGGCCGCTGTAGGCGGTGATCGCGGAGCAGCCGAGCGTCGCCGCAAAGCCCTCGTCGATGCCCGCGGCATCCACCAGGTACTTCGGGTGTGGCACCAGCACGTGCGTCGAATATCCGCCGGGTTTCATCACGCCGAGGAACTGGGCCTTCATGCAGTAGTTATCCTGCCCCGCCTTGCACACCGCGCACTTGCCGCAGCCGATCCAGGGATAGACGATGCGCTTCTGGCCCACGCGCACGCCCTTCGCGCGCGGCCCCACCGCGGCGACGACGCCAAATGGCTCATGGCCCAGGGTGAAGGGCGGGATGCAGCCGCGCTCCTTCACATAAAAGCGCTTGCCGCCGCCCCAGTCGAAGTAGCCGTCCCAGATATGGACGTCGGAATGGCACACGCCTGAGCGCGTGACGCGCACCAGCACCTCGGTGCCTTTGGGTTTCGGTGTTTCGTGCATCACCTTCTGCAATGGCTTGCCGTGTTCGATGATCTGGTAGCTGATCATGGTTTCCCCGCTTCGGTTAACGCTTGGTCGATGTCCCACAGGATGTCATCGAGCGTCTCGATGCCCACCGACATGCGGATCATGTCGGGCGTGACGCCCGCTTCCAACTGCTCGTCGTCCGTCATCTGCCGGTGCGTGGTCGAGGCCGGGTGGATGATGAGGGTCTTCGCGTCGCCGATGTTGGCGAGGTGGCTCATGAACTGCGCCGCCTCGATGAAACGCACACCCGACTTCGCCCCGCCCTTTACGCCGAAGTTCAACAGGCCCGACGCGCCTTTCGGCAGGTACTTCTGCGCGAGCTTGTAGTACTTGTTGTCCGGCAGGCCGGGGTAGTT